>CAZWRK010000037.1:0-29461 GCA_964635875.1 uncultured Aquaspirillum sp.
CTAGTTCGTATGGTGGGTCAGTCACAATACTATCAATACTATTATCCTCTAATTGTTTCATTACTTCCAAACAATCACCTAAATAGATTTCGTTGATCTTCATTGTGCTTTGACTATGTGAATTTTGGTAAAGTATACCACTTTTTTGAGAGGTGTATAATCTACTCGTGAAAAAGGTAAGACCAATAGCACAACCAATCCCTTTAAGACACTGCAAGAAATGTGGAGCAGAAATACCACGAAATAACAGAAAAAACTTTGAGTACAGAAAAATACAATATTGTCTCTCCTGTAGAAAACAAGTTAGAAGAAGTAGCGGATTCTACGATTAAAATAGCTTCTTCGCTATCTCTGTTTCTTGCTCACCTTTTTTAAGGCGCAAGACTAGGTTTAAAACAGCAAGTAGCGTAGTAACTAGGGCTGGGTCAACCAACTTCTGATCTAGGGCATATTGAAGTAAGACAACAACCGCACCTAATATGTTTATCCAGAGGGTTTTTGACTGATACCACATTTTAACATTCTCTTTATTAGTCATTAAGATCAACTCCTTTCTGTTTTATGTAAAAAGTGTCTGATTGATAATTAAACACTTTTTCTCTGTCATAAACTTTAAATATAACCGATCTACTTAGTAAATAAAAACCAGAGGGGACATCGCAGGGGATGGTGAATGTGTTTGTGATGACGTCTTTTCCGAAAGTAATATCACCTGGGCCCGATCTTCTTGCAAGAGGCACTTTTTCATGAATCCCATTTAAAAGTACAAGGGAAATAGTGAAGGTGGCCCCGCTTTTAGCTTTAGAGTCTCTTGAGATTGCAAATGTTATAGTATCACAAGCGTTGTATTCTTTGTTATCAAGCATAACAAATTTAGCGGTATAGTATTCTGTAGTATCAAAGTAAGTAAAGTACATGTTAGGGATTACCCAGCCTAAGAAGACGAAGGCGCATCCGAAGATTAAAGCATTAAGTAATCTTGGAAAATGATCTTTAGCTTTTTGTACCATCTTGTTTAAAAAAACTTGGTTTATAAAAAAAACCAACAATTGCCCCCATTAATCCATGAACTAGTGGACTGGTCTCATATATAGGGCTTAGAATATCAACAACCATCGACAGAGCCCAAACAAAAGAAACAATAAGAAGAACAATGGTATTATTACCGATGTTACTTACCTGTTTATTAAAGAACCTATTAATCAATATACCACAAGCGATACCTAAAAAAAAAGCAGTTGTTGCGACTATAAAATAAGTTAGGTACGGATTCATAGAGGATTTGATATAATCGTATACAGTAAATTATATTAGAAAAATTGTATTAGAAGTTATATAAAAAATACCAATGACGTTAAAGCAAAAAAAAGCAATGCAGAAAGTATTGGAAAATGGGGGTAATGTAGCTAAGGCAATGCGTGAGGTAGGATATAGCCCTTCATCGGTGGATAACCCTTCAGTCCTTACAAGATCTAAAGCATGGGAAGAACTCTTGTCTGAATACTTACCAGATGAACTTCTAACCAGAAAACTAGAAGAAGGACTTGAAGCAATGAAACAATTATCAGCAAGAATTATTATAAAAAAAGGCGCCACGGCTTCTGAAATAGACGGGGAATTACAAGGCGCAAATAGCAGAACGGATGACTTTGTTGAGGTGGAGGACTTACAAACACGCCATAAGTATCTTGAAACTGCACTAAAGATAAAAGGTCGTCTCACTAATAAGATAGATCTTACAACTAATGGGAAAGACTTAATTAACACTTTAGACAGTTTAGAGACAAATTATGGAGAACTGGGACAAAAGATTGTTGGACAAAGCGTGGCGACTCACACACCTCTACAAGATAAAGGACAAACAGGGGAAGTTAGTAACATTCTACCCGAACCAGACACAACTGAAGCATCTTCTTGACCGAGGCGCACACAGATATAACATGATCCTCAAATACCGACAGGGTGGTGTGACGACTCTATACGCACTCGACTTATTAGATGAGGCGTTATGGGTGCAAGGTATGAGTTGCGCACTTATTGCACACGAGGCTAAAAAACTGCCTGAATACTTCGATATTGTAAAACGTGCCTATGAGAATATACCCGATATACTTAAACCCAAAACAAGAACGGATACTAAACACAGATACGACTTTACGCATAGATTCGATGGTGCGATACTCGATTCTTCTATATACGTCGCAACCAAGCTACGAGGCGGAACAGTCTTAAATCTCCATATAACCGAGAGTGCTTTTATTAA
Source organism: uncultured Aquaspirillum sp. (assembly GCA_964635875.1). Classification (GTDB taxonomy): domain Bacteria; phylum Pseudomonadota; class Gammaproteobacteria; order Burkholderiales; family Aquaspirillaceae; genus CAZWRK01. Next base: position 2,264 of record CAZWRK010000037.1, read on the forward strand.
AGACAGACTAGAGCTTGCATCAGGAAGCAAACAGGCTGTCCCTCTTAACGGTCGTATATCAGAGGAAACCACAGGTAACGGGTTTAATGAGTTCTACGATGAGTATATGCGCTACCATACAAAAGTACCTACAGAGCAAGACTATAAAACGTATTTCTACCCGTGGCAGATAGACCCCCAGTATTCATTACCTGGTACTATCGAGGATATTACAAACGAAGAAATACAACTAAGAGACAAATTCAATTTAACCGATGGGCAGCTCTTATGGAGGCGATGGAAAAAACAAGAGTTAAGATCACAAAATCAAGGTTTTGGGCTTTCAGGTGATCAACTCTTTAAACAGGAGTATCCCATGTCAATACTTGAGGCCTTCCAAAGCGGTTTAGGTAATGTGTTTGATGTTGAAATGATAGAGGCGGTTGTACCTAAAAAAGAGATCCAAGATGGGGAAGTACCTGAGAACATACATACTAAATATGTATCTTTAGTCAAGAAAGGTGTGCATTTTTGGCATTTACCAATTGAGAATCGCAAATATATAATTGGGATTGACCCAAGCGACGGAGACGGGGCTGATAGCTCCTGTATTGATGTCTGGGATCGTGAAACACTTGATCAAGTAGCTCAGTTCTACGGTAAGATGCGACCAGACGAGCTTGCGCAATTGGCAGTTGAAATAGGTTACTTCTATAATGAGGCATTTATAGGCGTTGAAAATAACATGCTTACGACTATCCTGTTTCTTAGTAAAATCTACAGCAATTATTACTTTGAAACAAGAATTGACGAGAAGACCCTACAAAGGACTAAAAAAATTGGATGGAGTACTAACGTAAAGACCCGTGATGTTATGATTGACGACTATATTATTTACTTTGAAGAGGGGCATTTAAAAATAAACAGCCCTATTACTCTTTCTGAGATGAGGACTTTTGTTAAAAACGAGAACGGTAAACGAGAACATGCAGCGGGTAAACATGACGATGCGCTATTTGCGGCATTTATCGCTGTTCAGATGCAAAAGCATAATAGACCACGGGCCAGAGTCTTTAGCGAAAAGCCCTTTTAAAAATGTTTACAATGTTATACTAATTATATGGTTGATCCATTCCCACAGAAGCCCGATGTCTCGCTACAGAATGCTCTTGAAAAGCAACAGGCCCTAAGGCCCCAGACAAAATCTGAAAATGTTTTTCCTGATGATGTTTCAAAGGCTAGACTCGATAACTACAACTACTACTTGAGGCTCTTTAAAGGTGAGCATTTTGATGCGTTTAATATAAAGATAGATGACCCTGTTTACTCAAGGGAATATTCAAAGCTTCGCTATGTTACTGCAAACTTTGCTGGCTTAATATCTAAAATCCTCGCTGATATGCTCTTTAGCGAAGCACCTATTATTAAGACTGAGGAGGGAGATCAAGAGTTTATAGACGCTTTATGGAATGAGAACAAGATGGATATTCAGTGTTACGAAAGCGCATTGTCAAATTCTGTAATGGGTGATGCGGTATTTAAGATTAGAGTAGGTAAAAGATTTGCTTCAGATAAAAACTCAACCGTGATTATTGAGGATATTACACCAAGTGTATACTTTCCGAAGATTGACCCATTTAACGTACGGGCAGAGCCCCAATCACAGACTTTAGCATGGAGGTTTAAACAGGATGATAAGGAGTATCTACGAACCGAAACACATACAGAAGGTCTTATCACTAACGCAGTCCATGTGCTAGAAAATGGAGTTGTTAAAGAAGAGGTAAACTTGAGTATTTTAGGCGTGCCTGATTTAAAACCAAAAGAAGAAACCCGTATTGAAAAAAGCCTCATTGTTCACGTCCCAAACTGGAAAATAGGCGGGCAGTTTTTTGGAACCTCAGACTATAGCGATCTTGACTCTCTCTTCTATGCCATAAATAACCGAATGACGAAGGTTGATAATATTTTAGATAAGCATGGCGACCCTATTTTAGTTGTGCCTGATGGGGTGCTTGATGAAAAAGGCAACGTCAATAAAAAAGCACTTGGCGTTATCGCACTCGGTGAGGGTGAGGAGGGCAAGCCTGAGTATATTGTATGGGACGCTAAACTAGAGAGTGCATTTACTGAGATTGAGAAACTCATGGATTTTATGTATCTTATTGGTGAGATCTCACCCGATATATTAGGTCTTGGAGAGGGAAAGAGTGATAGTGGTCGTGCCTTAAAGTTTAAGCTTATGCGTACTATTGCTAAGGCTTCACGAAAGAGACTCTATTATGATTATGCACTCAAACAGGTATTGTATATAGCGCAGCTTGTTGCTAAAGAGTGGAGTCTTGAGGTAGGAGGGTTAAAACTAAAAGGAGAAGCTACACTTCCTGATATACAGTGGCAAGATGGACTCCCGATTGATAATGCTGAACAGATAGAAACCGAAACAATGGCTATTGATGCAGGTATAACAAGCAAACTTGACGCTATTATGAGAGTGTATAACGTAGACGAAGAGACAGCACAAAAACAACTCGACCAGATTGAAAGTGAACAACCAAAAGTTGAGATTCCTATGATGAGAATTGGTGAAAATGACAAGGTGGTAGACCCTAAGACGGGCAAGCCACCCAAACCAGATAATTCAAATAAGTAATATGTATGTATCCAACCGAGGTAATCTTCAACGAACGGAATCTAGCTAAGTATATCTCCACGCTTGAGAAGGCGTATATATCGATAATAAAAGAGATCAAAACAGCAACAAACTTTGGTGTAGCTAATAGAAAGGCTATACTTCGGCAGATTGAGCAGATACTTACAGAAAAAGGGGTTGATCTTCAAAAACTACTTAAAGATGAGGTGCAAGGCCAGTATCTATCAGGGGCTAACGACGCTGTAGCGCAACTAAAGAATGTCGGCGCAGAAATAGGCATAACAACCTCTTTTAACAGCATTCATAAGGAGGCTATAGCGGCACTTGTTGATGATGGGGCTCAACTAATAGGACAGAGTCTTAGTGGTGTAGCACGAAGCGCAACAGTATTACTTGGCAAAGCAACAAGAGAACTGCTAACACAAAAGCTTGCTGAGGGTATGATTGGCGGTAAGGCTTTGCAACAGGTTAAAAAAGACATAGTGTCAACACTTCAAGACGAGGGATTGAGTGCACTTGTAGATAAAGGAGGTCGCAAGTGGCAACTAGACACTTATGCTGAGATGCTTTTCCGTACTAAAGCGGTAGAAGCACGCAATAGAGGTCTTGCTAATCGAATGGTTGAGAACAACTACGATCTGGTACAAGTATCCTCTCATTCTGGCAGCTGTCCCCTCTGTAAGCCTTGGGAGGGTAAAATACTGTCTTTACGAGGCGCAACAAAAGGATATCCAACAGTAGATAAAGCCCAGTCTGACGGCCTATTTCACCCGAATTGTCGTCACGTGATCAATGTACTTATACCCTCTCTTGCAAACCGTACTAAAGCCTATGATACAGCCTCAAAAACATATAGATAGCTTGACTTTTTATATTAGCAGTTATACAATGAAAGTGTTAAATATTCTTACTGGTGGTCGTACCACTTTAAAAAACGTAAAAGAATATGGCCGAAGAAAAAACTACAGGTACTGAGGAAGACAACAAGTCTATAACTGGAGACTCAGACCAAAACACTTTCGATCTGTCTAAGCTTGGAGATGAAGACTTTGCTAAAGTTTTTGAAGACCCAAGACTCTATAGACATCCCCGATTTAAGAACTTGAGCGACAAAGCCAAGAAAGCAACAGAGTACGAAAAAGCTGAAGAACAGCGTCAATCTGATCTATTGAAAGAGCAGGGAAAATGGGAAGCTCTGGCAAACCATGAGAAAGAAAGAGCTGAAAGAGCCGAGGCGAAAGCTAAGGAGGCTTTTATTGAAAATAGGGTACAAATTGCTGCTAATAAACTTGGTGCTGTCGATGTAGAAACTGTTTTAAGACTTATAGACACTAAAAGTTTGAATATTGATGAATCTGGTAATGTTCTTGGAGTTGATGAGGCTGTAGAAAAACTACTTCAGGAAAAACCATTCCTTAAAAAAGGTAATAGTGTAACACTTGGCTCTGGATTTTCCCCTGCCGATTCGACAGGTAAGAAATTCAAACTAAGTCAACTACAAGACACCAAATTTTATCAGGAAAACTACAAAGATATTCAAAACGCATTCAAAACGGGTAACGTCGAGAATGACATGGTCAAATAACGTTTAAAACCGTTTCTTCAAAGCTTCTTAAATCTTCACTTAGGTTTGACTATTATTATTTTCCATATCTGGAAAGGTGGTGAAATTATTATGGCAATTCTTGACACGACAACTGATGCGGTGTTTATCCCAACAATCGTATCCCAAGGGTGTATTACACGGATGCAGGCTTATCTTAATCTTGCAAAAACTGTCTCTAAATGGACTGACTGGTCACCTGCTACAGTAGGTTTGACTCTTCAAATCCCAAAGACTGGTGCTGTCTCGGTTAACGATAAGGCCTCTGGAAGTGCTTTTACACAACAGGGCCCAACAGGTACCAATGCAAGCGTTACTCTTAATAAACACAAGGAGGTTACGTTTGCTATTGACGATGTTGACAAGCTCGCAGCTAATCAGGATACGCTCATGCGTTACGCAAACGATGGCGCAATGGCGCTCTCTGAAGCAATCGAATCCGACTTACTTGCTCTTCATACTAGTATGACGAACACAGATACTTGGAATCGTACTTCGGCAACGACTATTGATGCCTCTATGTTGCGTATTCGTAAGTTCTTTACAGACCAGAAAGTGCCTACTACAGAAGCAAAACATCTGTATGTAGACAGTACGATCTTCAACGATCTTTTGGGCACAGATAAGTACTCACGATACGACGCACGAGGTAACGGTAGTGCTATTACTGATGGTATTGTTATTAAGACCTATGGTCTTGAGATTCGAGAGAGTCAACTAGTTCCAACTACTGGCTCACCCGTGGCATACCACAACGTAGCATATACCAGAAATGGTATCATCTTGGCAAGTAGACCACTTCCAAACCCAGTGGGTTTTGGTGGTAACTTCTCAAATGTTATCGATCCTGAGGTCGGCGTGGCTGTCCGCACTCTCTTTTGGTTTAACGGTGACAAAGGACAACATCAACTCACTATTGAGGTTCTCTATGGCGTCGCAGTTATTGACAATCGCAGAGTTCTGGAAGTCGAAAGCTTCTAATCGTAAGATTAATTGTTTTCAAGGGAGGGTTCCGCAAGGGGCCCTTTCTTTTTTGTGTTTGATATAGTAATATATAGCGTGGCATACTTAATCAACCCCGCTGGTAGATATGTGGCTTGTGATGACCCGAAGCAGTTTGCTGAGCTTCTCACTCAGGGCTTTACAAGGCCCACTCCAGAACAAGAGCAAGAACATATCAAAAAGAAAATGCAGCTTATTGAGGATATGAAAAAAGCAAAGGTTGCTAAGGATAATATCTATCTTGCTACCGTTTCACAACAGGGCACAGACGGTTACAGCACCACATCAAGCGGGTTAATTCGTGAGCTAAAAAAACATGACGTAAACGCAAGCACGTTTTTTGAAGGTCAAAAGGTGGCGCTTCTTTATCATAATCCCTACAGCGTCCTTCGCTTGGAGTCTCCGTATCGAATTATCTACACGATGTTTGAAAGCGATAAAATACCCGATGATTGGGTTGAGTATCTTGAAGCCGCAGATAAGGTTTTAGTACCTTCCAAATGGTGTCAAGAGGTGTTTAAAAAGGCAGGGATAGAGACAGAGGTATTACCCCTTGGGTATGATGCCGAAACCTATCAGTACATAGAAAGACCAATCAAAAGCAAAACAAGAGAAAATTTCACCTTTCTTCACTATAACGCATTCAATATCCGTAAAGGTTTCCCTGAAGTGCTTAAAGCATTTACTAAGGCTTTCAAACGTGATGAGCCTGTACGGATGATATTTAAAACCACTCAAAACACCCTCCCCTTTCCTCTTGTACAGTCAGAATATCCGCATATTGAGGTAATAAAAGGTAAGTTTAACGCTGTTGAAATGAGCGAGCTTTTAGCTAGGTCTGATTGTTTTGTTTTCCCTTCCCGTGGGGAGGGTTTTGGTATAACACCACTTGAAACAATGGCGACAGGAATGTCTTGTATCCTTCCTAATGCTCATGGATTATCTGAATATTTTAACCCCGAGTGTATGTATGAGGTTAAAGTTAAAGAAATGTGCCCCGCCCTCTACAGTAGCTATAAAGGGGTTGATGTTGGTAAAATGGTAGTATGCGATGTTGACGATCTTGCACGGCAAATGAGATACGTTTACGATCATCAGGAGGAGGCACACGTGAAAGGAAAACAAGCCAGTGAGTATGTAAAAGAGTTTACAATTGAAAAAACAGGCGAAAAACTAGCGGGTATCTTAAAAAAAGCTATAGATATGCCACTTGAGGATAAGCCTATACGAAATCAGCTTAATTTAGAAAAAATAACCTAAAGCGAGGTGATATTTATGGATAGAGTTAAAAAAGAGGAGCCAAAGGAACCAACAAAGCCTCAATTTTCCCATCGTTATTTTTGTGATGCCTGTACTCATATAGCCACTTTTGTTGATAATACAAAACCTTTTCCAAAATTTGTTACTTGTCAAGTTTGCGAAAAGACGTTTGGGTTTAAAGAGGAGAATTTAATAAGAATATAAATATATGAATGTTCGTTATTGCGGTTGTGCAAGGGATTACTCTGGTTATGGTGAGGCAAACCGCCACGATATAGCAGCTTTGCTAGAGGCGGGTGTTGCAGTCACAGGTCAATATCCCTCCTATGTTCTGGAGGTGTCTGATTTTGGCCCTCTTGGGAGGAAAGTCATGGCTGTTGAAAATAAGCCCCTTGATTACAAAATAAAAATACTCCATACTACGCCTAACGTATATATGCAGTATATGGAGCCTGAGAAGTACCATATCGCTAGGGTGTTTTGGGAAACTGATAAACTTCCGTTAGATTTTGCTACCTATGTACAAGCCTGTGATGAGGTATGGACGGGGTCTGAATATAACAAACAAGCCATAATTAATGCAGGTGTCACAAAAAGAATTTATGTAATGCCTGAAGCGATAGACACAAGTCTTGATATAGATTCAATTAAGCCCTATGATGTTGAGGAAAAAGACACATTTAAATTCTATTCAATATTCGAATGGACGGAGCGAAAGAACCCCGCCGCTCTTCTGACCGCCTATTGGCAAGAATTCGAAGGTGTGGAGGATGTGAGTTTAAACATAAAGACGTATTTAGATAATTTCTCTGTTGGAAAGAAAACCGAGATTGATAATTCGATACGACTCATTAAGAAAAAACTACAATTATCGCACTATGCAAGCCTAAACCTATCACGGAGGCTTATGGATAGACACCAGGTATATAGATTCCACAAGACATTTGACTGCTTTGTAAGTGCTCATCGTGGTGAGGGATGGGGCGTGCCACAAATGGAGGCTATGCTTTTGGGTAAACCTATAATCTCAACTAACTGTGGCGGAGTACATGAATACCTAGAAAATGGAACTGACGCTTTGCTCATTCCTTACACTCTAACTGAGGTAAATAACACCCGAAATACTCAATGGTATACTAAAGATCAGCAATGGGCCGAGATTGATATCCGACAGCTTAGGAAAGCAATGCGGATGATGTATGAGAACGAAAAGAAACGAAAAGAAATCGCTAAATCAGGTCAAGAGAAAGTAAATAAGCTTTTTTCACTAAAAGCTGTTGGTGAATTAATGAAAAATAGACTTGAGGAGATCAAATTATGAAAGAACACAATTTTGTTGCTGTAAAACATGAGCGTACATTGCCTGGATTTCAGATGTGGCGTTGTAATGACTGTGAAACTGAGGTTATGTTTCCAACTGTTTGTGATCAAAGGTACGTCAATAGGCGCATGGCAAATAAGCTGGCGTGTTTAGAACCGATTGGAATTAAACCTAACTAATATGAAGCTTTTATATGTATCTTGTCATCAGATTTTAGAATACGACGAAGTTAAGCTCTTTCATGAGCTAGGTATTGATGTTTTTTCAACAGGAAGCTACGCCTGTCCGTGGTTTAGAGAGGGTATGCTAAGGCCTGGTATAGAGGGACTTACCCACTATCCAGAGCTTGAACGTCACGCCTCAACGTATATGTCTTCTGGATGCTCGCTTTCACAGGAACTTATCGACTGGGCCGACACTATAATGTTTATGCACCAGCCCGAGGCTTTAGAGAAAAACTGGCACAAAATGAAGGGGAAAAGAGTAATTTTCAGGTCAATAGGCCAGTGTGTACAACATCAAGAGGAGATCCTCTCAATCCTTAAAGATGAGGGACTTGAGATTGTGCGCTATTCGCCTATGGAGAGTAGAATACCAAGCTATGCAGGTCAAGACGCACTCATTAGATTCTATAAAGATCCTGAAGAGTTTTCAGGATATACAGGACACATAGAGCAGGTTGTAAACTTCACACAATCGGTAGTACAACGCAAGAAACATACTCATTTTGCTGAAATGAAAGAGATAATGCAAGGTCTACCCGCTAAAATCTACGGCACAGATAACGAAAATCTCCATGAGCTTGATGGCGGTCAAAAGTCTTATGAGAATCTTAAACAGATACTAAGAGAGTCCAGAGTCTACCTATACGGTGGTACATGGCCCGCTCCCTATACATTAAGCTTTATTGAAGCGATGATGACAGGCATACCTATTGTAGCTATGGGGCGGAGGATTGCAGAGTCTACTAATAGTGCAAGTTTTGAGTTTTATGAGATTCCTTATATTTTGACAAATCAGGTCACAGGATATGTGAGTGATGACACTACTTATTTGCGAGAGAATGTAAAGTTTTTACTTGAGAACCCTTTAAGAGCTAAAGAAATAGGGGATTTAGCCCGTAAGCACGCTATACAGTTATTTGGCAAGAAAAACATATCGAGGCTTTGGAAAGATTACTTATTACATTAATTCTATGGATATAACAAAAAGATTACTGGGGCTCGATAGTAGCTTATCAATTCACAACGAGGGTTTCTGGAAAGAGGATTTTGATAAAAATAAAAAAGGTTTTTCCTCTTTCAATGACGCAGGTGTGGAGTGTGAGACTGGAGAGTTTTTATACTCTCTTGTCAGGCTTCTTAAACCAGATCATGTACTTGAAACAGGCACGCATTGGGGCATAGGAGCCTCATATATGGGCCTAGCGTTAAAGGATAATAATCATGGTGACCTAGACACGGTTGAGTTTTTAACAGAGATAGCAAACGTAGCAAGTAGAAGATTTGAGAGGTTGGATCTTAAAGGTATTGTTAAGCTCTATCTTATGGATGTTGCTAAGTTTGAACCCCAACATAGTTATAAGCTAATACTGTTAGATACAGAGCCGCAAACTAGATTCCAAGAGCTTGTTAGATTCTATGATTACTTGGAGCCAGGTGGTTTTGTGTTTATACACGATCTTCACCAGCACATGCATCAAGGTGAAGCGCAAAGATATAACGCAGACCACCCAAACCAACCTTACTGGCCCTATGGAGAATTACCACGAGTTATCAAACAATTAGTAGTAAATGGCTCACTGAGACCGTTTCACTTTAAAACACCAAGGGGCCTTACAGGATTTTATAAGGTGCATCCAGATGATTACAAATGGGTATTAGATAACTAATATGGAAAAACTACAGGAGATTGTAAACAAAAGTAGGTCTTCTCAAAATAAAAAAGAGCTCTTTAGCCTTCTAAGTGTGGTTTCTGAAGCTAATCCTAAAACTATCATCGAAATAGGCTCTTGGAGGGGTTATTTGCTGGAAACGCTTGATTCTGCCTTTAATAAGGTTTCTGAGCCTATTTTCCTTCTTGGTGTTGAGAAGGACGCATCGTCTGTAGCGCCAGAAATGGCTGATAAGTTCAAAATAATAATTGAAGATAGCCAACAAACAAACACCTTGCTTTATTTGAAAAAGCTATTAGGTAATAAAAAGATAGATTTGCTCTTAATCGACGGTGATCACCGCTATAGTGCAGTAAAACAAGACTTCGAGTCCTTTTCGCCTCTTGTAAGAAAGGGAGGATTTGTAGCTTTCCATGATATTAAGCTTACAGGTAAAAAATGGAGAGACTCAGGTGTTGAGGTGAGTAAACTCTGGCTTGAGATAAGAAATACAGGTCAAAGGTATTATGAATTTTACGACCAAGATGGTCAGGGGACTGGTACAGGATTATTGCAATTATGAAAAGAACGGCGATTTTGCCATTTCCAGGTGATCCTTTTCTTCTAGCCTACTGGCTACGCCTTTTCTATGGTTGGCAAGATAAGGTTGATAAACTTATTGTCTATATGAACAGCCCTATCGAGGAGCCTGTCGTTGAGTACTGCCGTAAGCTATGCTCCGTATTTGGTGATAAGATTCTTTTCGTATATATAGATAAGCAGATTGAACATGGGGACGTAATAAATAACGCACTAGACCTTGTACAAACAGAATATGTCATGCTTATCGAGGATGATGGGTTTATTTTTAGACCTGAAATTGTAGACTTCTGTTTTGAGCGTTTGAATAGTTTTGAAATAGTCGGGTCAAAAAGAGGAAGTTGCTCACAGGAGATTTTAGATAGAGCGAGTGAGATTTGGCACATCTGTTATGAGGGCGAAGGTGATCAGGGGCCAAACTTCTGGCCCTGTTTCTTTTTTACGAAGACATATAACCTAATAGATACAGACCGCCGATTTGGTGCACGTGCATGGTTTAAGGGCGATGTTATCCATGCTCTTGATAACTATGTTGTGAAAGATGATGTTGTCACCTCAGACACATTCGTCAACACCAGTCTACAGCTACGATCTAAGTTTGGCGAAGATAAAATATTTACCATACAGCAGTATCATGCACACCCCGATGATCTTTATCATTATAAAAACCAATATAAATATAGCATGTTCAATCCACAGGCATCATGGTGTCATATTGGGTCGTTATCGAGTGGTGTCGGTGGTCTTTTACGAGACGACAATAATAGATTTCTTTCGAGACGTTTAATAGACAACCCTGAAGAAAAAACACAACTGCCGCTTGAGTGGTGTCAAACAGACATGGAGAGACAGGAGTTTGAAAGAAGGGTACAAATGTGGTTGACGGTTTGGGAAAAAGCAGAGGTAACTCCTGAGATAAAAGAATTCCATACGTTATATGGAAAAGCTGTCGAAACTATAATTAGACAATACGGCTTAAACAATAAAAGAATTAAAGTTCGGCAAGAAGTTTATAAATCAGTCGGATTATGAAAAGTATTGACGTAATCGTATCGTGGCCCAGAAATGCTGACTATCCTCTATGGAGGCAATATATACGAGACAACCGTAAAAGATTTAATGAGATTATTATTGCGTTTACAGAAACTAACGAGGGGCCAGACTATAGAGAATTTATCCAGAACGCAATGGAACCTGACCACTGTATTTTTGTTCGTATGCAAAGTTGTCTTGGCGAGGAAGACTGGAGAAATGTGGCGGTGAACAATGCTTTACTTTACTCATATAACGCAGACTGGATATGGTTTACCGAACAGGACTTTGTTATTAAAGATATAAACTTCTGGACAGATCTTGAAAATGCAATTGAACATAGGATGGAAGTGGTGGGGGTGCTCGATGGAGAAAGGCTACATCCATGTTGTTTGTTTTTCAAGAAGGAGTCTCTCAATAAAACCTGTAAGAACTTTGGAATCATAAAAGATAAGGCAGATCATTTCTCAAGAATACAAAAAGACGTGTTCGATTTAAGGCTTCCCACAGCCATAATCTCTAATGACCGTTATTACCACATGGCAGGGCTATCTCATAATATGTATCTTTCTAGGCTAGGCAAGGCCCCAAACCATGAACGTAAAATATTTATTAGTTGGTTAAAAGATTGTTTGAGGGTAAATATACCTTTACATCCCGAATTTATCTCTTTCGCTAGGGAAACTATTAAATTGTACGACGGTAAAAGAAAAGAATTACCCTCGCTAAATGAGATGATTTAGCCTCGGTAGGGGAGGGGAGGGGCAGTAGGGGAGTGCGGAAAATATACGTTTATCACTATTTTTACTTATGAGACTACTTAAAAGATTACTCTGGCTCATATTAGACCAATGTACTAACTGTGGTGGCAATATTGAACCACATATTAATGGTAAGTTTTACTGTGTACTATGCAAGAAAGAAAACTGAACGTATTGGTAGACTTCCATCACGCATCTTTGCTTAACTCTTTAATTCTTTTATTTGAAAAACGATTAGGCGGTAAGGTATACAGACCTATCGGTATTGAGTGGTTTGATAAAGGCTTCTGGAAGGTGTACGATCATCCCGCAACGGTTCAACAATACTTAGGGATTGGAAGTGCCACACCTGATGGGAGCGCAAAGCTTAATGAGGTTGTAGAGAATCCGCAAGAGGGTGTATATCATTGCCACGATATTGATAGCGGCGAAACTAACAAAGCAATTACCTTAGATGCTTTCTTGAAAATACCGTTTGACATTGTCATCGCTTCTATGCCAGTACACGTTGGGCCTTTCAAAAAACTTTGTGAACTTCACCCAAACAAACCTAAACTAATCTACCAGATTGGGAACGCTTGGGACACCTCTATACTCGCACCAAACATAATGGCTAGTGCAAAAATATACGGCATACCTCCAGAGATAAACTATATTGAATATCATCAGGAGTTTGATATTAATTACTTCCAACCAAACGAACCAAGTAAACCTGATCTTTTAAGAACGTGGGATGATACGAGAGTGTCACCTAAAAAAAATATCTACTCATTTATTAATGTCTTTAATGGTCAAGACCATTTTAAAGAAGACTGGAAGTTGTTTGAAACTATCGAACACATGATGTATGGATGGAGTTTTAAAAGTTTCGGTGGTCAATGTCGTGATGGGAGTATCGGCCCTGCAAAAAAAGTAGCAAATAAAATGAAAGAGTCAAAATTTATCTGGCATACTAAAGCGGGTGGTGATGGGTATGGGTATGTAATTCATAATGCATTTGCCGTCGCTAGACCACCAATAGTCAAGATGCAATACTATCTCGGTAAAATGGCTGCTGACCTTATGGAAGATGGCGTAACGTGTATTGCAATTGATAACCTCTCAAATGAGGAGATTGTAAATAAAATAGAGCACTATTCAGATCTACGAAGATATGAGGTGTTATGTAAAGGTGCTTATCAGAGATTTAACCAAATAGTTGATTTTGATAAGGAAGCAGAAGAACTCAAATTATTTCTTGACAATTTGAAATAATTATTTGATATATAATCTTAGTATATGAAAGGAGTTAATAAATAACTTGGCAGCAACCTTCGATTGGAACCGTGATACAGGTACACAGACGGGCTCGCCTACTAAAGGTACAACCCGATCTACTGGCGTAACTGATACTAACTGGAAAAATACCGACACCTACGCCACAGCTTACTCCGCTGCACCTATTAGCGCTGGTAATAACTCCTATGAAATATGGAACTTTGGCAAATTTACAGGATCTTTCAATCAGATTCTCAGTGGGTTATTTGCGCACACATCAACAGCATTCGGCACAGGTCTTACGCTAAAAGGCCCTCCAGCCTGTACTGGGGATGGTGATAGATTGCTTTATACAACCCCTTCTACTAGTGCAAACTCAAATTTGACTACTGACATGACAACTGCCGTATCAATTGGCTCAGGTGTAGCAGTGTTTTTTGGTGGTACAGGGCCAGAGGCTACGGGTAAAGCTTCTTCAAGTACGAGCTCTACTACTTACACTAACTATTTAACAACTCAATTGCAGACAAGCGCAAGTGCTGCTGCTGGTGATACAGCAACAGTCACTATTACGCTGCAATATTCCGAGAATTGACGGGTTTTTAACAATACAATGTTAGAGTATATATTTATAGCCGAACTATTTAACGGTACAATTTACAAGCAAACACCAGAGGATATATCCTTAAAAACAGTAGGTAGGTCAGCTTATTATGATATTAAAGACGAGAAGATTAAGCGGTTTAGCCTAGTGGGCAAGGGTCATATATTTACGATAGACCTAGAAAATGGTAACTTAGAGGTTGATGGTAATAAGTTTTATACGAAAAGACCCCCTGAGAGGTCGGAATTGAGGCTTATTTACTACCGACAGGTACAACAGCACATGAGGTCGGGGCCTAGCGAGGACAGTTTGCTCAGTTCATCCGTAAAGTACTTTATGGGCTGGCAGACAACAGTAGGAGATAAAAATTACAAATTTGAGATAGGTTTAGAGTAATTTAGAGTAATATGGCGCTATATACTATACAAAACGGGCCAATGCCAACAACCGCCTCCTTTGCGGCGGTAACTACGGGCACATCAATAAAAACAATGCTCCAAATAAAGCCATTTAACGTGGTTAAGATAAGAGAGTGGGGGATCTCTTTTGATGGCTCGGCTGCTGCTACTCCTATTGAGGTTGAATTACTTGATACGGGAACCGTGTTTGGAACAGTTACGGCCTCAGCGGATGCCGATGTTATGAAGTTTGACGGTGCAGAAGGGGCTGTAGCTTCTGTTGCAGGTCTTACACTTGGCACTACCGCCACAGGCTATACCTGCACCTCAGAGGGATCTATTACAGCTACAAAACTTTTTGACGTACAATTTGTTGCTCCTACAGCACAGTATGTAAAACAATTCCCGCTTGGCGCAGAGCCAAAATGTATTATCGGTAATGCGGTAAGAATACGGGTAAAGGCGGGGTCTGCGGTCAACTGCATTTGTTACATGGTTTTGGAAATCTAAATGGCACTTCTAGCCTCTGACTCTTTTGATAGGGCGGATAGTACTAATCTAGGAACTAACTGGAATGAGTTAAGTGGCTCTTTTGAAATTGTGTCAAACAAACTTAAACTTATTACTCATAATGCTGCTGATGATGTTTGCACATGGATTAGAGCTCTCGGTTGTACTCCTGAGGCTGATTATGAGGTCGAAGCTGTAGTTCAATTTAGTGGAGGTGGCGGAGGAGGTGTAGGCGTAGCCGCAAGAGTTCAGGATATAAACAATTATTATCTGGTTGAGGTGTCTACGACAGGAGATGCTCTTGATATGTATAAAAAGGTTAGCGGTTCACACATATGGTTAGCAGGGTATAGTACCACCTTAAACGAATCAACAGATTATACGGTTAAGCTCTCAGTTGCTGGAACGTCAATAAAGGCCTATTTAAATGGTGTTGAAAGAATATCTGTAACAGATTCTTCAATTACAGCAGCAGGTAGGCCAGCGTGCAGGGGCTTTTCAAATAATAATGGCCAACTGTATAATGATTTTGCAGTTTATGGAACTGCACTACCTCTGGTAAACAAAATATTTAGTTATAATAATTCTGTAAAAGGTTCAACTAGTTATTAATCTAATCAATACAATGATATTAAACCAATGCAATGGCACGATTAGGCCGTAGACAACCATTCCCTCCGAAGGTCAAACGACCAGACTTAGGCCCTGTATATTTCGCAGGCTCAACCTCATCAGGCTATAACTCAGGTTTTGGCCCCTTCACTTGGACTCATGTAGTCCCAAATAATAACAATCGTGTGCTTGTTGTGGCTGTTTGTATCATGTTAAATCAAACGGTCTCAAGTATCACAGCAGACGGCGTTTCTCTAACTAAAATAAGAAGCGATACTAATGGAAGTTATCGCACAGAGATTTGGTATCTAACTGCCCCTAATGTTGGAAGTCAAACAATCTCAATAAGTGTTTCTTTTATTTGTACTGTTTTTGCTACAGCAATAAACTACTGGAACGTTGACCAAACGTCGCCTATTGACGCTAATAACGGCACAACAGGGACATCAGACACAGCCTCAGGATCAATAACTACGGTGGCATCCAATACACGAGTTGTAGGAGTTGCGTGCGGTGATAAAACAAGCGGACTTATGACCAATGATGCTGGTCAGGCCTTGAGACAAAACAACTATGGAGGACAAGGGGCGGGGACTTCAAGTGAAAAAGGTATCATCTTAACAGGTAGCTCGGTTAGTATGTCATGGAGTGGGTTAGGTGGGTCTAGTGCATGGGCCGTTAGTTTTGCATCACTGAAACCAGCAACAACAGGGGATACAATATCTTCTCAAACCTCTACGGGTTTAGCACGAATCCAAAAAGCCGTCGATTCTACAATAACGGGCGTTTCAAGAGTACAAAAAGATGTTTCTGCTACGACAACGGGCTTATCGAGAATCCAGAAGGATGTTGCACAAACTACTACGGGCGTCTCACGAATACAAAAGAGCACATCATATACTATAACTGGCGTAGCACGAATACAAGTAACTGTAGATCCTTGGTTTGGTTTTTTTACTGGAAAAGCAAGAATACAGAGAAGCGAAACGGCAACCATAACGGGTAAAGCTAGAATCCAAAAATCTGTCGACCAGACCATTACAGGAACGGCGAGGATAAGTACCGATGTTTCAGATACGTTAGAGGGGAAGGCACGAATACAGAAAGATGTCTCACAAGCCTTAACAGGTGTGTCAAGAATCCAAAAAGAAACATCTTCAACTTCAACTGGAAAGGCACGAATACAAAAGGATGTTACCTCAACAGAGCAAGGACTTGCCAGAATACAAAAATCTTCAACAGCCACAATTACAGGCAAAGCGAGAATCCAGAAAGCTGTAGGTCAGACAATAAGTGGTACAGCAAGAATAACCAATGACACAGTAACAACAAAAACAATAACAGGCGTAGCCTCTATCTATAATCCGTATGTCTTTCAGACCATTACAGGAGTAGCCAGAATAGTGAGACAGGACTGGTATCAGGATAATCCTACTCCATTTGAAACATCGGCGAGTTCCGACTGGTATAGCGACAATCCTCAAAGTTTTAAAACAAACGCTTCAAATGCTTGGTATGAGGATGCAAGCGGTATATGGGAAACAGAGGATTTCTAATTAATTAATACTTGTATAATAGGAATATGGGAGTACTCTCAACATTACCAACCTCAAGACGCTGTTATTTAAGCCAAGCAGAGCTGGCTCAGTATGCCGATATTACTATTACTGATACAACGGAAGCTGACGATAGAATTAGTCAGGCTGAGGAGATAATTGACGCCTATGTAGGGCCTCAAGGTAGGTTTTTAGACTACGATATCTATGGTCTTGCTGCCTCTGGAGCCTCAACAAGCCTTACTCTTGAGACCGCACAACAAAACAACTACGATATTAACTTCTTCAAGTGGACTGAGGTAGAAATTGTCGGAGGTACAGGGGTGGGTCAGAGAAGAACTGTCACGGGAAGCACAAAAGCGGGTGTTTTGACTGTTGCAACGTGGACATCAACACCAGACTCAACATCTTTTTACAGAATCTATCAACTTGGCAAGTTTCCCAGACAATGTGATGTTGTTACTTACTCGACAGGAGTACCTAGTCAATATTACAAACAAATACCTGAAGCTATTAAACGAGCCACCGCAGCGCAAGTTGAGTATATTATTGCGATGGGTGACGCCTTCTTTAAGACCGATCAAAGTGATAAAGTTAGAGAACGTATTGGCGACTACGAATACGAAAACAGTGCGAGTGGTGTAGGTAAAACAGGCACAATTAAATTAATTGCTCCGAAGGCTCGGACACTTCTAAAGGGCTATAAAAATCGAACGGGGCGGATAGTCTTTTAAATATGTCTTTTCTTGGCTTTCTTAACCAAACCTTAACGGTATACAACAAAACTTCATATAACGAAATGGGGCGGGAGGTTGTTGGCTCTGGGACAAGCGTTTCAGCTAGAGTACAGCAAACGACGAAGCGTACACTACTACCAAATGGTAATTTACAACTAATAGACATAGTAGCCTACGTCCCGTCTGATACGACCATAGCCACAGACGATAGAGTTGATTACAACGGTAATAAGTTTAAGGTGTTTAATAAATACGAAGCTGTGGACTCTGGGGCTGTACATCACATCAAACTAGAGCTTATTAAATGGAAAGAAACATAATATGTCTGTAACATTTGATACTAAAGACTTTGATAGTAAAGTAAAGGCTATGGAGCAAAGGATTAAGTTAGCCCAACGCCAAGCCACAATGGATGTTGGCGAGGAGATTTTAAGACTAAGCTCTTTTGAAGTCCCGCACGATAAAGGAATTTTACAAGGTAGTGGGAAAGTTGAGAGATCTGGTGCGACTGGAGCGATTGTCGGATATGGTGGTAACGCTGCACCGTATGCTGCACGATTACACGAACATCCCGAATATAATTTTCAAAAAGGCAGAAAGGGGAAGTATCTGGAAGACCCTATAAAACATAATCTTTCAGTATTTAAAAAATATATGGCTGAAACAATAAACAAATTTATACATACCTAATACGTACTTATGTTACTTATTGAAGAAATCGCACTCCATTTAGTAAATCAAGGCTTGGGACAGTTGGCTACAAGTATATTCTATTCGTATATGCCAGACAACGCCGACAACTGCCTCTGTGTGTACGATACAGGCGGTATGGAGCCCGATATTGACCTCCCTACTAAAGTACCGACATTCCAGATTATTGTAAGAGCCACAGACTACGAGACAGGAAAGACAAAGCTAGACTCAATACGGACGGCATTACATAGAAAAGAAGGGGTGACGCTAATAAACGGTGGTACGTTCTTCTACTATATATTTGCCATGCAAGAAGGTGGACATATCGGACGCAATGAACGGGGTCTTGATGAGTTCTCTATAAATTTCCGTTGTAAAATCCGATGATCAAATTTAAAGACAGACAGTATAAAGAGCTTCGATGTGCCAAATGCCAGAACTTTGTTATTTATCACAACATATCCGCAGGTTATGCTCTTTATCAGTGCCCCGCCTGTGGTTTTGTAAATGAGTGGACGTTTAAATACCTAAAAACAAAAGCTAATGTAAAAAGGATTGAAGACGATTTTCAATTAGTCACAAGCGAAGGGGGTGAAAAATAATGGCGGATATTACAAACGTTCAGGTCGGAGTGTGTACGGTTACTTTTAACAGTATAGATCTTGGACACACGCAAGGCGGTGTTGAGGTATCTTACGAGCCTGTTTATCACGATGTTGCTGTTGATAAATATGGTGAGACTGTTGTTGAAAAGTATTTAATTGGTGAAAAGCTTACCGCTAAAGTCCCTCTTGCTGAATATACCATTGCTAACTTACGCAATTCTATGCCTCAAGCAACTTTTGCTGGAGCAGCGAACGCACGCATTACTCTTGGTACTACAGCAGGGGTTAAAGCTAAAGCGGTGGCCTATCAGCTCGTACTACATCCTCAAATTGAGGGCACAAGACGGCACGATATTGTCTTTCACAAAGCATACGTTTCGAGTTCGATAGTCTTGAATCATAAAAATGATGAGGAAAAGATTATCGAGGTAACTTTTGAAGCATTACTTGACGAAACCAAGTCGGCTGGAAACTATCTCGGTTTGATAGGAGACAGCACAGCCTAAGGCTCCAAACCCTTCTTTTATACAACACATTGTGGTACAAAGTTGCCCGTTGTATAATAGAGAATATGAAAAAAACAATTTCTGTCAAGCTTGACGATAAAACGGTAGAGATCTCAAAACTTCCTCTCGGTAAATATGCCGAACTTCTTACAAAAATAAAAGAACTCCCCAAACACTTAGAGTCCATTCAAGGTCTATCTAATGACAAGATACTCGAACAACTACCTTTCCTCGTAAGCGTTGCTCTTCCTGACGTTATTTCGATACTTACCGTAGCTACCCCGTTTAAATCAGAAGAAATCGAGCAGATGGGGCTTGACGAGGTTACAAACGTAGTACTTGCCGTTATTGAGGTAAACAACTTCAAAGGCGTTTATGATAACGTAAAAAAAGCGATGGCCCCCAAAGTTCAATAAATGATGATGATTGGCTCTGGTGGGCTATAGATATGCTTGCAAGTGAGTACTCTTGGGGATTTAATGAAATACTTGAAACCGTCTACCCTGATGATCTTAAACCTCTTCTTGAAAAAATAAACGACAGAAAACTTCTTGAGCATAAGATGCAACTTGCTATTGTGCAAAATCCTCATGTAAAAGATCCAAAACAACTATGGAAAAGCTTAGAGCTGATGCAGAGCAAGAAAACACGACAAAATACAGAAAAATTTGATGCACTTGGTATGGAGAGGCTTAAAGATGTAATGAAACAAAATCCCCGTATAGTGGTAAAATCTTAGTATATGAAAGGACGTAAATACTATGGCTTTTGAGCTTGGAGCGGTAACCGCCAAAATTGATGCTGATATTACAGGGTTTAAGAATGGGCTAAATAGAGCAAAAGACGAGACTGTTGGTATGAGTCAGACAATGTCTAAGCTTGGGGATACTATAAAAACAGCATTAGTTATTGGTGGGACGGCTGCTGCTGGAGGTATGGTTTTATTAGGCAAGTCCGCTCTTGAAGCTGCTGCAAATTTTGAACAAACACAAATATCTTTTGAAGTCATGTTGGGCTCGGCTGAGAAAGCCACAAAACTACTAACAGATCTTCAAGCTTTTGCTAAAAAAACTCCTTTTAATCTAACTGACCTACAAGACGCTACTAAGAGACTTTTAGCCTACGGTATTGAGGGTGATAAGGTTATTGAAACCATGAGTACTTTAGGTAATATTACCTCGGCTGTAGGTCGAGATAAAATGCCACAGCTTATACTTGCTTTCGGTCAGGTAAAAGCAGCTGGTAGGCTTATGGGCACAGAGTTACGACAGTTTACAGAAACGGGCGTACCGTTGCTTCAGGTTTTGGCAGATCAATTTGGGGTGACAACAGGTCGTATACAAGAAATGGTATCTGAAGGATCAATTGGGTTTTCAGATGTGCAAATGGCTTTAGAAAGCCTTGGGGGTGAGGGTGGTAAATGGGGTGATATGATGGACAAACAGTCAAAAACACTCTCAGGTTCACTGTCAAATTTACAAGACTCATGGACTCAACTACTTGTTGTTTTAGGTACTGTGTTTATCCCTATTGCAACACAAGTCGTACAAAGTCTTACGGCTTTTCTTACTCCAATAATGGAGGTAATGAATGGGACTAGATCATTGGGTGAGGCGTTTGGTTTAACAAGCGAACAGACAGTGTTTTTTAGTGCGGTTCTTGCTGAATTTATATCTTTTCTTACAGAAACGCTTGTACCAGCCGTACAAGCGGTAGTAGGCTACCTGTCTGCTTTTTGGAATGCACACAAGACGGAATTTATGAATGCGTGGAATATTATCTGGGGTATCATTCAGGTTATCTGGGCTCTTATTTATGGTTTGATAAAGACAGGATTAGAACTTCTTGCAGGTGATTGGAGTGGCGCATGGAACGCAATAAAACAGACAGTAAGCATGGCTTGGAACGGGATACAAAGCATTATGTCGGGAGCACTTGGGTTTATTGGAGGATGGGGTAATTCGGTCTTTAATGCTCTTGTTTCACCTTTTAAGCGAGCATGGGATGCTATTCAAGACCTTGTGAACAAAATAAAAGACTCGCTGGACTTTACAAAACGACACAGCCCCTCGGTACTTGATATTGTAGAAAGCGGTGTTAGTAAAGTAAATAGGGCTTTAGAAGGCCTTAGAACTGATATAATCCTAACGCCTGAGACTGCTGCAATGACTGTTTCTAACGGTGGTCAATCTACCAAAATGCTTTCTGTAAACATAGATTTAGCGGGTGCGTTTATTAGTGATACCTACGGAGCTCAACGTATGGCTGAGATTATGGGCGACCAAATTATTAAGAAAGTACAAAATCAATTAAGAATTTAATTCATAATCTTATTTATTGATATAATCAAATTATGAGCGATAATACAACTTTGAATAGTATGTCGGGGGGCGATACATATGCCTCTGATGACATATCAGGCGTAAAGGTTCAACGCATCAAGCTTATACATGGTGCAGACGGCACAAATGATGGGGATGTGTCAAACTCTAATCCGTTACCTGTGGCAGGTGGCAAGATTATTGCTTCAGAGACTAGTTTTACGAGACCTTCAGACACCACAACCTACGCTTCAGGCGATGCCGTAAACAACTCAACGAGCTCGCCTACCGTTCTTACTTTTTCAAACATTGCAAGGGCAAGTGGGTTAGGTGGGGTGATAGAGTCTGCAACGATGATCTTAAGTACAAGAGCTACTTTAGCAGGTGTTTTTGAATTGTGGCTTTTTGACACGACAATAACAATGACAAACGACAACACTGCATGGGGTATATCAGATGCAAACCTAAACACAGCAATCGGTTGTATTTACTTTAGTTTGAGAAACGACGGGGATGCTTCTAGTAACTGTATCTATCAAGCCACAAATATAGGCATTGCATATAAATGTACAGCCACGTCTCTATATGGGGCTCTCGTAGTGCGCAATGCTTATGTGCCTGGTAACGCTGAAGTATTTACCATAAGACTAAAATGTTTAGGAGAGTAAAAATATGCTGCCACTTTATGATAAGCTTGCACGACAAAATAGGGATCGGTATAAACGGGTAATACTCGAAGATGGGGCCACCTTCTACGCCCCCCTTGATGAAACGTATGGAACATCTATAGTAGACAGGGCAAATGGGGCTGTGGGAACTCTTAACGGTGGCACTCTTTCATACACTGGCTGCCCTGCTGAAAGGGGTTCAAAGGCGGTATATTTTGCAAATACGGCGGGACACAACATAACCTTTCCTACATCTACTAATATTCACCCAACAGGATCTTTTACCCTTGAGTGTTGGGCGTACATGCTTGATACAAATCCTCACGAGTTTATATGTAAAGGTACTCAAGAGTTTAATGGAGCAGGTTCTGGGACTGATTTTGAGCTTGGATACGTTGGAGGGTCTACTTACCTACAGTTTTACACAGGAAGTGCGAGTATTTCATATAGCCAATCCTCTCCAGCAATAAACGGCTGGCATCATTATATCGCACGCTTTACAAGCGGTTCTGAGTTAGTCTTTTTCTTCGATAGCGTTAAGCAAACAGCTCAAAATACTGTCGCAACAGCCATTGAAGCCTCTACAGGTAATCTGAAGATATCAGGCGTTACATATAGGCAAAATGGATACTTAGCTCACTGTGCGATTTACCACAAACCATTATCGGACGGGCAGTGTCAAAATCATTATAGAATTGCTGTAGGCGCTGCGTAACTATGCTCATAATCCTTATTGCAGCGGCCTCTGGAGGAGGCGTTGCCACAGTCCCGCCAACAGTCACAACTCAAGCCGCAAGCAGTATTGGACAGACGACGGTAACATTTAACGGTAATATAACCGCAACAGGTGGTGGTAATTCTTCTATTCGGGGCTTTGAATATAGCACAACTACAACAGTAGATAGGGTATATTCTTCAACAGGAAGCTTTGGAGCAGGTGCATTCACGGGAGCCATAACAGATCTTACACCAAGCACTTTATACTATTACAGAGCCTACGCCACAAACGATATCGGAACGGGATATGGAGATTGGCAGAGTTTTACTACCTCTGCTGCTACCTATGCAATAACAATTGATGGAGAAGATAGGACGGCAGATGTTATACAGGCGAGCATCACAATTACCGATATCATAAACGACCAGCAAAACTCATGTACTTTTTCGATGATGGATTTGAGCAGTTCAGGCTTCCCAGCAACCGATGAAGAAATAACCATAACTCTCAATGATGGAACTAAAATTTTTGGCGGGTATATTCTTTCGTATAGCCTATCTAAACAAGCAACAGGGGGCGTATTGGCTCAATTCTCATGTACAGACTACACAAGACTCCTAGACCGCAATCTAGTACATAGATCATTTCTGGATATGACAGACGCAGAGATCATACAAGAAATTGTCAACACATATTGTGCGGGGCTTGGTATCACGACAAGTAACGTTGTCAGTGGTGCAACAATAGACCAGATATCCTTTAACTATCTACAACCATCTCAGTGTTTCAGAAAAATTGCAGAGCTTACGGGGCGTAACTGGTATATAGACTACAATAAGGATATACACTACTTTCCGCTGGCTACCAACGCAGCCCCATTTAATATATCATCAAGTAACGATGACTATATAAACCTAGATATCTCAAAAGACGCAAGCCAGATAAAAAATCGTGTATATGTACGAGGAGGAACAGAGCTGTCAGACAGCGTGTTTTATGAAACAAAGGGAGATAGTAGCAAAAGAGTATTCCTTCTTCCTGATAAGCCACACGATGTTGTAGTTAAAGTAAACGGTGTAACCAAAACGCTTGGTATCAAAAACATAGATACAAGCGGATATGATTACTACTTAAACTTTCAAGAAAAATACGTTGAGCAAGACTCTGGGGCCTCAGTACTTACTTCCTCAGATACGCTACGAGTTGAGTATACCTATGATATCCCTATTTTGGTTGCAGTAGAAAACACAGAGTCTATTGCTGAAAACGGTGTGAAGGAGTTTGCGGTTTTTGACAAAAGTATCACCACGACTCAAGCGGCCCGTGATAGAGCCTCAGCAGAGCTAACCGATTATGCAGACTCTATCATTGAGGGCTCTTTCTCAACATATACCACGGGTTTTACTAGCGGACAGTACATGAATATTAATTTATCTGATTATGGCGTAAATGATAACTATATAGTCCAGAAAGTAACAGCACAATCGTTTGGGGCTGGCAATTATCTATATAGGGTCTATGTTGCAAGTTCGAAGACAATGGGTATTATTAAATTTCTCATAGAGTTGCTCGAAGCTAACAAAAATTTGATAGAATTAGATGATAACGAAGTAGTTGATGAGTTGTTCTTAATTGTAGATAGTTTACTGAGCGATAGCATCACAGACAGTCTGATTATCGACAGCGCAGGGCCCTATAGCACTTGGTGTACTGATAGCTTGCAGTCTACGCCGATAACAAGGGCAAGATGGAATTTATTTAATTGGTGGGGATAATATGAATATAAACGAAATAGTCGTGCCGACAGGAAAGATACTTATAACCCTGTATAACACAATAACAAAAAAATACGACCAGGATTTGGTTGATAATATGTTTGTAACTGCGGGCAAGAATGCGCTTGCTGCAAGTATTAGTGGTACGACCTCCGACAACAAGGGAATTATTACCTATTGTGCTTTGGGTACAAGCTCCGTAGCCCCTGCACTATCTGATACGGGTCTACTCGCAGAGGTAGGGCGGAAGCTCGTATCTGTACGTAGTTTTAGCGGTAATGTAGCAACCTTTCAAACATTCTTCACACCCTCTGAAGGTAATGGAACTTTACGAGAGGCGGGGCTTTATGGTGATGATGCGTCTGGAAGCGCAGGTACAGGGACACTTTTTTGTAGAGCGGCTATAAACAGAACAAAAACAAGCTCAGATACTTTATCTTTAAGTTGGTCTATTACAATCGGATAATATTTATATAATAAAGTATGGCGACTTCAAGCGCAGTAACCTCGGGTACAAATGCAACAGCTACGCAATATAACAATCTGAGAACAGACGCTATTACTCGTGAGCGAGTGTATGTTTTTGAAGTTGTAGGATCTCTTATCGTAGGCGACGAACAAGGTGGTCATTATATCGTACCTGCATCATCAACTGTGACAGCTATTACCTCACAAATAGCTACAGGAACTTCGGCCACGTTTAGAATACAAAAGGACACTACCGACGTTGATAACTCTATAAGTGCGACAACTACAGTGTCTACGGATAGCTCATTTTCAAGCGCATCACTCACCGCCGATCAAATACTTTCTCTTGATATAACAGCGGTATCAGGAAGCCCCACAAGGCTTCTTGTTCAGGTTAAAACTACTGAAACAATCTAATTATGTCAAACTACAGTGGGTTCGGTTCTGGAGCGGATGGCGCTGGAGCCCTAACGGGTACGCAAGCTCCTGTTGATTCTACATTTACGGGTACTTCTGGAGCCACAAGTGGTACAGGTCAAACGGGAAAAAGTTTTGCAACAAATGACGTTGTGCTCATTCATCAGTCACAAGGTACGGGGTATGGTAATAAACAACTTAATCAGCTAACAGGTTATGTAAGCGGCACGGGGGCCATGACTTTCCTTTTACCTTTAAACGCAACGTATGGTACAGGGGCCCAAATCATACAGGTCAAACAATATACCACTGCTGTATTGTCGGGTAATTTTACGGTTAAGGCTTGGAATGGCTCAGTCGGAGGATTTATGGTAATCATGGCACAAGGTGATATTGATGGGGCAGGATTTACTCTTAACTGTGCTGGGGCCGCAACTGCTACCGATACAGGAGCCATAATCGGAGGGTTTAGAGGTGGTAATGGGTCAGGTAATAACGTCAACTTAGCCGCTGGCAAGGGTGAAGGTACAACGGGCTCAACACGTACAGCAGGTACAGGAAGTGCCGACCAGCGTGCAGCGCAGGGCTCTGGAGGGGGCGGAACCGCTGGTTCTTCGGTATTCGGTAATCTTAGTATTCCCTCTTCTGGCGGTGGTGGTGGTAACGGAACGGCTGGAAGCAATGGAGGAAGTAAAGACTTTGCAGGATGGGCTGGTGTTGGGGGCTCTACAGGTAGCACAAGTGATCTATCAACAATGGTTTTTGGAGGAGGAGGAGGAGGTTGTGATCAGGATTCATCAACAATAGGTGGCTCTTCAGGTGGCGGATGCGTCTGGCTTATTTGTGGGGGTTCGCTAAAAAATATCACGGTAAACGTCAAGGGTGGCTCTGCAACTTCAGTTTCTGCAAATGTCAATGGCGGTACGGTCTCAGGAGGCGCAGGTGCTGGCGGATGTGCCCTCGTTGATGCAGTATCCATGAACACCGTTACCTTTCAAGCAGCAGGAGGGGCTCAATCTACTGCAAATTGGCCAGGAGGTG
Source organism: uncultured Aquaspirillum sp. (assembly GCA_964635875.1). GTDB lineage: Bacteria > Pseudomonadota > Gammaproteobacteria > Burkholderiales > Aquaspirillaceae > CAZWRK01. The sequence continues at coordinate 29,234 of CAZWRK010000037.1, forward strand.
CGGGTGGACAAGGAGTTGTTGTGTATAATACTTGTAGCGCTACTTCCGTGACTTCGGACATAAGCGCAACAGGAAATGTTGGTGGTCAACCTTTTTGTTTTATACATCATGCAATCTTATGAATAAATTTGATAAGTTCCTCGCAGATAACAATAATACGTTTGTAGAGCGTGTTGACAGCACAAATAGGAATCAGTGCTTCGATTTAGCCATATACTGGTGCGAATA
>CAZWRK010000037.1:29561-35068 GCA_964635875.1 uncultured Aquaspirillum sp.
TTGACAGCACAAATAGGAATCAGTGCTTCGATTTAGCCATATACTGGTGCGAATACCTCGGACTTCCAAAAAACATCTTCTCAGGGCTTCTTAACGCATATCAGATCTACACACAGCCAACGGCTATTACAAAAGACAACTTTACTTTGATTCCAAATTCTCCAACAGGTGTGCCACAGAAGGGTGACATTGTTGTATGGAGTAATAAATATGGCCCCGCTGGTCATGTGGGAGTGGCTACAGGAAGAGGCGACACTAATACCTTTGAGTGCTTCGAACAAAACGACCCCGCAGGAAGCAACTCACACTTGAGGACATACAAATATACCGCCGTACTCGGCTGGTTACGCTTTAAGGGCAATATTAATAGTTCAGATCAACCTATGGAAAATACAATAGCAGTGGATACGAAAGTTTACGAGACGCTTGTGCAAAAATCTAGTCAGATGGATTTAGTAGCGGATGAATTTTCCTTAGATAGAAACGATAATCAAGTAGGTAAAAAAGCAATTGAGCAAATAAACTTATTACTTAATTCAATTGTTTCTTAAGTTTTTTATGTAATCTAGCATGTTCCGCTTGATTAGTAATCAGTTCGAGATTATCAATATTATTATCATCTTTAACCCTATTAATATGATGTACAACCTCTTTTCTATCCAAATATCTACCCAACTTCTTTTCCATGAAAAGTCTATGCTCAAGAACATAACCACCAACATTGTTAGGATGTTCAGGGCACAGAACCTTAATATAGCCATGACCTTGGGAAATACGCCCACCCTTCCATGTGGGATTTTTATGGCCACTCATATAGCCTTTAAGACCCTTGTTCCAAACCTTTCTAGCCATGTTTTTACACCATTCAGGAGAAAATGCCGGTCTCTTTTTACCCTTCCAAAAACCAATGTTTCCTTTGTGAGCTTCGCTCAATTTTTTTCTGTATTCAGGATCACTCCATCTTTTAATAGCCGCCTGTCTACATTTTTCGTTTTTCATGATTTAATAATTAATTAAGTAAGTATGAAAATATCTGATAATATTAAAATTGCCTCTGATTTAATTATAGCATATAGAAAAAAAAGCACTCAATTTGACAAGGTTTGCTCCTATCTTCAAATTCCGTCCGATCCTAAAGACGTTATGTTTGAGGATATCCAAAAAGTGATAGCGGGCATCAAGAGTAGCGATAACTCAGCTAAACGGCAGGCTCAGGAGTTGGGGGCGCAACTAGCAGTAAGCCAACAGGAGGTTAAAAACCGTGAAGAACAGGTTAGCAGATTAAAGACTCAACTGCTAGAAACTATCGAATCATATCAAACAGAGATTGAGGCTTTAAAAAATAAGCCAGATGAGACGAGCGAGCTTGTCACTAATCTAAGAGCACAGATAGCGACGCTTGAGGGCAAATATGAGGAAGCTATGAAGGAAAAGGGTAGCAACTTAAAAGAACTTGCAGAAGCCAAGAAAAACCTAGACATCTGCATTAAGTCTGGGCCCTCTACAAAAAGCCTCTTAGACTTCATTTTAGAGCTTCTTAAAAAGACAAGAGTTATCTCTTAAAATCTCACTTGACAAACATAATTGGAGGGTATATTATGTGTAGTGACATGCGCTGATGTGATAGGTAAGTAGTACCCAGTAGGGCTATGGCTTACCTATCATTTTAGCGCAAGATCCAAGCGATGGCAAAACGCTTGTAAAACAACCTCGTGACAGATAGAATAGATCAGCCCGATCTTAACGTTTTGTAGGCAGTTTTGCCAAAAACATCTGTCACCAGGTGCTTGCTAACGTTATAGATTGGGTTTTTTTATGCAAACAAACGGCTGGGTAAAATTACATAGGAAACTTTTAGAAACATCCTTTTATAAACACAGTCCTACTGTGCATTTATTTATTCATTTATTGATTAGTGCTAACAAACAAGAACAGGAATTTTTATTTAACAAGAAAATCATCAAAATTGAGGCTGGACAGCTGGTTACTGGTAGAAAAATACTTTCAGAAAAGACTGGTATATCAACACAAAGCATAAGAACGGCGTTGGTTAACCTAAAAGTAACCAACACAATAACCATCAAAACTACTACGAAATTTAGCATTATAACAGTCTTAAACTGGAATGAATATCAAGAGGTAACCAACAAACTAACAAACCAGCAACCAACAACTAACCAACAACTAACCACAAACAAGAATATAGAGAATATAGAGAAAGATATTAATAATGCAGATACTCCGTCAGAATTAGAAACAATCATCAAGGAAATAGACAAGAGTCAACACATAAAAACAGAACATCAATTCCTAGGATTAGAATTACACGCACAACTTAATGCCCCTCCAGATAAAAAAGGAGAAATTATAAGAATTGTTCGTGATTATCCTCGAAACAAGGTTGATCAAGCTCGTTCGTTTGCTGTTGATTATTCAGGAGCCGCTCCAAAATGGAAGATGTTTTTTTGGAAACTTAATATTTTGATGAAAAATAAATAAAATGCAATACTTGAATGGAAAATACCAAAGCCGACCTGAAGAAATAGCTGTTGAGGGTTTTGAAAGATTTGGTTTGAAACCCGAGAGAAATTATAAAGTTGATTTTTTTGAAATAGATTTTGCTTTTCCTGAAAGAAAAATTGGTATCGAAATACAAAGCTGGAAATATCATGCTGACCACAAGAGAGACAAAAGACGCTGTGAATATCTCGTGTCGAAAGGTTGGAAAATGTATTTTTTCTTGGCAAAAAACGTCATGCAAGATAAATTCTTACCTGCGGCATACGTGTATATAAAAGAATTCGCTGAAGACAAAGAATTAGAAAAATCCGCACAGTTTCATATTTACAAGTTCCTGCAGCAAAGTTTAACTAATGAAGAACGCCTTTTATTTAAGGCAAATTTCATGGATTAAACCTCGAAACGTAGGGATCTAGCTGTAAAGCATCAAACAAGATAAATAGAGCCGTTTTAAAAGGGAAGGGGCATTAATTAAAAGCTTATATGAAAGAAAAATTAGCAAATCCATGATTTGATGATTTGATTAAACAACTTTCAAAATTCAAAAATATTTAGATAATTCATATGATCTTCAAATACCACTTGACAACCACTACACAAAGGTATATACTATGCTTATGAAAACTTATAAACAGGCTTCAGAGCCAATAACCCCACAGCTTTTAGTAAGCTATTTGAAAGCACTTTTGCTTGGAGCACTTTGCGGAATGGTATTTATAATAAGTACAGATTTGAATTGTCGGAACCCTAAAATACTTGAACCCGTGCCACCAAGTATGTATAACAGAACAACGCCTACTTCAACACCCACAATAACGCCAACGCCTACTATAGCAAAAAAAGCCATAGTGCCTTTTAAGAAATATCTAACAGCAGAAGCAGCACAAATAAGAGAGTTTATATTACCTAAAATACAAAGTGAATATGATGAGATTAACGCTCTAGCATTTGATAACATTTTAAAGAAAGAAGCGGGCTATAGACCAGATGCAGTGAATGAGATTGGGGCAGGCGGAATGCCTCAAGCGCTCCCCGCAAGCAAAATGGGTTGTCCAATAGAGGCGACAACAGAAGCCGCCTTGTGTCAATATGAATGGATGAAGAAATATATTGAGAATAGATACGGAACACCTGTTAAGGCTTGGGAATTCCATTTAGCTAAAAATTGGTATTAAACATATGAATAATAGGTACAAATTTAGATACTGGGACAAGAAAAGTGAGAAGATGCGACATATTTATTTAGGTGATTTCAGCCATGAGCTTATGCAATTTACTGGATTACTAGACTGCGAAGGAAAAGACATTTATCAGGGCGATTTGTGCAGGCTATTAAAAAATCCATCATTCTCAAGTTGCGATAGAACAGAGTTTTTATACGAGGTGGTTTTTGAAAAAGGGTGTTTTATGATACGAGAAGTCGATCATCACAGCGTTACTTTTTATGAAAATCCTGAAAATATTGAAGTTATTGGTAGCTATAGGTAAAATACTGAACTATTTTAAAATACCACTTGACAAATACTTTACAATCATTTATCATATACTTATGACAATCGCAGAAGCTATACAAACCTATACAGAAACCATCTTAACTAATGATATTCTTTTCCATACAAAAGAAATAACTCAAGATGAATTCACAGACATTCTTGTTAAGGAGCAAGGTAAATTACTTACTCTCATCAATTTAAACGTTATAAAAATACTCAAAAATGAAACTAATTAAACAAAACCACTCAGCCCGTAAACAACGAGCTCTTACCCTCTGGATGGAGATGGCAGAGCTATACAACGAAGGCGTACCAGTAATTCAGATAGCAAAAAGATATATAAACCCAAATACAGGAAAGTTCTATACAAGAGAAGGTGTCTATTTTGCGCTAAGAAAACTAAGAGATTTTGAAAACTTTAACAATTGATGTTTTGCTTCCTCAAGTCGTATACACAATACACGTCATCACTCGCACCCGAGACGACGAGACACAAGTTAACACTTGTCTTGAGGAACAAGAACATTATTAATTTCATAAAAACATGAAAGAAATAGCAACAGCCCTTTTTAAATTTCAACAAGAGGTTGGAAAGGTTACAAAAGACGCAACAAATCCGTTTTTCCACAATAAATACGCAACTCTAAGCTCTGTACTTGAAGCTGTTAAAAAGCCTTTAGAAAAAGCAAATTTAGTTGTTGTACAAAGCCCCTCAATAAGCACTCTTTATACAAAGATAATTCATACTGAAAGTGGAGAGTTCGTAGATGGTCACTATTCTCTCCTTCCTGTAAAAAATGACCCACAGTCTATGGGTTCGGCCATTACATACGCCAGACGCTACGCTTTAGTATCTATGCTTTGCCTAGATGTTGATGACGATGATGACGGTAATGCAGCTTCCAAGCCACAACCCACACCAAGCGAACAACAGGCGTTTAAAGAGCAAGTGCACGGGTCTCAACAACCAAAAATATCACCCGCTAAAATAGTTACAAAAGGGCCAGTCCGAGAAGAGCAACTAAGATTAATTAATTTCTACCTTAGAAAGCTAAACAAGCTTGACGCAGGTATATTAATTGATTACTCAATATCAGAGCTTAAAGATTTAACATCGGCACAAGCGGTAGAGGTTATTAATAAGTTAGAAAAAGAATAATATGAACGAGCCTTACTCACCCTACGGCTGGGACGAAGAAGAGAGCTATAGACACCAATGTAAAGGGTGTGAGACCATAATCAGCGGGTATGATGATAACGAATATTGCCAAGAATGTATTAAATCTTTTAACAATTTAAAAAACTAATATGGGAGTAAAATTTTTAAGAAAGGTTACAGACCTAAACATGGAGGCGGTTGTTGATAATGCAGTACAAGCTCTCCTTAATAAAGGGAAAGAAATAGTGCATGTAAATTATCAGCTTACAGACACTATCGAAGTAAAGAAGGAAACTGTCGGATGTTATTACTCAGTATTAATAATTTATAAATAA
>CAZWRK010000038.1:0-34957 GCA_964635875.1 uncultured Aquaspirillum sp.
AGGCAGCAAAGAGCCAGTGCGCGACATTACTTCAACACCGCCACCAATCCCATACTCACAATCGCCCAGCATAATTGCTTGAGCAGTGCTAACAACAGCTTGCAGGCCAGAAGAGCACAAACGGTTCACAGCCATCGCTACCGAGCTCATCGGCAAACCGGCTTGAATAGAAGCCACACGAGCCACGTAGCCATAACGCGAATCGGTCGGAATGCAATTGCCGACGGTCACATATTGAATCGCATCCGGACTGACACCCGCGCGCGCAATTGCGCTTTTCATCACTTGACCGGCCAACTCATGCGGCTCGATGCCATTTAATGCGCCGCCAAAGCTGCCAACAGCAGAGCGAGTAGCGCTCAATACAAAGACTTCATTTGCCATGATAGTGACTCTCCTAATACGGTATTTTTTATGGTTTATGTAATAAGGCTAGCGTGCCGCCTTAGCCGACATCATAACCATAATGTGTGAAATTCAATAGAACGTTTGGTTTGAAAATACCAAAATCGGGAGCGGTCTTTGCATCCTCTTCCAGAAAAATAAGGCGGCTATGCTATGCTTGGGTGATGTTTTAATCCGCATTCAAGCCTAGTATTCGCGTGATGAAAACGGATATTTTGGGTGATATCAGGAACAAGTGATCGGGATCGACGCTTGTTAATGTTCACGCGTGCTTTACTCTAGAAAGCCAGTTCTGTCATAGATCGATATTATGCAAAAGACTTTTCCTCTCGCGGTTATCGTTAAGCAGCATCAATCCATTAAACGGGTCGTATTGCTAGCGCACCAAGTTAATTTGTTAGCATTAAACGCGTTGATTTTGGTCAAGCAAAGCAACGGCCGTGCAGCGGGCTTTGGCGTGGTCTCTACTGAATTGTTGAGTTTTAGCTCTGAGCTCAGTAAGCAAATGGCCATTTTAGAAGACTTGGCGCTGGCCTCTGTCAGAAGCGTCAGCGAAGATACCAAACAAGGTCGGTCTCGCACGCTGTTGGCGCGTGCGCAAAAAAATGGCGCGCCATTAGGCTCCATCATCGCCGCGGTGCAAAGCCGACAGCAAAGTATTCGGAGTGATGTTCAAACCGTCTTTATCCGAATTCGCAGTGCGATAGAAGATGCTGAATTATTATGCAGAACCGCACAAATTATTGCCTCCACCGCTAAAATTCAGGCGGCTTGGTCGCTTGGCCAAGTCGAGCAACTGATGGATCTTGCTTTATCATTTGAAGATTATGCAAACCGCTCACTTTTTGAACTTAATCAACTTGGGCGCACATTCAAGGATTCCGTATGAAAAAGACTTTTCCCTTGTTTGAGGAAGGGGATCACCGATGGCTCGTGATTGCACGCGATCCTGAAAAGCCAAACTACCTGATCGATACCAATGAATATTTGATCTCCAGCGCGGGTGAGGCTATTTTGTGCGACCCTGGTGGACAAGAGATTTTCCCAGAGGTGTTTACGGCGCTATCAAGTAGCTTTGACCCTCAACGCTTAGTTGCGCTTTTTGCCAGCCATCAAGATCCTGACATTATTTCTTCTTTGGCATTGTGGCTCGAATTTAAACCAGATTTAAAATGCTATTTATCGCGCCTGTGGAGCGGATTTGTACCCCATTTTGGGGGAAACAATGAAACTTTTGTTCAATTGGCGGACTCTGGATCAGACATCTTAATCGGAAATATTAAATTAAAAGCCATCCCGGCGCATTATCTTCACTCCTCCGGAAATTTCAATTTATACGACCCTAAAGCTAAAATTTTATTTAGTGGCGATATTGGCGCTGCACTCATACCAGACAATAGCGGTATTCATGTCACTAATTTTGATAGCCATATTCGTTTCGCAGAAGGTTTCCACCGGCGATGGATGGGCTCTAACGAAGCCAAGAGAATTTGGTGTGAACGTGTCTCAACTTTAGATATTGATATGTTGTGCCCGCAACATGGTGCGATTTATTCCGGTGCAGATGTACAGCGTTTTATCAATTGGTTTGATGAATTAAGAGTGGGTATCCTTTCTTAAACACAACAACATCCCGACAAAAGGCCGAGTATTTTTACAATACTCGGCCTTTTATTTTGGTAAAAAACAGGCTCGCCAATACAGCACAAGTATAAAAAACATGCTATTTTTATGCTGTTGTCGCATGAGGATCAGCTTATGTAGCAGCACCCATTCAGGGCGTGTACTTTGTGATGTACAAGCTCAATTTAATCGAGTTGCGAGACCAATACTCGCCACACAAGCACACATTCGCCCCCACGAGGACGGCGTTTATCTTATTCGACATGGTGATAAACGCTATTTTTCAAAAAATACTCAAAAGGAAAACCATGTTTACTCGCTTAAAGCATCTCTCCATTACGCGACAGATTATCCTTTCTGCACTCGTTGTTCTTGGTGTTGTTTTTACGGCATTGACGATTGCTGTTTCCATGCTGAGTCAACAATCGGCACAAGCTGCAGCGGAGAAAACGCTCATTGAAGATGCTGACTTGATGCGAGACATGCTAGACAGTTATTTTGAAAATATCCGTGTCCGCAGTGTGCGCCAAGGTAATTTTTTCGAAAATTGGCTGGGAGGGGCGATCAAAATAGACCCCGAAGTCATAAAAACAGGGGAATTAGAACTTCCTATTTTAAAATCTGGCGAAAATATTTTAAATTCTAACCAAACTATCCTAAAAAAGTTCAAAGATTTAACAGGAGATGAAGCAGCAATTATCCTGATCAAGGATGGAAAAGTATATCGTGCAGCAACGCTACTTAAGAAAAATGATGTGTATCGAGATGGCTCCATTATTCCAGATAAGGACCCCGTAAGCCAAGCTATTACTAAAGGCCAAGATTACACGGGTCTCGTTGTTAGAAACGGAAAATACTATTTCAGCAATGTGAAAGTAATTAAAGACAATGCAGGTAAACCCTTTGCAGCGTTATCCGTTAGAATTTCTTTAGAAGATGAATTACAACAAATTAGAGCATTATTTGGAAATAAAAAAATTGGTGAAACAGGCTATGCATTCATTATTAACCCAAGCCTAGAAGAAAAAGATATTGGCGAATTTGTTCTTCATCCAAAATTCCAAGGAAAAACTATTGCAGAAGCCATCACAGATCTGCCAACAAAACAAGCGCTCCAAAACATCTTAGCCAGCAAAAAAGGAATTACCCATTACCCTCTTGCAGATTCCACAGGACAATTAAGAGAAAAAATTGTTTCTATTTCGACATCTGAAAAATGGCATTGGACGATTGTGCTAGGAACATGGCACGATGAATTTATGAAAGATTCAATCAAGCTTCGAAATACCATGTTTATGATTGATCTAATTTCTGCGCTCATCGTATGTGCTTCTATTTTCATGATTGTTCATAATCGACTCAAACCTTTATCCAGCGTTGTCGATGCGGTCAGTGATATTGGCGCAGGTAATTTAAAAATTACGGTTGAAAATGCGAATGCCCAAAGTCAAAACGAAGTCTTCCGATTAGGCGCGGCCCTGAATCAAACCGTCGAAAATGTTCGAACCCTCGTATATGAGGCGAATCAGTCCGCAAACAAAATTGTGCACTCTGCGGATGACCTGCAAAGTACCGCCCTCAAGGTATTAGATAGCTCGTCTCATCAAGCATCCGCCGCCGCCAAAATGGCGGCAGCAGTAGAGCAGATGACCGGGAGCATTTCCCAAGTTGCCAATAGCGCAGATCATGCCGTGGCAATTAGTGCAGAAGCCCGCTCCACGACACAGGAAGGGCGCGCAGTTGTTCAGCACTCCGTGCATGACATGGAATACATCGCAGGGGAAATTCAGGATTCTGCAGATTTGGTGCTTTCCCTTGGCGAGCGCTCTCGGCAGGTCTCCAGCATTGTAGAAATGATCCGCGAGGTCGCAGACCAAACCAACCTATTGGCCTTAAACGCAGCGATCGAAGCCGCCCGCGCCGGAGAACAAGGACGTGGCTTTGCCGTGGTGGCAGACGAGGTTCGCAAGCTCGCAGAACGGACGGCGCTTTCTACACAAGAAATCACCAGTACAATTCAAGCTATTGTTCAAGAAACACATCTGGCGGCAGAACGTATGCAAGAAGTGCGGGAACGCGTCAGTAATGGGGTCGAATCCGCACAACAAGCCGGCGTTAAACTGGCGCTTATTGACGAAAAAACCAGTGGGGTCGTTCAAGTCGTAGAAGCGATTGCAGGCTGTATGCAAGAGCAAAGCGACAGCAGCCAATCTATCGCAAATAGTGTCAGTGAAATTGTGCAAATGGCCGAAGATAATGCGAGTGCGGCCGAGGTCAATAAAAACTCGGCTGGCGTCTTACAACAAGTCTCTGCCGAACTACAAACTGCGTTAGGTCGTTTCAAAATTTAAGCTTGAAGCGGGGTGCCGGCAAATCAAAGTCGGCGCCCAATTAAGCCTGACGGTTTGCAATACGCTGCTTGATCATGGAACTAGAAATATTCTGCGTATAAGGCAACCAAATAATTTCTACTCCATGCGCCAATAATAATGGCCCCAGCCGCGCCCAGCGCGCACTCCCCGCCCAGTCATCACTGACAAAAAAGCAATTGATCTGCCAGTTTTTAATCCACTCAAGAGCCGGAGCCGTGTTGTCTAGACCCACGTCAAATAGACAACTTTCATCGGTATATCGAACACCATCGACCATTTCCTGGCGTTGCAACTGATCAATCACCGGCTGTTTATTTTTTGAAATAGCCACAATTCGATCAGAACCAATACCGACCTTAAGATAATCACACTGGCTTTTACAATTTTTTAAAAAACGTAAATGCCCGACATGAATCAAATCAAATACCCCAATCGTTCCACCGATACGCATCGCAACCTCTTTTCAAATTACAACGGCACTTTTAAGCATCGCAACCACTGCATCATGCGGGTCGAGCCGTTCTAAAATTCGCAGTTGGCGCGCAAAACGATCCCGTTGGCCGTGCGTCCACGCCTCCAGTAAGCGTAAATATCCCCACGCGTGCGTAAAATCGTTATGCGCAACCAAGGCGGGCGTTCCCAAAATAGAATCAAAATCCGGATCAGGTTCACGCCAATGCGGCCCATACAACTCACTTAAAATGGTTTCTGGGTGCAATATATGCCAATAAGGCCCGTGCGGGCTGCTGACCTGATGCAATTGCACCTCTGAAAAGTGCAGTAACCGACCCTGTTCCCGCGGCAGCCCTCGCGGCCACCAACCTCCAATCATACGATGGTGCTGGCTGTCGAAATCATAGCCAAAGAGATCCAGCGTCACGATATGTTCTGGATGAAAAAATGCGCGAAAATTTACCGCATCGACACCCAGCCATACCGGCTTCCAGCCCAACTGCAACAAAACCTGTGCAATTCGATCAAAAAAGTTAATCGGGCATGCAATATCAACATCTTTATCGAAAGGCAGCAAATGACCTTCCCGCGTCAGCCCAAGCAATGTTCCCGCACACGGAAATGCCACTAAACCCTGTGCAGTTAACGTGGCTAAAACCTTTTCAAGTGTTGCCCGCGCGACATGAATATCCAGCTTTTGCGGGTGTAATTTGCGGGACTCTGGCCAAGACAAACTGGGTAGCCGTGCCAAGGTTTGCGAAGCGCTTTCGATCGCATCGGTAAAATGATTTTGGCGAACCTGCGCAAGCCCCAAACATAAGCCAAGCGTAATCCCCCATACATCTGACCCTGCGACCGGCGTAGCCTTGAGCTGCGCAAGCGCCATCGAAAACTTGTGCTCTGCCTCCGCAGCAGACCGCTCGAGTTCAACTTGTGCCTGTTGAATCAGGAGGGGAATCGAAGTCATATCCGTCTCGCTCTCTTTCATAAAATGTCGAGCCACAATAACAGGATCTGATCGTTTTCCCGTACCATGCTTCCCTTTATTGCGTACCGAACTCACTTTCTATGTTGCTTGATAAGCCCTTTGTGGTTGTGGATCTGGAGGCGACCGGTGGCGATATGGCGCATGACCGTATCACCGAAATCGCCATTATTGAGGTCTGTGGAGACCGCATCCAGCGTTGGTCGAGTTTGGTCAACCCTCAGCACGCCATTCCGCCCTTTGTCCAAAATATGACCGGCATTTCTCAGGAGATGGTCTCTCAGGCCCCCTGTTTCGCCGACATTGCCGACGAAGTGTATCAGCGCCTAGAAGGGCGTTTATTGGTCGCGCACAACGCACGATTTGATTACGGCATTCTCAAAAATGAATTTCGGCGGCAGCAAAAACGCTTTCAAACCCGCACCCTCTGCACCGTCAAACTGTCGCGGCGTCTATTTCCTGAAGAAAAAAAGCATAATTTAGATAGCGTGATGGCACGCGCCAATGTGTCCTGCTCCGCCCGCCACCGTGCCCTAGGCGATGCCGAAGGCTTGCTAGCTTTTGTGCAACATTTGCGAGCCACGATTCCCGCAAACGCGCTTGAGCAACACCTCCGCGCACTGTCTTCACACAGCGCATTACCGCCCAGTGTTGACCCTGATTTAGCCGACGAATTGCCCGAAACCCACGGTATATATACGTTCTACGATGAAAACGATGCTGTACTGCTCATCCATGCGGCTAAAAACATCCGCCAAAGCATCATGGCGCATTTCAAATCAGAGCAACAAGACAGCAAATCTCAACGCCTTGCGCAACAAGTTCGGCGCATTCAATGGCAAGAAAGCTTAGGTGAGTTTGGCGCGCGTTTACTCGAAGGGCAGGCCATTCAAGCCCATCCCCCTCGTTACCCTAGCCACGGCAAGACCAGTGGCGCGATGTGCTCAATTCAGTTATTCAAAGACGCACAAGGCTATTTACGCCCACAGATCACCTCAGCGCCCACTTTCGACGCCATCCAAAATGCCCCGCTGTTTGGGCTGTTTTATGGTGCCCGTGACGCCAAAAAAACATTAAGCCAACGCAGCAAAACCCATGCGCTTTGCCAACGGTTATTAGGCATTGAACGCGTCACCGGCCGCTTAGGAAGCCCTTGCCCTGCACGTCCACACGCCTGCTTAGGCGCATGTGAGCACCAAGAATCAGCCGCAGACCACAATGCCCGCCTTCTCGCCAGTCTTGCCCCCCTGCAACTGGCACCGTGGCCTTTTTCCGGCGCGATCGAAATCTCCGAACACGACGATCTCTCCGGCCGCATCGTTCGGCATTATTTTGATCAATGGGCGTATTTAGGACAGGACGATCAACCGCGCCAAAAACCGCTCTACTTTGACTTTGCGAGCTATCGCCTTTTACAGCACCAGTTCAAACATCCCTTGGCAGGAACGCACACTCGGCCGCTCAATTCTTCATGTGGGCTGGGCGCGTAGCGCATTAGCACGCGCCAAAACGCACTCCAAAAAACCCTTCACCAGCGGCGAAGGGTCATTCTCGCGCGTGACGACCGCCAAAGCCATATAAGCGGCCTCGTCACGCAAAGGAATATAGCGGACCCCCGGAATTTTCACGCATTCCAGCGGCGAAGGCAGAATCGCAATTCCCATCCCCGCCGCAACCAACCCAATTTGGGTGATGGCCTCGGCAGCAACTTGTGCCGATTGCCATTCAAAACCAACCTGCCGACATAGTTGCCGCAACAAGCGATTCAGCCCAGTGCCAATTTCGGCGGGATAGGTAATAAATCGCTCGCCTGCAAGCTGCAATAAACTCAGCGAAGGCTCTGCCGCCAGCGGATGGCGCTCGTGCAAAATGGCCCGTAGAGGGTCGCGGCGCAGCTCAATATAGGCAATGCCCGCGGGCGCTTCGGGGCCATTAAAACGCGCCAAGCCAATATCAATCTGGTTTTGCAGCAGCGAATCAAACTGAAACTGCGTAAACATTTCGCTGAGATTCAGGCTGACATCGGGGAAACGTTCGCGGTAATCGTGCAGACTCGCGGGTAGCAAGGTCGTCATCGGCAATGAAGAGCTGAACCCAATTCGCAATTCGCCAATCTCGCCCCGACCGGCGCGCTTCGCTTCTTCAGTCGCGAATTTCGCATCGGCCAGTAACTGTCGCGCCCGTTGCAGAAAACGGGTTCCAGCCGAGGTTAAGCGCACGCTCCGGCGGGTGCGCTCAAACAGCGCCACACCCAATTCATCTTCTAAATCGCGAATCTGCTGACTTAATGGCGGCTGGGCAATATGTAAACGCTCTGCCGCCCGCGTGAAGTGCAATTCCTCCGCCACAGCGATGAAATAACGAAGGTGACGCAGCTCCATATTGAGACCTTTAAAGTATGAATAGTGCGCTTAATATATATTGGACTGGCAGTTATGCCGAGCATAGTCTGAGCGCATTGTGTTTTGTTGTGGAAATGTGGTCATGCCGCCCCTTGCCTCTGCCGTTCTAAGTCCAACGGATGTTTTGCCTCAAGCGTTACCGACGCCAGAATGTCGGCCAGAAACCCGTAGCCATGCCGGTAGCCCCGCATTTAAACGGACTACGCGAGCGATGTTCATCGGTGGATTTGCCACATTTTCAATGCTATATGGCATTCAACCCCTCTTGCCGATGTTGTCTGCGCACTTTCATTTGTCGCCGTCGGCCGCCAGCTCGGCCTTATCGCTTTCGACAATGGGCATGGCGCTGATGCTGATTCCCGCCAGCTTTTTAGCTGATCGCTGGGGACGGACACCGCTCATGAAAGCGGTGCTGATTATCGCGGCCTTGCTGATGCTGCTCTCGGCCTGCGTCAGCGAATTTAATCAACTGCTTGTCATTCGAACCTTATTCGGTCTGGTGCTGGCGGGCCTACCGGCGGTCGCGATGACCTATCAAGCCGAGGAAATTGAACCTGCCGCATTGGGGCGCGCTTTAGGCCTGTATATTTCGGGGAATGCGCTGGGGGGTATGAGTGGGCGCTTGATGGCAGCCTTAATTACCGACTGGGCCAACTGGCAAACGGCGTTTCTATTTCTGGGCGGCTTAGGTCTATTGGCGGGCATCGAATTTTGGCGCGCCTTGCCGCCATCGCGACACTTCCAAACACAATCCACATCTCCTCGCCAAATGTGGCGCGATGCAGTCGGACATTGGAAAGACCCCGGTTTAGCCGCTTTGTTTTCGCTGGGGTTTATGTTGATGGGCGTTTTTGTAAGCGTTTACAACTACTTAGGCTATCGTCTGCTCGACGCACCTTTCTCTGTCAGCCATAGCTTCTTGGGGTGGATTTGCTCGCTGTACGTGGTGGGAATGATTGCATCCAATCACGCAGGACGCCTCGCGGATCGCTATGGCCGCCGTGATGTGCTGTGGCCGATGGTTGCGATCATGTTGGTCGGACTCTTGCTGACCTTAACGCCAAGCTTGTGGGGTGTGATTCCCGGCTTGGCCTTGCTGACTTTTGGATTTTTTGCCGCACATTCGGTGGCAAGTAGCTGGGTCGGGCGGCGGGTTCGTCATGCGCGAGCATTGGCCTCGGCGTTTTATCTTTTTTCTTACTATGTCGGCGCAAGCATTCTCGGTTCTGGCTCGGGCTTGGTGTGGGATGCAGGCGGCTGGAATGCAGTTGTCGCGGTCTTAGCCCTGTTATTGCTGCTGTGTTTGGGCATTTCTCTTTACTTACGACGCTTACCGCCCCTCGCGCCCTAAGCGCATTCACCGTCTTTCTCCTCTTGGCCTTATTTGTGATCGAGCACAGATAAGGCCTTTTTTTATCTGAAAAGTTTTGCACAGAATCTGTGGAGAAATCTGGGTATTGTTGGGCTATTCCCATGTTTATAAAAGGGTTTCATACAATGCCCACTTTTTAGGCAAAGAACCCTCTCCAAAGAAAAGTTCTGCAGGCAACAACACCGCAAAAAACTTAGACGGGGCGAAGCAACGAGAGGCGCTAACACGTTTCTTCTTCAGCAAAGCGCGCCTGAATCACGTCAATTTCACTTAAGCCATTTCTCAGGGCATGCACACAGCGGGCATCTACTTTTCCAGCCAGCACCATGCCGTCCAAAATACGTAGCGCAGCATCAACAGACATGGCTGCTTTATAAGGACGTGCACTGAGCAGCGCATCGAAAATATCTGCCACGGCAGTGATTCGGGCTTCGGGAGGAATGTCTTTCGAAGTTAAACCGTAAGGATAGCCCGAACCATCTAAGGCCTCATGGTGCAACGCGACAATATTCCGAAGCATTGTTGCGTGACGATGCGCATGCATCCCAAAGTTATCAATAATATTGTTGACGATTTTAAGACCGTTAATGGTATGCAACTTAATTTGCTGAAATTCTTCAGTCGTCAACTTGCCAGGTTTTAATAAGATCTCATCCGGCACACTAATTTTTCCGACATCGTGCAGCGGCGCAAAGAGAAAAATATGCTCAATCGCGTCATCACTCAGGCCATATTCTTCAGCCATGCTGACGGCGATGAGGCGCGCATAACGCGACATCCGTTCAAGGTGACCGCCCGTTTCCGCATCACGATGGCCAGACAATGTTTTTAGCGTATTAATTGCTGCAGTGAGCGTTCGAGAAGCTTGCAAATCAGTCACAACACTCAACCCAAGATACTTCATGACTGGATGCAGGACCTTGACCACATCATCATCAAAAAAACACTGCTGATAAGAATTGCAAAAAATAAACCCATGGAACTCTCCATGGGCAAAAATCGGCACGGTATAGCTCGAACCATAGCCTTGCCGCAGAAGCTTACGGCCATGTATTTGATCAATCGAGTAGGTTGAAGGCAGATTGTTCACCACTCGAGCACGGCGATGGTCAACAATCATCTGCAAAGCGGGCGCCTGATGTAACGGCGTCTCGTAATGCACTAAAGGTGACTCGCCTTGACTGCTATGGATATAGGTTTTCACCAAACCGCTTTGGGGTTCATATAGGGCAACCGCGATTCGGTCTAAAGACTCAAATTGCTCTCGCAAGGTCTCATGAAGTAAACGTAAGCGCCCCGCGATCGGGCTTGCGCCCTCAAGACAAGCGCAAGGATCGGACTCACTATAAAAACCAGCATTCATTCTGAGACACCCCAATCCATTTTGTTCATCCGTTCTTGTCGGCGACAGGCCATCTGTCGCCGTTCAAGGCGCTTTTTTCTCATGCCAAAGAAAAATATAACAGTAATTTAAACAAAAATGGATACACACTTCATCTTGGACTGGCTCAATCCGACGCCGGTGTGGTGGACTCAGGCGCATCGAATAACGATTGCAAATACGCCTGCAACTGAGCCTCACGCTCGGGCGTTAACACCGCCGCGGGAATTTTGACCGTTAAGGCTTTCTGCCCTCGCTGCCATGTCGCAATCGGTTCTCCAGCGCGTGTGCACACGGTTGAAAACGCAGGCGCAACAGGCGTCGACGATGACGTTTCTGTGAGAAGGCGGCGAACATAAGCCGCTAGCTTTGTTTGCTCCAATTCACCGGCCTCGAGCAGCGGCCAAGCCTCTTCGCACGCGGCCTGCCGCAAAATCACATCGTCGGTGCTATTGAGCGCACGCCGTAAATCAGCCGCAGCAGAGCGCGATAACAAACGCGGATTCAACGCCAAGCGCTGTAAAACCATCTCCGGAAGGTCATCAAAAGCAAAATAGCGGTACATATCCTCGCGGTTCATGCCCAAAGCTTCTGCCAACTTTTTCCGCGTCGGGAAAGCCTTCTCGATGTGCCGAAGCGCCTTGCCAATTTCAAAATCGCTGAGGTCTTCACGCTCAAGATTTTCGGTCAGTGCCTGTACCGCCATATCACTTTCGTCTGCAGGTGAAATCAGCGCCTCCACGCTTCGCCATCCCAACAAGCGTACGGCCCGAAAACGCCGCTCACCTGCAACCAGCTGGTAGCGATCGTCCACTTTTCGCACCACGACAGGCTGCAACAAACCGGTTTCTGCAATCGAATTCGCCAACACCTGAATATCTTCTTCATTAAAAACACGGCGGGGCTGATAAGGGTTGGGGTCAATCCGATCCAAGGCAATTTTGCAAAACTCGCGACCTAGATCTAAATCAGCCTCTTGCTGCGCCTCGGCATGACGCAAGGTATTTTCAGCCAAGCGCTGCGCCAAAATGTCTTTAAGATTTTTATTCATGGGGAGCATTCTCTTCAGTGGATTCTGGCTCGGCCTCTAATAAACCAATCGAGATCGCGACCGAACGCGCCAGTGCGCGAAATTCCCGCGCAACTTTTGCGCTACGGTCCAAACTGCTCAAACTGAGCTTCGCCATCGCGGCTTGATTGATTTTGGTTGAAGTCGAAATTTTGACGGGTAATAGGGTGCCAAACTGCTCGCGGGCCGCTTTTTCAAGCAGGCGACAAACGGTTTGCCGCTCGTCGTGCTTAATCAGAAGCGCGCCCAGCAAAATCAAATTAGGATTGATTTTACGAATGCGGCCGATGTGCCGCACCAAATCCGTCACGCCATACATTCCATATTGTGAACCCGATTCGATCGGGATAATCAAATGAGTCGCAGCCGCCAAAGCATTGCTTGAAAGCAGCTTCAGCGAAGGCGGGCAATCAATTAAAATGACATCAAATAAGCCATCTAGTGGCTGCAACTTCATGCCCAGCTCTTCAGAAGGCCGCGGCGTGGCATCGCGCAGATCGTCTTCGGTTCGTCCCAAAGCCAAAGAGCCATAAATCAGCGAAACCCCCTCGAGTTGAGTGTCCTCATGAATCGCCATTGGCAGTACTTCTGGCTCGGCCAATAACAGCTCCGCGCAGGTGACAGGAACTTCGCTGGGGTGTTTTTTGCCAATATGCAAACTCGCATTCGCTTGCGGATCGAGGTCGACCACCAGCACCGACAAACCGAGCCGCGCAAACTCTGCAGCGAGATTCACGACGGTCGTCGTTTTCCCGCAGCCGCCTTTATGATTTGCTACAGCAATAATTTTGGTACTCGACAGGCTGTTCATGTGTGTACGATAGCAATCCAAAACGTGTACGATACATGACAATAATCACGACGAAAAGATTTTATCTGTAGCAACTTGCTACAACGCATCCACCCCGAAAATCATGATCATTTTCCCGCCCGTACTCAAAGAGACTCGTTCATACTTGAGGTCATCTTCGTTCTCATGTTCACACCCATAATGCATTCGCTCGAAGCGCTTATTCAGACTGTTCAAGAAAATGAACGCACATTATTCCGCTTACAAGATGCGGAATTTGCCTTGATCGAAGCGAATGATTTGCCTGACTTTCTCGACCGGATTTTTGCGCATTTACCCCTCGCGCTCTCCTTAGAACAGGTGTTCTTAACGCTTCTCAGCGATGATCCTTTATTGCCCAATTGGATTGCCGAGCGCTATCCAGATCGGGTGCTACCCGAAGGGCTACGCTTTGCACCTGCGGACACTGTCACCCACTTATTTCTTGGCCAGCCCACCGAAGACGTCTTCGCCGATCCGCGCCCAGCGAGCGCGGCGATTCTGCCATTAACGTGCCGCGGTGAACGACAAGCGCTCGGTGTATTGTCTTTAGGCAGCAATGATCCACAACGTTTTCAACACCAAATGGCGACCGATTTCCTAGAACGATTCTCGTCGATCGTTGCAGTTTGCCTTGAAAATGTTTTGAATATGGAGCGGGTCAGACGCATTGGCCTCACCGATATTCTGACAGGCATTGGCAATCGGCGTTTTTTTGATCAGCGCCTGCAAGAGGATCTCGCGCAAAGCCTCCGCCGGCAAAGCGGCCTGTGTTGTTTACTGCTGGATATTGATTACTTTAAGAAGGTCAACGATCAATACGGGCATCCGGTTGGCGATCGCGTGCTCGCCGCTGTCGCGCAGTGCTTTCAACCACAGCTCTCTTCTCGAGATACCTGCGCCCGCTATGGCGGAGAAGAATTTGTCATTCTATTGACGCAATCCAGCCTCGATGCAGGCTTAGAGGTTGCAGAAAAAATCCGTGCGGCAGTAGAAAATTTAACGTTATACGACGATCAACAGCGCCGCTTTTCCATCACCATTTCAATTGGCGTCAGCATGCTCGAGCCGCCAGAGCATCCGCCATCACTCTCAGAGCTGGCAGATACGCTGATTCAACGCACAGATACCGCACTTTATCGCGCCAAAAGACGCGGCCGAAATCGTGTGGAGATCTGGCCGGCACCCGTGGACGAACCTTAATGCGGGCGCAGCAAATGCCCCAGCAACGCCCGTAACCGTGCAGGGCGCACAGGCTTCCCGAGCCATGCCCAGCCAGACTGTTCCGCCTCTTGACGCAGTTCATCACTATGATCGGCCGTCACCAGTGCAGCAGGGATGTGATCATTCAGATAACGGTTTACGGCCCGAATCGCTTCCGTTCCCATTTCATCATGATCCAAATGATAATCTGCCAAAATTGCATCTGGTCGAATACCGGTTTCCTTCAGATGCGCAATCGCGTCTGCAGCGGATGAAGCCGCCAACGTTCGATAATGCCAGTCAGACAGCAGTGTCTGCATACCTTCCAAAATACTCGCATCATTATCGATCAATAAAATACACGCCCCCGACCGCGACACGCCATGCGCCTCAGCCTCCTTCGTCGGCTCGGCAACAGGCAAAGCAACCGCCTCGGCCGATCCATAGGGCACTACGATGCCAAACAATGAACCCCGCCCTAAACGCGAACGGACCACGAGTCGATGCTCCAAACGAGCCGCCAAGCGCTGCACAATCGCCAGCCCCAACCCCATGCCCTTCTGACACATCGCACTATGTTCTGGTAGCCGCAAAAACTCGCCAAAGATCTCTGGCAATTTTTCTTCAGAAATCCCCGTTCCCTGATCCCAGACGCCGATTAACACCCCCTCGGGTTGGCGACGGCAGCCCAACAACAACCCGCCATGACTGGTATAGCGAATCGCATTCGACAAGAAATTCCGCAACACCCGCCCAAGTAAAACCCAATCGCTGTACACGACCGCATCCATTGCGTGCAACCGTAAGCTCAACTGTTTGCTATCCGCCAATGGCGCAAACTCGGTCGCGAGTTGGTCGAGCAAAGCCGCAATCGAAAAATGAATCGGATTCGCTTCTACCGCCCCAGCATCCAAACGGGAAATTTCAAGAAGCGTGTTAATTAAGTCATCAACGGCCTCTAAAGACGCACACGCATTATTTGCCATACGCCGCGCCTGGGGCGAAACCACTTGATTATCTAAGGCCGCTAAAAACAAGCGGGCAGCATTGAGCGGTTGCAATAAATCATGACTCGCCGCAGCAAAAAAGCGGGTCTTTCCGCGTTGCGCTTCTTCGGTGGCATGCACCGCCTCGCGCAGCCGCACATTGGTTTGCTGAAGCTCGGCTGTACGCTCAATGACGCGCAGCTCTAAATCTTGCTTCGCCTGCGCCAAGGCGCGTTCGGCACGACGGCTTTCTGTAATGTCTTGAATCAAAGCAAAAAAGCCGAGAACATCGCCATTTTCGGCAAAATGAGGCACAAAAGTGGCTAAGGCATATTCAATGCTGCGGCGGGGCGCCGGAAGCTGTAATTCGAATGTAGACGGCTCGCCGGATAAAGCACGCTCGACATATTGGCTGCGCGCATCAAACAACGTCGCGCCCAACACATCACGCATTGGCCGACCATTGATCGCGGACTTGGGCAAACCAAACCAATCTTCATAGCCTTTATTAATAAAGCGATACACCTGATTGTGGTCAACATAGGCAATCAAAGCAGGCAAAGCATCGGTAATCAGGCGCATTTTGGCCTCGCTTTCCCGCAATGCCAGTTCTGCTTGCTTACGGTCACTCACATCGACATAACTCATCACAAAGCTGCCATTCGGCATCGGGTTGTATTGGATTTCGAGGGCGCGCCCGCTGACGCACACACACTCCAATGCCGACTCAAGCGGGCAACACAACCCGCCTTCAGGCAAGGCCAAATGCATTCCCACCTGCAAGGTGTGTGCAGGCAGCAACATCAACTCACAAAAGCGCGGATTCCATGCCATCAATCGGCCTTGCTGATCAAACACCGCAATCCCTTGGCGAATACTGTTCATGGTGGCTTGCAACAGCTCGGAGTGCGCCGCCAAGTCGCGCTCACGCAAGCGCTGCTCTTGGCGTTTAATATCGGTAATGTCGGTATAAATCGCGACCCGCCCCCCATCGACGGTAATTCGCTCGCTGACGCGTTGCCAGCGGCCATCCGTCAGCGCGAGCATCATGCTTTCCCGAGGATTTTGGTGGTAACGAAGCCGCCGATTAAGCCACCCTTCTGGGTCTTGATTGGCATCTAAAACCAGACTCGTAGCCAATACCGCCTGCAAAAAAGCCTCAAAACGCAAGCCGGGTTTGACCACCGACCGCAGCCCCGGAAATAAATCCGCAAAGCGTTGGTTAAACCGCAGCAAGGTATCGTCGGGACTCCATAACGCAAACGCGTCCGCAATCGTGTCCACTGCCGCGTCTAATCGCCCTTGTGCGAGCTCCGCGCTGAGTTTGGCTTCGTTCAAAGCAAAGTGCGAAGCCTCCAAATCGCTCATCGCTTTTTCCAGCGCGCGCGTCCGCTCTTGAATCCGCTGCTCAAGCTCAACCGAAACTTGAAAGGTCATAAACGAATTACCGTTATCCGCCAATCCTTCTTCTGCGCGGCGCATCAGCACATGGTTAATTTTTTGCAGCTTGGCGTTTTCGCGTTCCAGCAAAGCAATGCGCGCCTTGAGAGCATCGAGGTCTTCGCTCATTCATCGCTCCCCATGCCGATGGCAATCCCAGTAAAAGTCTGATTCACATGCATCGCGTTAAATTGCTCGCCATAGGTGTTAAAGCCCACCACGTTGTGCGCGGCTAATAAATTCGACAAGCGCGCAATGGCATCTGGGTCGTGCAAAGGCAAAGTACGAAGAAAGCAATCAAATCCAAAGACTAATTGCAACGGCCCAAGTCGATGCCGCAGGCGGGAAAATGTTTGCGCAAGATTATCGACAATGTCTAAGGTGCGCGTACCAGACAGCACCAACCCCTCGTCAATCGCGCAGAAAAAATTTAGGCTTAAATCGGGATTAACGCGCTGAATTGATCGCACATAGGGCACGCCGCTGACCTGCAAAACCAAGGGATGCGTTGCAAAAATGCGCGGAGAAAGAGATTCAACACTCACCCCCAGCAAACGGGCATATTCAGCTGCAGCAGGCTCGGCATTGATTTCTGTGACCAAGCGCTGATTCGAATCGGCCTCCGTGATCACCACGCGCTCGCCGGTGCGTGCCGTGTGCTCAGACTTAAAGACTTCAAACGGATACTTGGTGGCGATCAAAATTAAAGCCGCGCAATGGCTGCGAAATTGGCCGTCAATCAGAACGGCCGTTTTTTCAAAGCGCATATTGTCGCCCGCAGACCCGCCGAATAACGGCACCTCGCCTAAGGCGCGCGATAGTTGGCTGGTCACCCGTTCTTCGCATGCCGCCATGCCATCAATCAGCAACATCGCAAATGCGCGGCGATCAATCATGAGGCCACTTTGTACACCGAGCGCGTGACGTGCAGACATCACAACGCCAAGCGCATCGGATAAATCAAAATGCTCCAGCGATTCAATACGCTGCGTCACCGCATAAAAATCGGGGGCGGCCAAACTCACCCCCGAAATCGAATGGCTGTGATAGCCATTGACCGCAATCTCTCCTGCGGTTGTACAGCCAACAATCGTGACACCTTGAAAATAGCGTTCTAACGCCGGTGCCAATGCCTCTAAATCGTAATCGGGTGACACAAATAACAAGACTAAGCTGCAATCCGGCTGCCATAAGCTCGCATATAAATCCGCGGCGGCCTCAACAGCATTGACTTTACAAACAGACGCCCGACGAATGCGAGAGGGGGTCATAACACCTCCATGCTAAAGAGTTTGAGATACGACCAAAGTCGGATGGGCAAGCGACAAGCGGTTTTGCCATTCTAAATATTTAGATCACCGATCGCTCTATCATGAAATGGATTGCACGCATCAGCCTTGTAGCGATATTGATTGGGCCTGTGAGCCACGCCGCAGGCGTGCCGGAACCGGAGGGGTATCGTTTGAATCATTACCGAGCGCCGACCCCCGATCAACTCACCGGTGCACGCACCATCGACAGCGCCACTTTGGCCCAACTGATAGAGACCGAGCGCCCCATTCTAATCGATGTATTGCCCGCGCCTCATGTCGTCGATGAACAGCAACAATGGCATTGGGTGCCCAGTCAACCGCGCCTACATGTACCACAAAGCATTTGGCTACCCGATGTCGGACAAGGCGCACCTGACCCTCGAATTGAAGCCTATTTCCGTGCCACCCTACAGCGTCTTCACCGCGCCGCCCCCGAAAAAGCGCTGGTTTTTTATTGTTTACGGGACTGCTGGATGTCATGGAATGCGGCACGGCGCGCCTTGGAATGGGGTTACCGCAACGTTATTTGGTATCCCGATGGCAGCGATGGCTGGAAAGAAATTGGGCGTTCTTTAGAAGAAGGCCATCCCGAGCCGTTATCTCCCCTCTAAATCACACCCGTTGGCGAGGTCGATAGCCGACACTCGCCAACACTAAGCACACCGCCGTCGCGATACCGGTCGCAAGGATGGCGGCTCCATGACTCTCGCCATAAAGGGCAAACCGGATCATTTCGACGGCGTCGGTAAAGGGGTTCAAACGACAAAGTTGGTACAGCCACTCGCTCGATTCCTGCATTTTCCAGAGGGGGTACAGGGCCGAGGACATGAAAAATACGGGGAACACCACGAAGTTCATCACTCCTGCAAAATTCTCAATTTGCTTGACCCATGACGACACCACCATACCCGCCGCCCCCAACAACAACCCCGATAGCCATAGCGCGGGAAACACATACAGAAAACCCGACCACGGCAAATCAACACCACTTAAACGCGCAATCAGCAAAAAAGCATAGACCTGCACAATCGACACACAGACACTGGCCACCAACCGGCACAACAATAAATAAGCCATCGGCAAGGGCGACACAAACAACACCCGCATGCTGCCCATTTCTCGGTCGTAAACCATCGACAGCGCACTTTGCATCCCATTAAAGAGCTGAATCATCCCGATTAAACCGGGCACGATATAAACTTCATATGTGATGTAAGTCGCGTATGGCGGAATAATCGAGATGCCCAACGCCGCCCGAAAACCGGCGGCAAATACCATCAGCCAGATCAGCGGCCGAACCAAGGCCCCAAAAAACCGCGATCGTTGCTGCAAAAAGCGCAGCAACTCACGATACACAATGGCCTGTAACGCAATCCAAGCTCGTTTCATGCGCGCCCACTTTCTTGGGTCATGTTCTCAAACCACTGCGCCAACGCCTCGCAACCAAGTTGCTCAGGGAGCTGATCAGAGCGACCGTGCGCCAAGAGCTTTCCCCGATGCAACAAAGCAACGGGGTCTTCTGGCAACACCTCATCCAATAGATGCGTCGCCCACAGCACGGCTAAACCGTCTTCTTTGGCAAGGGTATGGACATGGTGTAATAAGCTACGCCGCGTGACCAAATCGAGGCCCACCGTCGCCTCATCCAGCAATAGCAGACGCGGACGATGTAGCAGCGCCCGCGCAATTTCCACCCGTCGGCGGTGGCCGCCATTTAACTGCCGAACGCGTTCATGCCGCCGCTCAGTGAGCGATAAGCGCGCAAGCTCAGCGTCGATGCGCTGCTTTTTTTCTGCGCCAGAAAGGCCATGCAAAGCGGCAAAGTACGCTAAATTTTGCTCGATCGTTAAATCCAAATCCAAGGTCGGCTGCTGAAACACCACGCCCACGTGTCCCAGCGCACGATAGTCTAAAGCCTGCCCCTGAATACGCACCGCCCCCGATTGGATGGCCAACAGGCGGGTTAACAGACCATATAAGGTGCTTTTGCCCGCACCATTGGGGCCCAGCAGCACGCAAAATTCCCCCGCTTGAACCGAAAAAGACAGCCGATCCAGTACCGATTTTGCGCCGTAGGCATAGGACACTTGATCAATTTCAAGAACGGCTGTCATGGCTGAATCGCGATACCCCAAGGGTAACGGCCGGTTGGAATCGATTTCACGACTTTCAAATTCGGCACGTCAATCACCGACACATCATTGCTCACCCCATTGCTCACCCACAGCTGACTTTCATCAGGGGTGAACTCCATATGCCACACCCGCCGCCCGACCAATAAATACTGCAGCGGCTCGTAGGTTTTAGCATCGACCACAGCCACATGATTGGCAGGCCCCAGCGCCACGAAAGCATAGCGGCCGTCACGCGTCAGACGTAGGCCAACCGGTTGAATTTTGTCTCGTGGTACGCCTTTGATGGCAAAACGAATGGTTTTGACCCGTTTGCGGGTTGCGACATCAATCACGGAAACTGTCCCGCCCACTTCTGAGCTGACCCACAACCATTTGCCATCCAGTGAAAAACGGGCATAGCGCGGCCGTTGATCGACCAAGGTGTTATCCACCAATTTTTTACTGCGTGTGTCGATCCAATGCACCATATTGGTGGTCTCGGAAGTATTCACCGCCCACCGCCCATCAGGGCTGACCGCCATACCTTCTGGCTCTACGCCAACATCAATTTGTCCGGTGACTTGTCGGGAGGCCGGATCGACAATCGTCACAACATTGCTATCTTCATTGGCGATATATAAAGCGCGGCCATCTGGCGACAAAGCAAATTGCTCGGGATCTTCTCCAGAGGGCAGGTTATGCACGATTTTTGAGGTCGCGAGATCCATCACTTGCACGGTGTTGTCATCGCTTGCGCAGATATACAGCTGCTTGCCGTCTTTAGAAAGGGTAATCCCGCGCGGGCGTTTTCCCACTGGCAGTGTTTTGATGACCTTGAGGCTTTGGCTATCAATCACCGACAAGGTATGGTCTTTTTCGTTTGAGACATAGACCGTACTTGCCATGGCAGCAGCACTCAGCCCGAGGCTCATACCCAGCCCAATTCCAATATATTTCATAGTCGCGACTCTCAAAAAATGCGTGTTAGGCATGGCAACGAACCTCTGATTGATCAAACCCCAAAGTATCTAAATCGGTGTGGGGATGCAGAAAACCTTCTTGGGGCGATGTACTCACCAATGCACGCGGCTGCGCTAAAAATACGGGTTGTCGGAGCTCACCATTCCATGTGCGATAACTCAAGCTGCGCCCTTTAAACGCCGCCAGCTCAAATTCGGGGCTGCGAATGTAATGCACTAAAGTGTCAAATTGATTGGATTGGGTGCGCGTTGCGGCTTCTCCGATTGTGCGCACGGCCGCCCACGCGGCGTAGTCCACCGCAAGCATTGGGCGTTTGGCGAAGGCTTTAAAACGGTTTTGTAACTGCGTCGCCCCCCACTGCTCGGCGGCGGCATGCCATCCGTCAGCCACGAGGCCTTGAGTCCCAGCGACAGGGCGCGGTAACCACGTTCTAAATAAGAAATAGTCGCCGAAATCATTTTTCTCATCGGCCACAATCAACACATCGTAATCACCCATCTGCGTGAGCAACGGTACTTCCGCTTGTGCGGTACGACGGGCATCGTGGCCGCCATTCCAAACTTTCTGTGCTTGAATCACCGCGCCAAAACGCTTCGCTGCCCGCACAATTGCCGCGGCATAGCGCTGATCTTCGATGTGTTGACCTCGCACCAACGCCCATTTTGTCCAGCGCTTACTCACTAAATATTGCGCCAAAGCATCAGCCTGCATGGCGCGTCCGGGCAGCGTGTGTAGCAGATTAGGTTGGCAGCGGCTCTGGCGAAACACATCATCTCGACTCCCCGCATTCAGCCATACATAACGCGACCAATCGGGATGCCGCACAAGCTGCTCAAGGCGACTTGCTGGCACATTAAGCACCACAAAACGCGCTGAATTCTTTGCGAGCAGGGCATACACGGCATCGACCGAGGTTTGCGGGGTGATCTGGTGGCGGGCTAATTTGAAATTTTGCTGAACAAATTTTCCTGTGCTGTCATTGTCTTGAATCGCTAATTGCGCACCGGCCTCACCAAGATCAGCAGGCGTCGGCTCGATATTTGATGAAACACTTTCTTGCTGCGACGGTTGGCCTAAATAGGCAATCTCCACGGTCGTGGTCGCAAACGATGACGTCGCGGAAATGCATAAAACAAACCCCATCACCCATTTGAATGGCTTAAACATGGCGCGCTTTCGGTGAACAACACAGGTGGACTTTGATTGTCTGCATCCCCCGCAATAGCGTCCATTCAACTAAAGTCGCGTGTGAAGACTCAAAAAAGTCATTTTCATGACAATTTGAATACAATTTTATTAAAAAAATTGGCGCAGCCACCCGCGCAATCAGGAATAATTACCTCCTTCTTCATTCTGTTATTTCCTCGCATGTTCGACCTCTTCTCCGGTCTTCCCCTTGCGGGAACGATCACACTGTTGCTCGCGCTCTTTTTTGTCTTAGCGTATGAGTTTATTAACGGCTTTCACGACACGGCCAATGCGGTAGCCACGGTGATTTACACCAAAGCCATGCCCGCGAATCTGGCCGTTTTTGCCTCTGGGGTGTTTAACTTCTTTGGCGTCATTATGGGCGGCTTGGGCGTCGCCTATGCCATCGTGCATTTACTTCCAGTTGAGCTCATCCTCAACGTGGCTTCAAGCCATGGCTTAGTGATGGTCTTTGCTTTGCTCAGCTCGGCCATTTTGTGGAATTTTGGTACGTGGTATATCGGCCTACCTGCGTCCAGCTCTCACACGCTCATTGGCTCGATTTTGGGAGTGGGTTTAGCGCATGCATTAATGAATGGCATCCCACTTTCTCAGGGCGTAAACGTCGATAAGGCCATCAGCATTATGTTATCGCTGGTGATTTCGCCCACGGTGGGTTTGGTCATTGCGGGCGTCACCTTGCTCTTGCTCAAACGCTTCCGCCGTGATTCGCGCATGCATCTGACACCGGACGAGCGCAAAGCGATCGATGGCAAAAAACACCCGCCGTTTTGGACACGCACCGCATTGATTGCCTCGGCGATGAGCATGAGTTTTGCCCACGGCTCAAACGATGGACAAAAAGGGATCGGCTTATTAATGCTGGTTCTGATTGGTCTGGCTCCGACACAGTTCGTTCTCGACATGACCAATACGCCCTACCAAATCAGCCGCACCCGCGATGCCGCCATGCACATGGCCGAGTTTTATGAAAAGCATCACGAAGCGATTGCGAAAAATGGCTTGCGTTTACAGTTCCGCGAGAGCACACAAACCCTACCTAAGGCGTTTACCTGCTCACCCGAAACCACCACCGCAGCGATTACCCGTCTAAGCGAGAAATTAGATGGCGTCAGCTCTTACGCTCAAGTGCAAGACGAAGATCGACGCGAAGTGCGCCGGATGCTGCTCTGTCTGGACAATACCGCGAAAAAAGTCGAAAACCTCAAAGACCTGCCAGCATCCGACAAAGCCGATTTGAAAAAGTTACGCCAAGATCTAGTCATGCCTATCGAATACGCACCGCAATGGGCGATTGTATTGATCGCTTTAGCGCTGGGTTTAGGCACGATGGTCGGCTGGAAGCGCATTGTGCTGACAGTCGGTGAAAAAATCGGCCAAAAAGGAATGACCTATGCACAAGGGATGGCCGCGCAAATCACCGCCTCACTGGCCATTGGCATCGCCAGTCTGACCGGCATGCCGGTCTCGACCACCCATGTGCTGTCATCGGCAGTGGCAGGAACGATGGTAGCAAACCGTAGCGGCCTACAAGGCGGCACAGTGCGCAACATTTTGTTGGCCTGGGTCTTTACCTTGCCGGCAACAATCTTGCTGTCGGGTGGATTGTTCTGGATCGCCAGCCACTTCTTCTAAAACTGCAATGAACCACATGACAAGCGCCCAGTAGCACAGGGCGCTTTTTTATTGCCAAAGGACAAAGTTCTAATATGTTTTTGGCAATGAAAAAAGCATGAATCAATGAATCATGCTAGTGTAGCGTACCGCCGTCAGCCGCATCATTGAACGCAGAGCGGCACCTTATCGCCAGAGAAAAAAATGATCGAACTTTCCCATCTTATTGCTGTTTTAATTGAACCCTCTTCTGTTCAAGCACAAATTATTCAACAGTCTCTTTCCGAGTTCGGCATTGATCGCGTCGATCATTTCCAGAGCGCCGCCGAAGCCCTCGAACAGCTCAAAATTCAGCAGCCAGATGTCGTAATTAGTGCGCTGTACCTCCCCGATATGACCGGCACCGATCTGGTCTATAAAATGCGCGAAGAGGATGTCCTTAAAGATTTGCCTTTTATTTTGATCTCCAGCGAAACCCGACCCAGCTACCTTGACCCGATCCGCCAGGCGGGCGCGATGGCCATTTTGCCGAAGCCATTCGACCAAAAACAACTTCAGCACGCACTCAATAACACCCTCTCGTTTATCAATGCTGAAGCGGTTGAATTTAGCCACGCCGATATTGCAGAACTCACCGTTCTTTTGGTCGATGACAGTAAAACCGCGCGTCACCATATCCGTTCGGTGCTGGCCAAAATTGGCTTTGAAAAAATCTTCGAGGCCGCCGACGGTCGCGACGCGCTGCCCTTACTCGAAACCACGTTGTTTGATTTAGTCGTCACCGACTACAACATGCCGGACATGGATGGCAAAGAACTGGTTGAGCATATTCGCACGCGCAGCATTCAAAGTTCAGTCCCGATCTTGATGGTCTCAAGCGAACGCGACGAAGGCCGTTTGGCAGGGGTCGAGCAGGCAGGGGTTTCGGCGATTTGCGATAAACCTTTTGATACCGATACAGTGCGGCAGCTTGTTTTCGGCTTTATGGCCGACCGTAGCGCAGAATCATGAACAACGCTTAAGTCGTGTTTAAGCATGTCGGTGGCAAGATAGGGGCTAAGGCGACATTTAGCGCCGCACTCAAATCACAAGGAGAAGTTCATGGGTCTATTCGATATGTTCAAAAGCGATTCCGGCGATCAAATGACACCGCACTTGGCTTTTGCCACTTCGTTGCTGTACATGATTGCTGCCGACGGTGAGTTTGATAACGAAGAAATCGGACATCTTTTAGCGGTGTTGGGTGGGGAAAGCAGTGGCGGCAGCATTGGCGTCGGCGCAAACAACCGCGCCCTGCTCGACTCGGCCCAGCGCTACGTCCGCAAACATAGCGTAGACGAATTCATCCGCGAGGCCGCACCGCTGCTCACTGATGCACAAAAAATGTGTATCTTGGTGAACTTGATCGACTCTTCTTTATCCGATGGCCAACCCGAGCCAGAAGAACAAGTCATGTTCGGCAAATTCCTCAATGGATTTGGCGTGGGCGAAGAACGCTTCCGTGCCTTCTTCGAAGTGATTGTGCTGAAAAATGATCGCGCAGTGTTCACCAATGCCGATCATCCGAAAAATGCGCCGGGCTTCCAAGTCACCCTGCCCCGCTAATCTTTCAAGCGCGCGCCCCAAAAACCAGCCGGCAGGATGCCGCGCTGGTTTTTTTAATGGCAACCGCTTAACCCAGATGAAACTGCGCAATGCTCTGATCCAACGCCTGCGCCAACTGCCCTAGCGCCAAAACGGTCTGTTGATTGCGCTGAGCCGTTTCAAGGCTGTGTGCAGACATATCGGCAACACACTCTACTTGTGAAGCAATGTCCTGACTCGCGGCCCGCTGCTGCGACAGCGCCCCCGAAATTTCGACGATCGCCGAATCAACGCGCAGAGATTGCTCTCGAATCTGAGTAAACGTCTGCCCTGCACTCAACACAAGACGGGTACCGTCTTGAATCGACGTAATCGCCAGCTCCATTTCCCGAATCGCTACAGCGCTCCCTTCCTGCATATTTCGAACGGTGCTGACAATTTGCTGGGCGCTTACAGAGGTTTGCTCAGACAACTTGCGCACCTCATCGGCCACCACCGAAAACCCACGCCCCGCTTCGCCAGCACGGGCGGCCTCAATGCTGGCATTCAGGGCCAATAGATTGGTTTGATTGGCAATGGCTTCAATCACATGAATCACCTGCCCAATTTGATGTGCGTGATCACCTAAAACATTGAGCGCCTGCGCTGAGGTATCTAACACCTGTGCAACGTGCACAATCTCTTGTTCTGTTTGACCCATCAATGCAACCCCCGTCTCGCAAAATTGATTGGCCTCTCGACTCACATCACTGGCGGCTTGGGCATTGTGCGTCACATGCGCAATACTTGCGCTCAACTGTTCGACCGCCGCCGCCATCTGCGTCGCAGCAGCTTGCTGTGCCTGTGCTTGCTGATTCGCTTGTGTGCTGGCAAGGGTCATTTCTGTCGCCTGATGCGTTAAAGAATGGCCTTGTTCCATGATGCGCCCAACCATGGTCCGCAAACCATTTTGCATCGTCTGCACCTGCGCAAGCACGCTTTGCACTGGCAGCGCAGTGAGTGCCATCGGCTGCGTTAAATCGCCAGCAGCAATCCGCCGTACATGGGCGCTGACATGCAGCGGGTCGCCGCCCAGTTCGGCAAGCAAATTTCGGATCAGCCAAAAAGAAATGCCAAGAATCCCGATAAAAGCAGCCACAGCGATGCCAGTCACAATCCATGTCGCCCGCTGCCCGCTCTCCTCAATATAACGCGCACGAGCCTCTGTATGCCGCAGCGCCAAGCGCTCAATCTGCTGGCTAATGTGCACAAATTGCTGACTACTTTGCCGATCGACTCCCGTAACCAAATGGTCGATCTGCTGACCAGCGCCCGGATTCGCCGGATCAAACTGTTTAAGCGCTTCATGGTATTTCTCGCCGAGGCCTTGATGCTGGAGGCGCAAGTCGTGTATCGCGCTTTGTAAGGCCTTCTCTTGAATCAGCGGAATCGCTGCTTCCAATCCTTGCTGAACAGCGCGCGCTTCTTGATCAAACTGCCGACGATATTGCGCCAACTTCTCTGGATCATTGCCGCGCAGCAGAATGTTTTTCCACTCTTGAACCTGCGATTTAAAGTGCAAATGTGCATTTTCGACCGTCAATAGCGCATGAATATTTTGGCGAGATTCCGATAAGACATCGTCCGTTTGCTGGCTTAAAAAGCGAACCAAAAAAATATTACTAATCAATAAGACCGCAACGGCCAAGCAGGCACTCGCCACCAAAAAAAGCAACCGCGCACGAAAACTAAGCTGCGCCATAAAATCTCGATCTCAATAATTAATCACATCGTCATAATATAAAGCCACTAGTAAATAAAAATGACAAATGTGTGAATGTTTTATGAAACCACTTATTTAATCACTCAAGAAATAGTCTATTGACAGATAGTTCTAATTAGAACTAATATCGCATTCATCGCATTCGATCCGAAAGTTTTGCCATGCCATCGTTTCAAAAACCACCTTATCTCGCAGCAGTCCGTGAGTTGGTTCGGGCATATCAGGCCTTCGAGCGCGTCTCTGGCAACCATATTCGAACCCTAGGCCTCACCCCCCCGCAATTCGATGTGATCGCGACCTTGGGCAACACGCCGGGGATGAGCTGCAAAGAACTGTCCGAGAAAACCTTGATCACCAAAGGGACATTAACCGGCATCTTGGATCGTTTGATTGATAAAGCACTCATTTCGCGAACCGTCCCCGAGCACGACCGGCGGAGTGTCTTTGTCGCGCTCACCCCCGCAGGCGAAGCCTTATTTGCGGAAGCCTTTCCGGCACAGCTTGCTTATATGCAAGCAGGATTTGAGGACATGGATCGTGATGCGATGGAGCAGCTGACCGCACAACTCGCCATGCTTCGCCACCGTATTGACGCTATTGAAAAGGATGAAAAATGACCTCCGCACCCCGTTACCACATCAGCCAAATTGCCCTGCACTGGGGCATGGCACTGTTGATTTTGAGCACATTCGCATTCGGGCTATACGTCGCTGATTTACCGCTTTCTCCAGCTAAATTCTCACTGATCGCATGGCATAAATGGCTCGGCATCACCGTGCTGGGGCTATGGCTGATCCGGTTCTGCTTACGTCTGATTCACCGCGCACCTGCGCTGCCAGACAGCATGAGCAAACCCGCGCAACTTGCAGCGCACGGCGGCCACCTTGCCTTGTATGCCCTGATGTTGGCGGTACCGCTGACTGGATGGGCGATGAGCTCGGCCTATGGTTTTCCGGTCGTGTTTCTCAAAGTCCTGCCTTTACCCGACCTTGTCGCCGTCAATGAAACCCTAGGTGACCAACTTAAAGCCCTCCATGAAGCGCTGAATTGGACCCTATTAGCTGTGATCGGCGGACATCTGCTCGCCGCCCTTAAACATCACTTTCTCGATCGAGATGGCCTGATGCAACGCATGGCCTTCAAAAATATGCCGTCGAAAGGACACTAAATCATGTTATTGCGAACCACCTTATTGTCACTGGCCTTACTGTCTGCCGCCCCCAGCTTTGCGCAAACACTCGACCTCGCCAAAAGCAGCCTAACGTTCACCATGAAACAAATGAATGTGCCGGTGAGTGGTGGCTTCAAGCAGTTCGCGGCCAAAGTCGACTTCAACCCGCAAAAGCTCGACACCAGCGTCGCCGACTTCACCATTGAAACCAAAAGCATCAGCCTGCCCACCCGCGATGCCGAAAATGAAGCGCGTAAAAAAGACTGGTTTGATACCGCACGCTTTCCACAAGCACGCTTTACCTCGACCAGCATCAAATCGCTGGGTGGAAACCGCTATCAAGTCAACGGCAAGCTATCGCTCAAAGGCGTAAGCCGTGACCTCAGCGCCCCCTTTACCGCCAAAGAAGAAGGCGGCGTCACATGGATTGAAGGCGTGATGCCGATCTCTCGGCTCGCGTTCAAAATCGGCGAAGGCAGTTGGAGTGATACCGGCTCGGTCGCCGATGAAGTGCAGTTGAAGTTCAAAATGGCCTTGCGTTAACCCTGACATCTACTTTTTGCGTCAACCTTTAATTTAGATTGGAAACACCATGATTCGTTCTACACTCGCCCTTGCTCTTGTTGCCGCCTCTGCTGCCGTTTTTGCTGCACCGACAACCTACACCATCGACAGCACCCACACTTATGCCGCTTACGAAGTCAATCACCTCGGCCTATCGTTGCAAAGCGGTAGCTTCACTAAAGTCGAAGGCCAGCTGAATATTGACGCGACCGCCAAGACTGGCGTGGTTAATGTCAAAATTGATGCAAACTCGCTGAACACCTTCTTGCCGGATCGTGACAAGCATTTGAAAAGCGCCGACTTCTTCAACGTCGAAAAATTCCCGACCCTGACGTACCAATCCAGCAAAGTCGTCTTCAAAGGCCAAAAGCCGGTTGAAGTCCAAGGCCAATTGACATTGCTGGGCGTCACTAAGCCTGTCACCCTAAAACTGACCCATGTTGCGCTGGCAAAAAATCCGATGTCTGGCAAAGAAACCTACGGTGCAAATGCCGTCGCGACCATCAAGCGCAGTGAATTTGGCATGAAAACGTTTGCCCCTGCGATTAGCGACGAAGTGAAATTGAGCTTTGTGCTCGAAGCGATCAAGGCGGATTAATTTTTCTCTCGCCAATCCATCCCACCCACGCCCTTTTTGGTCGTGGGTTTTTTAATGGCGAGCGAATCCACCACGATGCATCTGATGATTTGATGCGTTCTCTAACGCACTGACACGCACGGCTGCGACGCGACCCGTCTAAGCGGAACGCACTCGATGAGGCGCAAGCCGCACCGCCATATCGGCAAAAGCTTGATGTGATAAACACGCCGAACTTGAGCCGCATGCGGTCATCCGGCCCTGCTCCAAATACAGCAACCAATCACAGTGACTCATGCCCAATGCCGGATGCTCAAAAACAGCAACGATGGTTCGCCCTTGGTGCGCAAGCTGCCGCAAAAACGACAGATATGCTTCTTGCTGAACATGGGTTTTAAACGACTCGGCGCAGTCAGCTTGATCAATCAAAATCACCGGCGTTTCAGCCAGCAGCGCCCGCGCCAATGCTAAATAATGCCGATCTAGTGGCGACTGCTGGTAATAAATTCTGGAAGCCAAATGCACGCGCCCAACCCGCTCCAAACACGCCATCGCAGCGGATAAGCGCGCTTCGGGCTGTCCGGACAAATCATCCCGCCACCGACTACCAGACAAGACAAAATCTAAAACCGAAACCGGCTTTTGTGTCACCGCAACGGAACTGACCCAGCTAATGAGGCGCACAAGCTCGTTGGGGGTCATATCTTGTAAATCATGTCCAAACAGGCGAACACTGCCAGAAGTGGGCGGCAAAATGCCCCATAAACTCCGCAGTAAAGTCGTTTTGCCACTTCCCTTGGGGCCCAGCAGACCGATCAAACGCTGACTGGGTAATTGAACATGCAAACGATCTAATCGGCGATGCGCCGCAAGATGGAGCGTTAAGTGATCAAGGCTAAAACTCGGGGTGTGGGCGGTCGCACGAGCAGCAGTCGCGATAGGCATCATAGAAATCCGAAAAATGGCGGAAAGTTAGCGCCGACCTGCGTATTGTTCGCGGGTTCGATGAAACTATGATGATCATCCGTAGACACATCGATGAATTCGCGTGCTAAAAGGCTCGCGCACTGGACATGGTTTAGTTCTGAACAACAAAAAGCGCTTGGGATACAAGCCAAAAAAAAGCCACCCCCCACAATCGTGGAGGATGGCGAATAAACATCACAGCGCTATAGCCCAATCGCCGACAAGAAAATAAATGTCGCAAACAACGCAACGTGGGTATAGCCCTCGATCGCATTGGTTTCGCCATCGTGCAAATTGATGTTCGCAACCAAGAGCGTGAGCAGCACCATTGCAGTTTGTGTCGGCGTCATGGCCATATTGATCGGCTGGCCGGTATACAGGGCAATGCCTTCGATCACAGGGATCGTCAACACCACCGTCGCCAACGACGCACCCAGCGCAATATTCAGTACCGCTTGCATCCGGTTAGCCATTGCTGCGCGCATCGCGGTCAGAATCTCGGGGCTGGCGGAAATCAGCGCCACCAAAATCGCCGGAACAATTGCAGGCAAGCCGCTACCTTCCAAGCCCACACCCAAGAACACCGCCATCAACTCCGACAGCACCCCAATCAAGATAATACTGAGCACCAACAAGGCGGCGTGAAAAGGCACCTTGATCTCTTCAGCATGGTGCTCGGCGTTTTCTTTTTGCTCGTAGGCATAGTCAAAGAAATAGCTATGTTTGCCGGTTTGCATCCGCAAGAACAGCGCATAAAACAGCACCATCGCGATAATGGTAAAGGCAGAATAAGCCTGCCATTTATCGTCGGGGACAAACTCGGGCACAAACATCGAAATACCGACCGCGACCAAAATCATCGAAATATACGTATTTCCAGAGTCAACGTTGTACGGTTGCTCGCCATGTTTTAAGCCGCCAATAATCGCTGCGAAACCTAAAATCCCATTGATATCTAGCATCAGTGCGGCATACACCGTATCGCGCGCCAAAGTCGGGCCGCCGTCGGACAACATCATGATCGCCAAAATCACCACCTCGACGGTCACAGCCGAGAGCGTCAAAATCATGGTGCCATATGGCTCACCTAATTTTTCGGCCAGCAATTCTGCATGATGCGCCACCCGCAATGCCGCGCCCATAATCGCCACCAACAAGATCGCAATCACCGCAAACACCATCGGCCGACCGGCATGCAGCAAACTGTGCTCTAACGGAAATAACACCACCGCCAGTGCCGCTGCAAAAATCAAATTTCTTTCTGAAAGCAACGATTTCATTCCAGAGCCAATCTCTTAAAAAACATGAAAAAATAAGATACATCCCGTAGGGATGCCGATTTCGATCGACACCCACCGCTTAGAGCGCATTCATCGCCAACGCAATCGCCCCTTCTTTAGACAACGCACCGGCAATAAATAAGCCGTTATGGCAAAAGACAGCATCGCTTACGCCCGAAACAGCGGCCAGATCCGCGCCCCGCAATCCGCCCCACGCGGCCGGTAAATCTTGGCGAGCATCGAACGACCCCAGCTTTTTCAACACCACCCGCACTTGATATTGCTGCCCCGAACTTTCGGGGTAAACCACAAATAACACGGCGGGCATTTCATTCACAATCACGTCATCAAACGGCAAACGCGGCTGATCCAAAACCACAATCCGCCCCTCGGCTAAAACAGGTGCTTGCATCACAACCTGGCGGGCGAGCTGTTCGGCGACGGTATCGCGCACCAAGTTACGCAACACCGGATCAGCAAATTGACAGGCCATTTCGAAACGAGCGTCATCTTCTTCCGCGGCGCGCACCTCTAGCCAAGTCCCATTAAAGCGACTAATCATTGAAGAAAAACCAAAAGCAATCGGCCCATCTACATCGATGCCGTTATCGACGGCATCCGCCCACGCGATAAACTGGCTATCGATGATCTGCGCGACGGTTTCAGCCATCTCTGCCGAGGCTTGCGGATACACGGCTTGCACAAACGCCGCACCATACGTCCGCCATACCAAACCTGCACCGGCATAAGGCAAGCCAGAATCGCGCCGCTCGGCAAAACCTTTTTGGTGATGATCAAAACGATGCGCGGCAACATCGTAAACACCGCCGACATCGACCAAATAATCACATTCCGCCAAAACCGCCGCGTCACGACTCCGAATCAGCTGCGTTTCGATGCCCTGCGCAGCTAAGACCGTGCGCAAAACGCTCACGCCCAAGACCTCATCGGCATGAAAAGAGCCGGAGTGCGTCCCAATTTTTGTTGTCATCTTTCACCTTTTTACACATCAAACGCCGCTCTATCCGCCGCCATTCTGGGAAATTTTTAGGCACAACAGCCGAGGGTGCCCAAAACAGTCGGCCTGAATCAACGCAGCCTCAAGCAAAACACCCCGAACGCATCGCATTTCGGGGTGTGTCATCCATCACAGGCCTTATTCGCCTGCAACCACTTTCACGCAACTTGCCGCCAGTTTGGCGCGCGCCCGCGCCGAATCAACATCTTGTGACCGCACCACGGCGACACCCATCCGACGGCGCATAAAGCTTTCCGGCTTACCAAACAAGCGAATATCCGCCCCTTCCACCGCCAAGGCCGCTTCGACACCCTCGAATGCCACGCCGCTGGCCTCCATTCCGCCATAAATCACCGCCGATGCCGCCGGTTGGCGCAGGGTCACATCGACCGGCAAGCCCAAAATTGCGCGGGCGTGCAGCTCAAATTCACTGTAAATCTGGCTCGCCAAGGTCACAAGGCCGGTATCGTGCGGGCGCGGGCTGACTTCAGAGAACCACACTTGATCGCCCTTCACAAACAACTCCACCCCGAACAAACCGCGCCCACCCAAGGCCGTGGTGACTTTTTCGGCCATCGCTTGCGCGCGCTCCAACGCCAAGGCCGACATCGGCTGTGGCTGCCAGCTTTCGACATAATCACCGTGCTGCTGCACATGGCCGACCGGCGCGCAAAACGACGTTGCCACGCCGCCTGCACCATCATTGGCACGCACTGTCAGCAGAGTGATTTCGTAATCAAAATCGACAAAACCTTCGACAATCACCCGCCCTTTGTCCACGCGACCGGCGCTGACTGCGTACCGCCACGCGGCGGCCACATCATCTGGCCCTTTCAGCAAAGATTGCCCTTTGCCGCTGGATGACATCACTGGCTTTACCAAACACGGATAACCGATGCCGCCCGCAATCGCGGCTTGTAATTCGTCCAAGCTCGAAGCAAACGCATAGGCCGAAGTCGGCAAGCCGAGCGTTTCTGCGGCCAAGCAGCGAATACCTTCGCGGTTCATGGTCAGATTTGCCGCGCGCGCAGTCGGAATCACCTCAGCCAAGCCATCGGCCTCAATCCGCAATAATTCTTCGGTCGCAATCGCCTCGATTTCGGGCACGATCAAATGTGGCCGCTCGGCTTCAACCAAGGCGCGCAACGCAACCGGATCGGCCATGTTGATGACGTGACTACGGTGTGCCACCTGCATTGCAGGCGCATTCGGATAGCGGTCGACCGCAATGGTTTCGACCCCCAAACGCTGCAAGGCAATCACCACTTCTTTGCCCAATTCACCACTACCCAACAACATGACCCGCCGCGCCGAGGCGGAAAGAGGCGTTCCGATACGCATGACCATTCTCTATCTGTATAAAAACAAGCGAAATGGTAGCACGCAAGGCCACAGAGCCCATGAAACAAAAAGCAGACCTTTCGGTCTGCCTTTAGAGAACATCCTTCCAGCTCAATTGGATTTACAGCGACGGCAACAAACCCGCAATCGCGAAACGGTTGTAAGTCGCGTCTTGAATCAGCTGTACGGCTTTTTCGATATCGGGGGCGAAGTAGCGATCTTTGTCGTAAAAAGACACCACTTCACGCAGCAACGCTTTCGCGTCTTCCAACACCGGTGCGGCTTTGTTCGGCGCGCGGAAATCGACCCCTTGGCAGGCCGCCAGCAGCTCTACCGCCAAAATACCAGCAGTGTTGTCGGCCATATCGCGCAGACGACGACCGGCAAACGTCGCCATCGACACATGGTCCTCTTGGTTCGCGGAGGTCGGCAAGCTATCAACCGAAGCCGGATGCGCCAACGATTTATTTTCCGAAGCCAAGGCCGCGCCGGTCACTTGCGCAATCATAAAGCCCGAGTTCACCCCACCGTTATTCACCAAGAACGGCGGCAGTTTCGACAAGTTGCTGTCAATCAACAACGCCATGCGCCGTTCGGACAGCGAACCGATTTCAGCAATCGCCAACGCCAGATTATCCGCCGCAAAAGCGACCGGCTCGGCGTGGAAATTGCCGCCCGACAGAATGTCGTTATCGTCGGCAAACACCAGCGGATTGTCTGACACCGAATTGGCTTCAACCAGCAACACTTCCGAAGCATGACGAATCTGGGTTAAACACGCGCCCATCACTTGCGGTTGGCAACGCAAGCTGTACGGGTCTTGCACTTTGCCGCAGTTTTCGTGCGAGTGCGCAATTTCACTTTCTGCGCCGAGTAGGGCGCGATATTGCGCCGCCGCGTCGATTTGACCGCGTTGGCCGCGGGCAGCATGAATGCGTGGGTC
>CAZWRK010000039.1:0-14138 GCA_964635875.1 uncultured Aquaspirillum sp.
CTTCTAGTTAAGTTTTAGTTTAGTTACTTATTTATAATTTTCTTGGCCCTATATTCTAGAGCTCTATGGAATGCAAAAGGCCTGAATATCTACCAATCTATATTGCAATTCATACCATAGGTATTGCAGCGCTTGCTCTCGCTTTTTCTCAAGAAACCCGATTAAAGGCTCTAAAACGGGCAAACTATCAGTGTGAAGATTGCGATAAACCACTTCGTCCTGGAGATCGTAAGGTGCACCATATCGTGCCACAACACGTCAAAATCGATGACTCTCTGGAGAATGCGGCAGCACTTTGTCTCGCCTGCGAACGCCAAAGACACTACGAACGCTATCTTATCTACAAAAGCCCTCATGATCTGAATGCGAGTCGCCCACCTCGTGAAAAAGGAAGTCCCAAAGCAGGTAAAAACAGGTATAGATAAAAAAGCCTACATATGACAAATGGGAAAAAATCCATGGTCTATGGGTGCCCAAAGTCAAAAGGTAGGCTTACAACCTCCCGTTGGTAGTTAGCGCTAACTAATAGTATACCACTTTTTTGAGGGGTGTATAATCTACTCGTGAAAAAGGAAAGACTAATAGCACAACCAATCCCTTTAAGACACTGTAAGAAGTGTGGAGAAGAAATACCACGAAATAACAGAAATAACTTTGAATACAGGAAAATACAATATTGTCTTTCCTGTAGAAAACAAGTTAGAAGAAGTAGCGGATTCTACGATTAAACTATGAACACTCAAACTCTCACCATACCAGGCGCTCTAACGGATTTAAATACATACATGGGCGCAGAAAGAACCTCTCGCTTTATGGCTGCTAAGATAAAGAAAGATGAGGGCGAATTTGTTTGGTATTGTATAAAAGAGCAACGTATTAAACCGTGCCCACGTCCTGTACAACTCGTGTACAAGTTCTACTGTAAGAATAAAAGAAAGGACAAAAGTAACGTAGCTGCTTTTGCAATAAAAGTAATTGAAGATTCTTTAGTCACTGCTGGGATACTCCGAAACGACGGATGGGACGATATTATTGACTTTAGCCATGAATGGAAAATAGACTCAGAAAACCCACGTATTGAGGTGGATATATTTTGTCCTGAGTAATTAGAATTGGGTCAGACCTTTATCAACTCCTTCTTCGTGCAAAAGTTTATCTACAAATCTAAGAACTGCGACAATGGCTGTTGCTGCTACTAATTGCCATTGAATAGCAAATGTACCATCTTCTGCGTTAATACCCAGCATAATAACGGGAATAACCGCAAGTACGACTCCTCGTGCCGCTTCTTTTAGTGCTTCTATAATTGAGTTTTTCATAATTCCTCCTTCCTATTTAATAAATCCTAAAAACTTTGATACAAGTCCAATTACAAACATAACAGCAGACCCCATAAATCCAGCCATTATTGTGGCTACTCTATATGATGTTTTCATGTCTCGTAACGTTTCTGTGTTATTTCTCAGTTCAACAACAAGAGGGTCAGGAGGATATTGATCTAAAACAGATTCCAATCTCCTTATCCTGCTGTCGTGAGAAGCTATATTCACTGTAAAATCTTTAATATCTTTAGCTACTTGCTCCATAATAGCCTCCAGTCTTATTAGGGTATCGTGATCATTCCTTTGATTTAACAAAAGCTCGGTGTTGGTTTCGCTAGAATTATTCATAATTCCAAATAAATTCCTCATCTGGATATTTAACTTTTATTTTTTTGTATAAATCTATTTTGACAAATAAGCAACAGTGGGAATTTTGGCATATATGAAACGGAACGGATCTGATAGTTCCCGAATCCGTTACATACATCTTGTAAAGGGTTGTATTTAATTGTCTGCAAATAGGACACCGAAATACATCGGTATGTTTCATACTATTTTTTAAAGAATAATTCCAAGATAAGTTGTAACAGTGTTTTTTGCGCTGGCTGTGTGTTTTTTAGTGCTAGTATCTCCCCCTCCAGTTCCGCAACTCTGGTTAAAGCAACTCCCTTCTCCTCACTAACTTTTTTTAGATCTTCTCTTGTCTGAATGAGCGTTGATTCATTTTGATCTAGTTGCTGTTCAAGTCCTTTTAACTGTACAGATAACATATTATAGTTATTTGTCAGCTCATTTTTAACTCTGATAATCTCATCTTCCTTATTTTTTACCTGCTGTATAGCTTGGGAGAGTTGCTTATTGGCTTCCGTTAACTGCCCCTGTACTGCGGTAACGTTTCCCTTTATGCCTGAGATAACTTTCTGAATGTCCTCAAAAGTAACATCTTTAGGATCTGAAGGTATGCCTAAATAAGAGCAGGTTTTGTCATGCTGAGTTGCTTTCTTGACGAGTAACTCATACAGGCTTGATTCAATATTCATGGTTTGATTAGAATTATTAATATTCCCTAGTAATGCGTTAGCTTCTCTAATGATTCTATCCGTATCTAGCTTTGATGGACAAGCTGTTGAGGAGCCTGGTACCTGCCTGTGGATCAGAATATGGTCTTTATCACACGGTATGGAATAGAATTTACAAATATCTGCTACAAGCTTTGCTGAGGTGCTGTATAGGGCGTCTGGTCTTGGTTCTAGGTGTTTTCCCTTGTCCTCATGCTCTATACCTATACTTTGCTGGTTATAGCTATAATTACCGCAATGGTATGCGGTATACATTTCTTCAAGGTATGCATCAATTTTACCATCATAAGATATGCCATAATGTGCGCTTGTTTCTTTCCCTTCCGGTGGACTGGAAGCAAATAAATTTCTTGTTGACTGCATAGATCCGACCATTGTATGCAAGACAATGTATTTTATCGGCTTTCTTGTATAGTCAAATCTACCATCTGCTACGGTAAATTCCTGATAGGGTAATAATGTATATTTTCTGTTCATAATAGGTTAAAAATAAACTGACCACCGTCGGTTATATAGTTAGAAAATGGCGGTGAGGTAACAAATGTTGGACTCCCATTCG
Source organism: uncultured Aquaspirillum sp. (assembly GCA_964635875.1). Taxonomy (GTDB): domain Bacteria; phylum Pseudomonadota; class Gammaproteobacteria; order Burkholderiales; family Aquaspirillaceae; genus CAZWRK01. The sequence continues at coordinate 2,961 of CAZWRK010000039.1, forward strand.
GGCCTACAGTATTACCATTACCAGAAGAATCTGTATATCCGTTTTCAAACTTCCAATAACCCTTGAGTCCTGTTTGTAGCGTCACATCGCGATATATGTTTTGCTTTATCTGATTTGCAGTTCTTGCAACATTCCAGACACGCAGCTCGTCCATAACCCCATCATAAAGAGATCCGATACCACCTTGATTGAGAGCACCTATATAGAAGTTCTGGTTATTGTTATTTATTGATGTTAGCGTACCTGTTGCATCCGTACCAAGCAATTCGCCGCCTTGGTAAAAAGAGGCTGAGTGAGTAGAAATTGTTACAGAAATTGCAACGTGATACCATGTAGCGAGAGACGAAGCGGACAGGGTATATTCGTGAAATTCAAAATTTGATCCCGATGATGACCATCCTCCCTTTAGTTTATAAGTTCCTGCATCGTTATAGAGGGCCCAAAAATAGCCAAAGCTTCCACTAGAACCGTGTTTCGCCACAATAACCATATAATTACCATTAGAAGGGAGACTCTCCATCTTGATGAATGCTTCGACTGTATGATCTCCTGTCAAATCAAGACCGGTTTGAGTAGCGTCCGATATGAGCATGTAGTGACTACTCGACGCTTCCAGATCAATTGCATATATATTGGCCATAATTAGAGATTTTGACCGACAGTGTACCCATCAAAAGTAGCCGTGCCGGTTGAAATAAAACCAAATGTATCTTTTCTACTTGCGGTTGTTGTTAGAGTTGGAGCAACACTTCCAGCCCATGATATGGTTGAAAACCAAACTACCGTACCAAGTCCTGCAGTTCCCTGTTTTACTTCAATAATGAATGGTTGATTTGCGCTTACATTCGATAGTTCAATTTTTAAACTACCAGCAGAATTAGGCATATTGACGAGGTGTCTTGTGGCGTTTGATAGATTGACAGTAGTTGTGCCATTTAAAGTCCCACTATATACAGCAGATCCCATTATTGAGTTTGTCACAACAGGTAGGGTTATAGTTCCGCCTGTTATTAGTCCTGTACTCATTGTTCCGCCTGTTATCTGACTTGTTCCAAGAACACTATTGTTTATAGTTGCTGAGTTTATTGTTTGTCCTACCGTTCCTCCTGAATTTATTATTAGAGGAAAATCCCCAGCAGCAAAGTCTTTAAGGACATTTGTTCCTGCTGTCGTGCCGACAGTAGTCTGTATTGCTTCAAGCGTATCGTTAACGAGAGTATGCAAAGAAGCATGATCTACACCGACTGTATTATCTGTGGCTTGAGGATCGGTAAAAGTTTGTAATGATGATGGGTAATTACTTGCCATAGTTTATTGTTGATCTTGATAAATAACAGATGGAACTGCAACATCTCCAGACGAGAATAATTGAGTCATCTCTATAAATGTTTTTAGTTTCTGCTTTGCTACTTCCGGAGCATCATTAAACTCTGGAATGAATGGCTCTAGTGACTGCATTTCGGCAGGAGACATACTGGCACCAAGAAGAGCGTTTTTAAGTACTGTTCTTACGGCTCCAACTTTTGATCTATACTCTACTTGCTCGTTAGTAATATTCCCCGTTTTTGAACCTATTTGTGCAATAATATCTCTACCGATTCCTGTTGTTACCTTGCCTGACTTTAAGCCTTTATCAAGAACATCTAGTGCTTGTGCCGCACCTTCGGAAGCTGACTGGTAGGCCCTCTGTTTTTCAGTTAAAGGCTTCTTTTTTTCTTCCTCACCAATTCCAAGTATTTCAGATAATGCTTTAATCTCTGTAAGGTTTTTACCTCCCGTTGTTGCAAGATCCTGTACAGCAAGAATTTTCATAATCTGCTGTAAATCTTCTGGCCCTTGAGTTTGCGGTGCTTGAGGTGGGTTTTGCTGTACATACCCTGCAAGTTCTGAACCTTTTATTTTTGTTCCATCAAGTAAGGTTATCTCTTCGTTAGGATCTATTTCATCCATATACCTACCCTGCTGTGCGCCTTCCTCTTGAGTGGCCGGTGGTTGCGTATTTAGAGGTGATTGAGGTTGTTCAACTTGAGGTGCTTGTGTTGGTTGTGGTTGTGGCGTTGGTGACTGAAGGGGTTGTGATCGTGACATATTCTGACCTAAAATATTTAAGAGTGACTGGACTGGTCTTGACTGGATAGTTTCTCCTAAACCAGCACCGCCAGCACCAAGAACACCAGAAACTTTAGCAGAAGCATTTATACCTGCTGGGGAACTAAGCGCCTCACGAGCTAAAGGTAATGCTGTTGCTCCTATTCCAGCAAGTACAGGGTTGGCTGTTACCATGCCAGGTACAGCACCTAACATACTTGCAATAACATTCCCAGGAGCCCTATTTTTAGACATTCTTTTTTGCGCTATTTCTGATACCGAATAGAGATCGTTTAGTTTGTTACCAAGCTCCTTAAGAGACTCACCACCTGCTCCTTTAAGACCTGATTTATCAGCAGCAGCTCGTATGACGTCTTGTAAAACGGTTCTAATTTCGTTATTTTTAGACCTCACCGCTGCATCACTTCCAAAGTCTTTAACCAGAGAATCTACCTCACGACGTAAACCAGTAAGATACTTTCCGCTTACATCAGCGCCCTGCTCAATAGGATTTTTCTCGAAGAAATTCTCCATAAATTTCTCAACGTCTCCTCCAATTCGACGAGATTCTTCCGGAACAGCTCCTTTTAATCGGTTTACTTTGTTTGAAAATTGGTCGAGTATATCTTCTTTACTAATCTTTAAGTTAGGGTTATCAACAATGTCATCAAATGGATTTTGGAACTTCTGTATAGCATCATCAATTCCAGCACTATCTTTTCCGAATACTCCATATTCACGCAGAAGATCGTTTAGCTTCTTTCCTGTCTTGCCTTCAATTTTATTAACATCAAGTGAAGTAAGTCCTAACACATCCTGTCCTGCCCGTTCTGCTCTTTTCTTCATAAGACCACCAAAACCTTTAGAAACTGCCCCTAATCCCTCTGCAGCTTTATTAAACGCAGTAGGTATAGCCGCACTCATAAGAGCCGTTTGTGCTAGTTTATTTGGGTCGCTTGTTGACCCTATTTCTTGACCTACGCCAATACCTGCATTTACTCCAGCGCTTGAAAGCATTTTAGCTAGAGCCCCTTTTACGCCCGTTGCTCCAAGAGAAGCTCCACTAAAAGGATTGAGCGAAAGAGCTCCAGCAGCACCTGATGTAATACCTTTTGCATATTTAGTTGGATCAAAAGCACCACCTTCTCCTATTCCTGTTGCTCCTTTATTAAATCCGAACATTTTCATAGCTTCCTCTTGTTCTTTTGATCTGGTGGTGTAGTCCTGAAGCGCTTCCTGCCTCATGGTAGGGGTTTGAGGCATCTTATATTTGAGATAGTCCTCAAATAGTTTCGTGACGTTATATGGTGTTTTTACTGCTGCCTTAAACTCTTTAGGAAATAAATCAAGTCCAAAGTTAGCAGCAGCCTTAGCCCCGCTAACTGCAGTATTTTTAGCCCCTTGTACTTTTCCGATAAGTTTTTTTAAAAAATCTAAGTTCATTTTTGTCTAGATTGATAAATAGGCAATCCCTTGCTATCGTATCCAACTATTGCAGTAGAGCTTTGAGAGCTTGTTTTTCCTGTAACTCCTCCAAGTATTTGCTCTAAGTAAGGCCCAAGAAACGAGCTAGAATAAGAAGGAGAAGATTCATAGGATTTTGCTAGTGATCTCTGAGCAGCAGGTAGTGTTATTTCGTTATATTGTCTTTCTGCTAACTGTCTCTGTATATCCGCTTCTTTTTGCCTTTGGGCTAACTCTGCCTGTTGCAGTTGATTTTGAAGTTGATTAGCCTGAAGCTGCATACCTTGAGTTACACCACTTTGAGCTGCTCCGGCCTGTAGTTGAGCTATAGCATTCTTTATAGCACGAACATCTGATGACTCCTGAAAAGCCAGATCAGACTTTTGTTTGTCTAAGTTCTGCAAGGCATTAGTAAGATCTAAGTTTGTATTAGATTCTAGAGTAGCGTATTTTTGTCTCAGAGGTGACGTAGTATTTTGTATCTCTTGTTGAGCGAGAGTTGAATCTCCAAGTATTCCCCGTTTACCAAGTTCATTATTGGTTATAGTGGTTTGGCGGTTTACATCTTCCGTACCTTGACCTTTTATTGAACTAAGTAAGTTTTGATATCTTTCCTGTAAAGGCTTTCGTGAAGCCTCAAGTTGTTCTCCAGCCGCTTTATATTTACTCTGAATCTCTGGAATTGACTGGTTATATGACTCTATAGCAGGTTGTATTGCTTGTTTGTTTCTCTCAATAGCCTGAGAAATAACATCACCACCCCCACCAGCTCCTCCACCTGCTGCCTTTCTCCATTCGTTGTGGTCATAGAAGGTTTGACCATTGTAGACCCCCATGTTTTTTGCTGTGTCGAAGTAGTTGTCCATAAGGTAACACCGATTATTATATGAATAATAGTATTGCCTTCTAACAACATGCTGGCTCTATACGTCCAGTTATATAATTATATGCTTTTACTTCGTTTTATTCAATTCAACATCATCTTTTTTATTTTCCTTTTTTACTTTAAAAAGTATCTCCTCTATTTCTCCCGACTTGTCTTTTTTAACCTCAACAGAATACTCTTTAGAAAGCTTGTCTATATTCTGAAGTGTTGGTGTATCTGTGACATCAACATAAGTTCCCTCTCCTGGAAACTGGAGGGTCTTATCGTTTGTTCTTATTAGTAAGTCTGGCTTACCTTCTGTATTTATTTTTATAAATTGTTTCATGGTTTAATCGCCTATTACTAAATAGGACATCTGATAATTATATATGGTTAAAGACCCAGCAGCTCCAGGATTAACACCAAATACAAAAGTATTTGTACCTGCTGATAAAAAGTTCTGTTGATGAGTGAAATTGTTTCTTAAAGAGGATAGACCGGTTATTGTTCCAGTGTATGAGGCAAACGCATAATAATCAGTTGTTCCATTTAGAACAATAGCAAAATATGCGTCTACACCAACCGTATTAGCGTTATATGCGGAAGCTTCTGCAAAAAACATCACTCCTGCGTTTCTTTCTAAAGTGAAAGTTAATGTGCCGTCTGTAACAGCCTGAAAAGAATTACCTGTAACTACCTGATTATATGCTGCTGCCTTTGACGCAGCCCCACTAGAAAGAAGCGTGACGCTCACCACTCCTTTATTATCTAAAGTTGTACCTCCGGAGTCATTTTCAATAACTAAGTTTCCATTCGTTATTGTTCCTCCTGTATTACCAAATACGACCCTTTGTGTCCCACCAGAATCGAGCACTCTTAAAATACCGTTTCCATTATCATTACCTCCTAACGTTAAAGTTCCACCAAATCCATTATTAAATGAGAAGTCACGAATCTTTTGAGTTGTAACCGTGTTACGATCATAATTAGAATTAAAGTCAAAACTATTGACTGTTTTTCTATTGAGCGTATATGGTGAGTCCTTTGGAAAAAGGTTTGTATCTAAGTCCATTATCGTTTGTAATTAACTTCAGCATCTATAGAACAGCCATAATATGTCGTTCTTGATACTGTGGAAGATTCATAAATCCTCACAAATAGAAACTTTGATGTTCTTTCTCCTGAAAATTTATACTCTACAACTCCACTTGTACAATCTCCTAAGTCTTGCCATTTGAGCCCTGTGTAGGTATAGGTATCAGAACAGGATACTTGCACACGAGCCTCACATCCTGGATTAAATATTCCTCTAAACCAGTGCCATGTTTTTTCAAACTCTGGCTCTCCATAGTGAAATACCATTATAAGCTCGCAAGGTATGCTTACTCCTGTATTGTCTGCATGAGCGTCCTTATCATAGCGCCATATCTTGCCGCTTCTATCTCCATAATAAAGCTCTTGACCTGCTCCTGTTAAATCAGTAAAAAAAGCAGTTGGTGCAGTGCCCAGTGACCAGTTCAAAAACTCATTCTTTTGAAAATCATATTTAATAATCCCATTCGTGAGTGTTCTATTCACAAATCCATCAGTTATCGTGCCGACGCTTGAAATATAGTCGTACCGATAGCATTCTGATATTATTGTCCCAAGGTTATACCCACTGTTATTAAATACGCCACTCGTGCCGTCACTATAGAATTGGCGCTGGATACTATTAGAGAGTAGCTTAGGCTTGTCGCCTCCGTAACCATTAATACCTAAGCTGTTTACATAAAAGTAGTAGTCCTCTGACTTTGCAATAGAATACTGAGCTTGTGGACCATAATTGGTGCTTAAGTCGATGAGTTGATAACCGTCCCATTTATACATTAAACCTGACGTTTTGGGGATTATAAGCTGGTCAGCAGTTTTAAAAATCTTTCCACCTCGTCCAGCTCCAGGAACAGTGAATGACGACGAGTCTGAAGTACCGGAAGTATTCCAGTTTGTTGCATCATTTGTTGTTGAGTAAAACAAAGTAGATGCAGTACCCATTGCGTAAATCCTATTCTGATATTGCTCGAAGTGCTTGGCGATAGGAGCTAACGTAGTATCTACAAATGTCCCTCCATTAGTTGAGTGTCTTGTTGGGTTGACTCCATCACCTAAAATCATAGTATCACCTAGAAAGGCTCTACCGACAACGGTTGTAGCACTAACAGTACCATTCGTTACGATAGTACCAATAGAGCTAAAACCCGTGTTACTGTAGTAAACTAAAGAGCCAAGTTGTGCATAGTATGTAGTTCCATCTGCTCTTGGAAAGTTCCAAATAGCATTAATAGTTCCTGATCCGACAGTACCGGATATTGAAAAACCAGCACGTTTTGTTTTAGCTCCAAAAGGAAAAGACACGAAGTTATTGCAGTGGATTAATTGCCCATCTTGAAGAAGCGGGTTTATGTACGTATTAATTCCGGTTGTTTGTAGATATTTATTTGGCATTAATAAAAGTAATCAATGGCCAGATCATCATTTCTTCCTGATAGTGAATCAGTAAACGAAATGAATTTCGGGCCGCTCACGTCTCGTGGTGTCATGTCGTTTATAAAATCATTCTGGACTGCTCTAAACTTACCAAAGTGACTTTCTGCCTGATCTGTTTTCTGGTCTAGATCATATGCTCTATAGAGAGCCCAATGCACACATCCTGTTGTATATGCCTGAAGGGATATTGGCAATTCGTCCACATCATCAAATAGCACCGTTGACCTCCTGCTATATATCAAATTAACAGTTCCTCCTGTTTGAGCAGGAAGAATACCGATAATATTATCACCTAACCAATAATGTCTCGGTGCAGCAGATGAAAACTGGTCAAACTGAGAAAATGCGTTTATACCTATCTGTTGACTGAGAGCAAGTGTCGTCCCTCCCGTATAGCTAACCTCTACTTTCCTCGGTTGTTTAAAGTCTGTTGCTGTTATAGTTCCGAGTCCAGCCGTACCAAAAGCAACTCCAACAGTTCCTAATGAAAAGTCTTGATTAACTTTAATGGCCGAATTCGTCATGGATTCGAGCCATTCATTAATCCAAGTATCAATAATTCGATCTTCCCGTACAAAGTTCGCACTTACTAAATTATCTTTTAACCTTTGCCTAAGACCCGAAAGAGAAAACATCGACGGGCCACCTGGTACAACCCAGTCTGATTCAGCAGACACATCATTTGTTGCCGAGCATAGATATTGTGTTTTGTAAGCATATGAATCTAATCCTGTTGTGTCGTTAAATTCCGTGTAAGTAGAGTCTGGAGTAATTGATATGGTACTTCCCGTAAATGCAACTGCAGTACCAGCAGTACCGGTTGTTGACCTTTTAAGAATTAACTTGTCAAAATGAATGTTAAAGATTGGTGTATCTTGAGGGTGATCATATTTAGCGGTTCCTGACAAGTAAATATTAGGATCGGCTATAGTGCTACCTGCAAGTAATACAATCTCTGCAACCTCTTCTCCTGTATTGCCAAACTGAACAGCCCAGTTAGCCTGAAACGCATTCGTATTTCTTACTGGAATCGTGCTTGCTCCCTGTGAAACATTGCTCGACACATACGAGAATTGTGACATCCTATCGAGATTGTTTAAGATCTTTATATTCATACTAATATTATATATTAATTACCAACGCCCATCATAAGCAAACTTCCTTTTTTTCTTGTGCTTGTTGCAACTTCTCCATAAATTGCAAAATCATCATAATATTGTCCGTTATCTGAGGAGAAACCACGCATTGCTGGTTTTCCTGCAGAAGTAAGATTACTGTCGGTCACGGATATTCTTTCTGTACCGTTTAAATATGCTTTTATTGACGAGCCAACACAAGACAATTTAACGGTGTAGTAAGTATTTGTTGTAATACCACCAGCATAACCTCCTTTATATGTATATGATCCAGACTGTTTACGATACATGTCCAAGTTGCCTCCAGACGGTGAAGCTTCTACTAGATAGTAGTTATTAATATCAGTTACTCTGTTTGCAACACCCACACCGCCGCCACCGCCGACTGTCATCTTGCATCTTACCTCTGTTTCATAATCTGCTGCCGTCACGAGTCCGAGCGCTGGGTCATAGGTCACAACATCGTCGGCCGCATTATGCGTAATCATATGTAGCTCATTTGATATGATCTCCCATGTACCACTAAGCTTAGTGTACACAGATCCAATATCTGTGTTGTCTGCTCTGTTAAAGTCGTCTGTAAATATGGTTGCCATTTATTGAGAAAAAACTTTAAAACTAGCCTTATCAAAATCATCATGTTTTAACCTACCCAACTTTTCGACAATATCCTCTCCTGCTTTAATATTTACTTTAAGTCTACTTTTCACTTTGTTTCGGGTTGCTAAATCCTTTTTATCAGAAGATATATCTACAACATCCGCATTTGATTCAAGCTGACTAATTTTATCCATATCCTCACAATCGGTAGCTATCATAAAAAAACCCTCTTCAGCGAAATCAATTGCAGATGTTCCTATGCCTAAATCATGGATATATGCCGGTCTAAAGGCGGTTGCGGTACTTTCACCGTCACCAATCATGGGTATTAAATAGTATCTCATGCACTAATAAGATAACTGAGTGACAAATCAACAGTACCTGCAGCCCCAAGTGACATGACAAGATCCTGATTAGTCATGCCTGCATTAACTGGTTTAGCAAATGATTTTTCAATTCCGACACCTGTTTGCGTTCCAAGTACTCCTCTATAAAATATGTTTGTACCTTGTTTGGCTGTTCCAAAGCCTAAAACGCATAGTACCGATCCATAAGGATTAACAATAGATACGTCTTGTAACCAAAGTGAAGTGCCAGCTCCTACAGAAGCAGAACCGATAACGGTAGCCGCTATTGCTGCAGTCCCAACGATTTGAGTCCCATAGGTAAGAATATTTTGTGTTGTTCTCGAATCCTGTCTTACAGTTCCGGCTGTGACGACAATAGAACCTGTCGTAACAGTACCTGCAGTAACCTGAATAGAACCTTGTGGTAGGTTAGGCAGGGTAGTAATAACTGCAGTTGCTACATTAATAGTACCTGAGTTAAGCACCGCAGTTGCGGCATTAATCGTACCTGAAATAAGGTTGCGTAAAGTTCCTTCTGTTATAGTGCCTGCAGTGACGTTAATAGATCCCTGTGGTAGATTTGGCAAGACACTAATAGTAGCCGAATTAATAACAGCTGTTGCAGAATTTATTGTTCCACTAATAAGATTCGTGAGTGTACCAGCTGTTATGGTTGCTGCTGTCACCGCATGAGGTGCAACAGTACCAGCGGTTACAACTATAGAGCCATTCGTGATATTAGAAACCGTGGTTACTACACCAACGCCTGGAACGGTTCCAACGCTTGCTACAGTCCCTGTATTTATCGTGCCTGTTGTAACAACAACGGAGCTTGCTGTTAGTGCCGCTGTAACAGTTCCCCCCATAGAAATGAATGGGTCAGAGTTTCCAGAGAAAGGTTTAATACGTATATTTGCTGTTCCTGATACATAGGCAAATGATCTAGCTCTAAAATAGCTCGCTCCTCGCATTGGTACATTCCATGAATAATTAGCATTATCCGTTATAACTCCAGTAGATGTGCCTACAGAAAGAGTGTCGGTTCTTACTGCGTTTGATGGTGTCCATAAAGAATTGTCCTCTGAAACTTCAAAAGCCACGTTTAAGCCTGAATGTGTTCCAGATATTGAAACGAACGCATTTGTGTCTACATAGTTTGATTGTACTGCTGTAAGAGAGATAGATTGACCACTTGCCGTAAATGATCCGGCAGTAGAAGTTGAGGCGCCTTGTCTAACAACTAAGTTTCCATTTGATATTGTTCCTAAACCGATTAAAGTTCCAACGCTTGTGACTACACCAACGCCAGGCACTGTGCCTACGCTTGCTATCGTTCCAGCGGTGACCTGTATGCTTCCCTGTTCTAACCTTGTAACCGTACCTGCCGCTAGATTTGTAATTGAGGTTAAAGTACCATCAATTAGTCTTACCGGCTGAGTGCCTGCACCAGTAGCTACAGTACCAGATATACGAAGTGCTCCGTTTGCGTCTGTTTGAAGGGGAATATAATCAAGGTCTGTTGTTGCAAGAGCAGTTCCATTGTCGTTTCTTACTGCAAGCGCCATAACACCAGAATCTCCTCCCGAATGTGCGGCATCTTCTGCTTTGAGAAGATTGGTTATTGTTCCTGCTGTAACGCTAATAGAACCTGTTTCTACTTTACTAACAGTTCCTAACGTATAAATTGTACTCAAAACATTTACAGCTGTTACTTGTGTTAAAGTACCTGCTTTAACGAGATCTATTGTTCCTGTATTAATAGTACCTGTATTGATGGTTCCAACATTTATAGTACCGATTTGAGCTGCTAAAGTAACTGTTCCAACCTCCAGAGTACCAATTGTGGCTATGCGAGTAATAGTTCCACCTTCGACTCTGGTAATAGTCCCTTTAGCTAAGTTTGAAAGTTCGGTCAAAGTGCCGTCAATAAGTCGTACTGGTTGAGTACCAGCACCGCCAGTAGCCACAGTTCCGTTTATTTGTAATACTCCACTTGTATCGGTTAAAAGACCATAAACGCTGCCACTAGCAGCAGTGCCACCAACAAAAACAGGGTTTCCCGAAGCAGCAGCACCACTTGCAGCTTTACCTCCGACTGTTCCTGCTGTAATATGTACAGATCCCTCCTCAAGTCTCGTAACAGTCCCAGCCT
>CAZWRK010000039.1:14238-34690 GCA_964635875.1 uncultured Aquaspirillum sp.
GTTCCTGCTGTAATATGTACAGATCCCTCCTCAAGTCTCGTAACAGTCCCAGCCTGTAGCAGATTAATAGTTCCCGTATTAATCGTACCTGTGTTTACAGTACCTGCTGTAACTTGAATAGATCCTCCGGGCAAATTAGGAAGAGACGAGATAGTGCCGACTTCTAAAGTTCCTACTTGACCTACTCGGTTTATTGTTCCTGCATTAATCGTACCTGTGTTAATGGTACCTGCTGTAACTGCAACAGATCCACCTAAAAGAGAAGTTACTGTACCCGTTAATAGATTAGCTTGTACAGTACCGTTTTCTAACCTTGTAATTGTTCCTTTTTCTAGATTAGAGATTGCAGGAACAGTCCCACTAAAAGGATTCGTTACACCAGCTGTCCCCATATCAAGCTTAACTACCTGATAGTTTATAGTTCCAACTGTATCGTTGGCAATTGGTGTTTGCGTACCTTGGTTGATTAATATGCTAGCCATAGATTATGCAGCTCCTGAGCTGACTTTATAATGATTAATACACTGGTCGTCTGGCAGTGCTTTTTGAAACATTGTTGGATAGCTTATATACCCATTTTGTCTATACGTAACACCTGAAATCTTAAAGTTACCTGTAGAGGGGCCAATTGATGTAGCCGTGGTATTTTGAGCTGTTTTTTTAACTCCATCAAAAAAGAATACAAGATCTACTCCAGATGTGAACCTTGCTATATAGTGATGCCATTCATTTATTGATGGTGATGACTGGTTATAACTAACACCTGTAGTTCCAGTATAAAACTGTAAATATATTGCCCCACCTACGTACCCTATCTCAAAATCAGTTCCCGAAGGAGCACCGGCAAACTCTGTTGATCCTTTACATATAAACTCATGAGGATTTGTATCAAGCATGTACGCCCAGCACTCAAGGGTAAACGAACCTGTAGGGTGGAGACTTGTTGCGGTCGGTACGTTGATCACCTGTCCAGCAGCTCCTGAGAAATACACGGCAGGGTCTGAGCTATTGGCCACAGGTGATCTTGTGTATCCTAAAGCACCGCCTGTTACCGTGCCTTGATTACCATTAACAATGTCTGATACAAAGCCTCCCGACGTTTCTCTTAAAGGAAAACATGCGGTAGCCCCGTCTGCGATAAGAAGTCGCTCATATTTTCGTCTTGCTTCGGTAGTGATGAGTGAGTGTGGTATGAACATTATTCAGCCATAATTCCTAATTGAAAAAAGAAATTCTCGGAATCGACCGGTACGTATGCGTTACGAGCTATAAGTACTCCGTATAGTGATGTTGCACCAGCCGCACATCTAAAAGGTATCCCAAGACTTGGAGCCATAAACACTCTGTTGCCTGCTGTTCCCGATCCTGTGTTTCCAAGGTATGAGGCTGAAAGAGGTACAACTCCAATTGCGTTTAGCATATTAGCATCTGATATATTCCAAGCTGAATTGTCGTTTGTTGCTGTTACGGTCGTGTGGAATAGCCATAACTCAAATACTCCTGGTAACGTTTGGTTAGCATTATCTACCATGTAGACTGAGTTTAATACCCCACCAGCAGCATTGCTTCTTACAGCATTAGCAAATGTAATCACAGAAGGTGACGAAGTTGAATTACTCACCACATCCCCTGCAGTATAGGTAGTTGTATCCCCTGGCCTTGTAAATCCAGCAGTCGAAACGGTAATAGGTGAAGTTATGGTGCCTGCTCCAATAGTTCCGTTTGTAAGATTAGCAACGGTAGTAACTGTCGTAATGGTTCCTGAGTTGAGAACAGCTGTTGCAGCATTAATGGTGCCTGAAACAAGATTAGTAAGCGTTCCTGCAGTAATGGTTGCCGCCGTTATAGCATGCGCCGCTACGGTTCCGGCGGTTACAACAATTGATCCTCCTGGTAGATTGGGTAGAGAAGATATTGTGCCAACCTCTACCGTCCCTACTTGATTAATTCTATTTAAAGTGCCTGCTACTACAGTTGCAACGTTTACAGTAGAAACATTAACCGTTGATACGTTTATGGTTCCTGTGTTAATTGTGCCTGTTGTGACAGTCCCTGCAGTAACAACAATATTACCACCTGTTAAGGAGGTTATCGTGCCTCCTTCAATACGTCCTAATGTTCCACCAGGTAAGTTTGGAATACTATTTATAGTTCCTGTGAGTATATTGGTCTGAACGGTTCCCCCTTCTAGTTTTGTTATCGTTCCCCCCCCTAAACTAGAAACTGCCGCCAGCGTTCCAGTAAAGGGGCTTGATAATCCTGCGTCCCCAACATCAAGTTTTACTATCTGATAATTTACTGTTCCAACAGTATCATTTGCAATTGGTGTTTGCGTACCTTGGTTGATTAGGATTGCTGCCATAGTTATATATAAATAGTTCCTGTTGTTGAATATGTTAAGTCAAGCAAAAGTCCCATCGGCATACCTGCATACAAAACAACAGGTGTTCCCGATTGTGTTCCTCCTGCGGTATACTGATATTCCGCATCAAGATTGTTTGGCTTTACTCTTCTCGCATAGAGAAAGTTCTGATTAAATGTTCTGTATGGTATGTAATAACCTCCATACAATATATTTTCGTCGTTATAGAGAATTGTTGAGCTGTTATACGGAACAGATTCACCTACAATCGTCCCATGACCATAAGCAATAATGACTTTTGGCTTTATCATACATAGTTACTTACCACTAGAAACAATAAGACCCATGTCTGCTATGTTAGTAACCGTTAGACCATTTTTAGTTCTTACGTCAAAAACATATGTTGCAGGAGGATCAGAGAATGTTTGAGTACCAAGTGCGATTGTTCCAACAACTGTTCCCGACGTTCCTGCGCTATCGTATATGATAGAAACTCCAGAAGCGACTCGGCGTGTTACAGTAACCGAATGAAGAAACGTAGGTTCTGAACAAATAGTAGTTGTTCCGGCTGCTGTACCAATATTTGTATAGTTAAAAACATTAGGTTGTCTTAAGACTGTTTTCGTTGAGGTTAGGTTAGGCATATAAAAAAAGACACTATTAATAAGTGTCTTCTTTACACCTTGAGGACAGCTCTTTACGTCTGTAGTGTAATTATATCAAAAAATGGATATCAAGAGTAGATTTCTTTTTCGAGTTTGTCGAGGAATGGAAACCACTTTTCTTTCATGATCTTTTTAGTATCGTAGTTTTCCACCATAAAAGCTCTTGCCGCTTTGCTTTGTTCTTCCTTATCACGCTTGTATATTCTCATCATGCAGTCAAATATTGACTCATGAGAGGGTTGTTGCACGAAAGATTGTATAGCATCGAATCTATTGTATACAAAATCGCACACCTCGCCTGTTACATGATTCCGTATTAATTCTGGCATAGAGGTGGAGTTATTGACTACAACAGGAATTCCACACGCTTGAGCTTCAATAATGGGTACTCCAAAGCCTTCGTTAATAGAAGGACACAGAAGCATGTCCATGTGGTTATACACCTTAGCCATTTCTTCCTTTCCATATCTAAAATTCATTAAATATTCATCTGGGAAAAACACACTGCCTAAAATGCCTATAAAGTTAGCGTACTCTCTAATAGGGAATCCTCCTGGAAACTCTGGTCTTGTGTGAAGGTATAAGACTGCATTAGGTACTTTCTCTTTAAAGAGCTTAAAGGCATCCATAGCCTCTTGAAACGACTTTCTTGGTGGGTTTTCTTTATTTGCTGATACCATACCAACTACGTAGCTTCCCTCTGGAAAACCCTTGTTTTCTGACTTATCAAGTGGTTTAAATACGCTTGTATCTACTGTGTGTTGAATATACGTTGAATGGAGTCCATGACGTAAAAGTTCATCATGTCCAAACTGAGAGTAGGTAACAATCCTATATGCAAATTTAAGGTTGTTTAGTATAGACTGCGGTACTGGTTTGTGATCTATGGGTACAATAGGTATAAATCTGTTCGTATTCTGTAAGTCTTGGGGGTGAAGAACCCAAATATCTTGAAGCGTAAAACAAACATCTGCTCTAAAGTCTCTCGCATGATGAACAAGAGCGTCTGAACCGTACAGATGATTAATCTTAGGATAGTACGTTCTTCCCTTGTATTCTATGATTCCTCCCTCTAAACCATGAAAAGCGCATACACCAATCGGATATCCTTCAGATTGCCACGCATCAAGCATTTCTGAGAGTTGCATCGCATATCCTGAAGTGGCCCAGTCTGCGTTTGAATTGATGAATATCCTAAGCTTTTTAGCCTGTTTAGCTTCTTCTGGATTCTCAGTTGTTTTCTTTTTCATTTTAGAAGTGAATCTATATAATCGGCTACCTCTTCTGTAAATACAGTTCTATAGTTCATTTTAGGACTCCCTTGACCACCGGCCCAGTGAATAACATTGAGTTTCATTTCATGAGGAGGAAAGTTGTCTTGACCTTGAGGTACAACAATATTCCCATCTTTCATGATAGCCCGTGACCATTCACCCTTAGCAATCAGTCCATACCAACCATGCTCACCCATAGGGCCGTCCCCCATATCAAAACAACGACAATTATAGTTTCCATAGTAAATAATAATGTTTAATAAATCCTGCTCTCTATATTGTAATCTATAAAATTGCTGTGTTTCGCATAATACTCTCCAATGGTGTACAGCTCTTTTGCTTCGCATTGCTACAAATCCACAGTTCATATATTCGGGAGGTTGAATTCCCCAGCCCTGAACAACTCCGTATATTCTTGGGTCAATTCTATTCCAGTTAATCACGGTGCCTATATCATAATCTGTTGTATTAAACACATAGTCAAGACTACCCGTTATGAGGCTATCAGCATCAATCTTAAGAACCATCGTATATCCCTCGTTAAATAGTTCTTCTGCAATTTTTGGTGTCGCTCTATAAAAGAAGTCTCGATCAAGTTCAAGTCTTTCTTTCAATTCCACACCGCAGATAATTCTAAACTCTATATCCGGATGAAAATGCTTGAATGTTTTCTCTAGATTTCGAGCAAATCCTAAGTTGTTGTCGTCTGCTATGGTAAAAACTACTCTCTTATCTTCTTTCTTAGGTTTTTCTTCAAACTTCCAGTCGTTAGACGCATCTGCTTCGTTATCTAGAATGTATTGAGGTGTTTTATCTTTCATATTCCATTTTGTCTCCAAATTGTTTACGCATATACTCAGTAAGCTTATCAATTCTCTTAGAATCATCGGACTTTGAAACAACAGAGGGGCCGTATATCTTCACTCTTAAAAGCATGTTCCTTTTGCCGTTAAATATAGAGTCCTCAATAATCCCGACTGTTACTTTGCTCATAAACGTATATTAAAGTCTTTTTTTAACATATTTATTATGTCATCTTTAAATATATTTACTACTTTTTTAGTGAGCGCTTCTTCTGAAATAAAAATTAGTCTTAAAGTTACTTTTCTTTCTCCTTTTATTACTTTGTCTTGAATCAATTCACATTTAATTTCAATAGTATTCATCTGAGCTCTGCAATAAAAATAGACGCTTCCGTTCTATTTAACCATTTAAAGCTAAATCTCAAGTCTTCAAAGCATGCCTTAAACTGGTGTGGATTCATATCAGTCCATTGGTGCCATTCTCCAATAATAAGCTTGATTTTCGAGAGTCCCGACCTGAAAGAATCATGCGTGAGGAGTTTACTTTCGAAACCTTCTACATCAAGCTTCATAAGGTCAACTTCCGCAATATTCTTTTCTTTAAGCAAAGTCTCAAGAGTGATAGTCTTTACTTCTTCAGATTCACCCTCTCCATTAACCACGTTTGATAGCGAGAACATTGTATTATTCGTATTGTGAAAGAATTTTGTTTTACCGTCCTCTGTAGACAGGGCGCAAGGTACAATATCCACATTGTCTAGTCCGTTAAATTGTTTCATCTTAAGAAACGCTTTAAGGTGTTGTTTGGAGGGTTCTAAAGCGTAAACTGTTTTTGCATATTGGCTGAAGTAATAAGAAGTGAGACCGATATTAGCCCCAACGTCCATTATAACCAGATCTTTTTTACCGTTTAGGTACTCATGGTAGATTCTATCCATGTAGACCTCTTTCAAGATGTGAGGTATGTAGGAGTTTTCGAAGTCATGAAAAAAAAAGGCCTGAGTGGTACTTTTGTCCATATTTCTATGCACATAGTATCAAACAGACCTTTAAAAATCAACTCTTTTTATATCTTACTGATACAGCTTAGAGAGATTTGGTTTGCTACTGTTATCAAAAGTAGACTTAAAACGAACGGTATACACCTCTGTACCTCCCATAATGGCTGATCCAGTGATAGCGTGGTTTGTCGCATCAACGAATGCTCCGATAGTTCCACCATTGAGAGTAGTTGTTACGTTTTCTTTACTCCAAGTAATAGAACGCACATCGCTTGTCCCTGCTATTTTGGTAGGTAAACCAAGTTTGAATGCAAGTGTTCCTGCTGTGCCAACGGCCACTCCGATTCTTGCTGAACCTGCACCAACAGCTCCTGTAGCTACAGTAAACGTACCAGAAGTAACTTTTGCAAAAATCTTAGTTCCTGCAACGTTAAATGCTGGTGTGCCTGCCGCAACTGTTCCATTCCCGACTGTTTCGGTGATGGGATCTCCAAACTGATTAAACCCATTAACTGACCATGTACCACCCATGTCGTTTGTTCCGACTGCACTATAGAGAAGGTTTCTTGGAGTGTCCAGTAGGGTGTTAATGAGAACCAGAGCCCTTGCTTGTGTTGAGGTACCACCTGCCGCTGTACCTACCCACGTTGCAGAGGTTGTTGGATTGATGAAACTCACTGTTTGAATGAAATCAATCTCGTCTGGAGTCACCTTGTTTCCTGCCGCCTGAAAGGCGATATCGACCTCTTTTAATCCTGACATATGTTTTTTAAAATGTTTGTAACTATCTGCTTATAACAGAAAATGCTTTTTGAACTTTTTATTGCTACTAAGTTTGTCGGCCGCTTTCATAGATTTTACCTTTTCCAGTATCTTCTCACCTATAAGGTGTGACATGACTTTCTTTCCTAGGTATTGATCTACAGTTTTATCCCCTCGGTTGAAGCGGTAGCAACCATATGCTGCTACCGCTTCAATTCTTTCTCCAAGGTTATCGTCGAAAACATCTTGTAGCTTTGCAAAGTAACGCTGCGTATCTCTAACGGTTTCTGCTATTACCGCTTTGTTGCGGTCTGGATTAAAACCGATAGGATTTTTAACGATATATTTAAAATCCTTTGAGTCTATATCATTAATATTCATACGTTATCTTGTTCGGCGAAGCATTCGTCCGTTTGCGGCTGGTGCGACACAAAGCAAATTAGTATACCAGCTGAACACTTTCTGGAAAGTGAGGTAGTCACTTCTTCGAAGTGTGTCATCTTCAACAAAGCTCATGTCTGCAATCTGACACACAGTCCATGTATCTAAGTTGATAAGAATGGCCTCACCGTCTGGAGTATCGAAATCTAAAAAGACTCCAACCTTTCCGTTACCTGCTTCAAACTCAAGTCCCGACCACCCAGATACAAGCTCAGTTTTGTTGACTGTTCTCCTCATGGCGGTTAGCAAATCACCATATTTCGAGTACAGTGATTTGTTCATAAACCATGCGTAACGGTCACCCTCTTGAGCATACTCTTGAGCAGACATATAGACAGTTTCCATGTCAGAAATAGTCAAGGCTGCATTAGAAGCAGTACCAAGAATTTGTGGACTCCAGATGTCGTTCCCTCTCGAAAGACCTGCATAATCTGCAGTTCCTGAAGAAAGGGCAGCTCTAAAGCCTTGAATTTCTGTAGTACCTGCGCCTGCCTCATCTCCATCAACAAGATAGATAGTATCGTTAGCAACAATGGCTGGGGCTCCTGTTACAACAAGTGTTCCGAGAGCGGCAACGCCTGTAATAGCAGTAATCGTTCCGACATCTGCAACGGCTGTTCCAATACCGATGGCTTGACCAGTGGTAAAGTATTTCGTTGCCTTAACGTCACCGTTAATCGTGCCGAACCAATCAATTGATCGTCCATCATCAAGATTTGAATCTGGATAAACAACTGATAGTGTACCTACTCCAACTGAACCTGAAACTTGACCTACAACACCGTATCCATCAGACATATACTGACGATTGATGCTTTTTGAGAAATCACTTTTAAGAGACTTCATTTGAAACATCATGGCGTTCTCAACAGCTCCTTTGTTGTTCGCTCCTGCTTTCATAACAGCATCATTAATATCAAACGTTGCTGTGAGATATTTAGGAGAAACACTTGCAGAAGAAGTTGGTGCAAAGCCTGTTCGAAGCTTGTTGTTCGCTCCGGCCAAGTTCACAACTCCACTATGACGATTGGTTCGTACTGGAGCATAGAAATTGTCGTTGAAAAACTCAACGTTTTCATTCCTCTTAAGAACTTGTAACGCTTTTGCCTGCTTAGGCACATTGTCCTGGACATATGGTTGAATCACCTTTTTTAAGGCTGCGGTGTAATCACCTAGTCCAAATGCTGTAGTTGCCATATTAGAAATAAATTAAATATTAATTGCCTCCGAGAGCTTCCCGTAAGGCATCACGTACATTGTCGTCGGTTATCTTAACGTCTTTTGGCTGTTTTGATGTTCCTCCTGTTTGGATTGTCTTAAGTCCTGGTGATTTTTTACTCTCCAGTTGTGAGTCTTTCCATCCTTTGAGAACATCGCTATACATATCCTCGTACGCTGCTTGCACATCGGTAAAACCATATGTATTCGCATATGCGAGAACATGCTTTTTGTTGAATTTGGGTCGTCCATCCTCACCGGTGATTTCTTTCTCAAGTCTATCAGCGGTGTTTAAAACTGCTTCAACTGCCCGCTCGCTTTCTCTTTCCTGTCTTGCGATTTCAAGAGCTTGCTCACGAGTGATATAGTTTTTAGATATATCCTCCTGAAACACGAGGCCTAATTGTTTTGCTGCTTCTTTTGCTTTCTGCACGTCCAGATTAGTTTCTGTACCTGCAGACTGTTTAGCTTGGAATTCAGCCAATTGCCTTTTATACGTTTCGTTTTCAGTCTGTAACTGTTTTAACGTTGTTTGTGACTTCCCATATTCGGGCCAAACCTTGTCTAGTGACGTATTCCATTTTTGCTCATACTCTCGTGTCTTGCTTCCAAGACCGATAAGCGCTTCGGCATCTGCGGAATCGTATTCCTGACCGTTAATAGTAACCTTACTTGGTACTTCCTGTACCCCTTCCCCTGTTGTTTGATCGTCCATAAATAGTAGTTATTGCCAGTCGGTAATCCGCTGTGCAAAATGTTAATGACAATCAAAAAAAGCCCGAAACCTTTCGATTTCGAGCCTTCTAAATTCGCTGCGATTGGCAGTTCTTTAATCTGCTATATATAGTATATTACTTTGTTTTGTTGCTGTCAACTTTAGGCCTCATGCTGTTTACTGCTATCTTTTGTTTTTCAAGCTGTGCATCTGTATTCATCTTTTCAACCTCTATAACCTGATCGGTAGAGAGCGGTTTCTGTGATGGTATATACCCTGCCAGTTGCTCCATTTGTCGCTTTACATCTTCTGGAGCATCACGATAAGCTATTTCAATTTGTTTTGCTGGTTTAGATTTCTCAAGCATGCCTGTATCTTTTAAGGCTTCAACCACACCGACTTTAGTAGAATCAACAAGTTTCTGATCTGATTCTGGCCCAACAGCTCCAGCGTCTTTAAGCACCTCAAGTACTGCAATCTTTACCTGGCTGATTTGTTCTTCAGTCATATCTTGACCGCCGCCCTTCTCCATCGCTTCCATAAGTTCTTGGGTGTTACCAAACCCATATGTCTCTAGATATTGTTGTATAACGAGCTTCAATGATTCCGGACTCATAAGACCTTGCTTCGAGAACTCAAGCATATTAGTGACAATATCACTCATAGCAGCTCTCTTGCCCTCTGTTGTAATACCAAGTCCTGGCTCTATCTCAACTCTTACTTTAGTGTTTTTATCAAGAACTACGGTACCTTCGGGAATTTCTGCTCCCATCTCCTCGTGAAGTTCTACCCCTCGTTTACCAATAACATTAAAGTAATCCGGCTCGTTATTTTCCATATGCTCGACCTCATGAGGCTTGATATAGTCTTTATGGGCTCTCTCTAACATAAGTTCAGCAACCTTTTTTATACACTTCTTCAACATGAGTGTAGGTATCTTTAAATTTGCGTACTCAGTTGCTTTAAGAGATTCAATAGCCCGTCCTGACTTTACATCGTTAGGAATTTGTCCAAGTGCTGCAGTAGACGCTCCCTGCTCCTCAATATACTTGTCAAACATATTAACGACGTTAAACGGTGCCGCACCAGGAGAGGCTACATTCATTTGAGTTAGTGGTACACCCTCGTATTCAATCATTTGACCACCGGCAAAGTTTGATACCTGAAAGTTTTCCCCTTTTCTTTTCTGATAAACTCCAACAACCATTGCGTTTACCCACTGTTCAAGTCTAGTCATGATAATATCAACCGATTTGTTCTGTGGTATAAAGCGCTCAATAAATGGCGTTTGATAGAGATATCCTGGCTCAAATCTAAACTCTGCAAAAGGATAGCAATCGTAGTCTATATACTCATCCAGAAGCGTTACTCCACCGGCTGAAAACACATGACGCATGATCTTATCACCCTTTCCCTTGCCGTCTGTTGCACCTTTAACTGCTTTTTTAGATATAGATTCAAAATTATCCAGTCCAATAACCTCTTGCATGAAGGTTTCCTTAACAATAAGCGTAGCAGCGTTACCCTCGTCTGATTTATTACCCATTCGAGAGCGCATATACGCATCTTTAACCTCGGAAGTGGCGTATTTGTTGTCTGGTTCTAGTTTAGCAACCATAGACTCATCAAACATGCTGTTTCCCTTTATATCTTCAAGGCTCATGGGAGTAGCTTTTGTTATGAAAGGGAGCTTATCGAGTTCCCGTTTATCTCCATAACAGATGATGTCGAATGAATCCAATACCTCGGTGCATATCTCACCGCTATCATCGGTATATACCTGAAGATACGCAATACTGCCTTTAGCAGCGTTTAAGATAAGGTCAAGAAGTTGAATATTTAGATAGAGCTCTTCCCATTTTGAAGTGATCCATGTACCCGTTTTCCTCGCTTGCTGTTTAGAGTTTTTGTAAGCTTTCTCATATGCCGCTAAGTCAACCTGACCATTCGGCAATCTGAAGTCCTCAACTGTTATGCGTTCTGGATAAACCACGGGAAACGGTTCTGCAGCAAACAACAGGTTTGATACACCTCTGATTTGTCTACTTGCTCTTGGTATCGCTCTTTCAGTTGAGCCTCTTCCTGTGTTTAGGGTATCAATAATACGCCCTGTTGATTTTGATACCATTCGAAAGTGATAGCCATCATCAAAAAAGGCATTGTCGTACCATCTGCGCTCAAACTTTCCCCTTCGCGTCACCGCATCTTTTGTAAGCTCCTCAACCACCTGCCCTATTTTATTAGAGCCGATAGTCGAGAGAATTTGCTCGAACTTTTCTTTTATCATGTGGATTTGTCAATTAATTTTTTAAACTCCTCATCTGTTAATTCATTCATAGGTACTATGTCTGGGTCTGATTCCGGCTCTTTCACAACTTCCTCTGCAATTTTAGACTGTGTGTAATCTGTTAAATCACGGGCCATAAGAGCTTTGTTGCTGTTTTCTAACTGTTTAAGATGGGCCTCAAGTGACTCTGACATTTTACTAATTGTATGGATATATCCAAAAACAATAGATACAAAAACGATTGTGACTGAGATTATAATTGCAATTTCTATCATTTTATTTTTTAAAAACCATCACCTTTATAATTTTTTCTTAAATTAGACTCTATGTTTTGTTTTAGCTTTAAATATTCAAGCGCTTGTTTTTGTTCTTGTGGTGTGCCTTTAGCAAAAGCCTCTTTTTTTTTAGGTGATAACAGGTCAAGCAACTTTTGATCAGCTTCTTCAATTAAAGGGTTTGATTTTTTACCAACGCTTTCAACAGCCTTTTTAACAGATGCTATAGCTTCTGGCCCACTAATAGATACAGGCTTATCCAATACTGTATCTACAAACTTAGCGTCCTTTGCATGATCATCTAAATTTAAATATCCCTGTTTAACCTTGTAATTACTCATTAACCTATCAAGTGCCCCTTGTACAATCGGTGCTTCTTCTGGAGCTAATTTCTTCGCCACGTTTGGTACTTCTTTTGCCGCCTCTTGTTTAATAAAGGCATCAAGAGAGCTGCTTATAGGTGGTGCTGCTTTTGCTATACCTTCTAACGGTCTAATTTTGGGTACTATTCTAGGTGCGCTATTTGCTACCTGCTGCTTAAAAAGCGAGCCAATAATGTTTTTAATTGGATTTGCGACGTTTTTAACACCACCTGTCATGCCCATAGCTAGACCCATAGAGTCTTGCAATGCTTGGTTGTTATAGTCTTCTCTATTTATTTGTCCTAACTTGTACTTATTGAACAAAGCGGCGCTTTCATCTGCTTTAGACATCATACTTTGTGGAAACAGTCTTTTCTTCTGGTCATCATAGATTAATGACTTATACGCACCTTTACCCATTGACTTGAGAGCTTGAGCTATTGGATTCATATACTTGTTGCTATGTATTTATCAAAAGGATTTGGTACCTGAAAATATTCATAATCATATTGCACCGAATTCGTGTTGGTAAACATGCCGTCTACATCTTTAATGATCTTAACAAGAACAGGTACACCTTCGTGAGTGTACTTGATAAAGTTACTCCCTATCTCGTCTGCTAAATAGAATGTTTCCATTATTGAGAGTGAGGTGTGCTGGAAGTCAACATCACGTATACCAACAGTAATACCACGTCCAGAGAGGTTTCTCTTGTTCATTACGTCATCTGCTGTTTTACCGAGAAGAAAAAAGGGTAGGTTTGGTCGGGAAAAGAGATCATGTACAAAATAAAGAGCTTTCATGAGTTCCTCATGGGAAAACTCCTTTGTCTCTACCACCTCTGCAATAGGATTGGATACACTATCAGATAATGTCGTAGTCGAGACTGTTCTGGAAATCGCTTTGGCTTTGCGCCCTCGTTTTTTCATAAATGTCTTTTGCAATTGGTGATAACTCCGGCTTCTTCTCTTCCCTGTATATTGGCTGGAGTGACCATACTGCTAATGCGTGACTCATCACAATATCATCATGGAATCCAGCAGGCGCATTGTATGAAACCTTTCCGCTTGAAGTGAAATCATACGTAAAGCTATTGAACTCCTGTATTGTTTCCTCTAATTGTAACATTTTTAGATTGGAAAGTTCAATCCAATTCGAAAGCTTCTCAATCATCTGCTTTTTACTTTCGTTGGTGAACTTGACTGGTTCTACTGCCAGTCTTTCACGAGCAAGATCATCTGCTATTGGATCGCCCAGTCCTGTAGCGTCTAGAAGTATAAGCGCATTGTTGTATTTTCTTGCTACCTCTTTAATGCGCTCTCTCTGATACGGCCATTCCAGCTTATTAAACCGCATCTGGAACACCTGGTGGTTATTGTGCCTATCATATACGGATATAACGGTGAAGTCCTGAACCTTAGCCAAGTCAACCCCCATAACATATAGATGGCCGGTTATCGGGTCAGCGTCTTTAAGTACTGCTATCTCTTTAACACCACGAAATACCACGCCGTTATCATCAAGAAACTCCGCATATATCTCTTGTCTCACAACACGCTCCGGCATGGATTTAATATCTTCTGCTATAAGGTCTGCAGGAACATAGGGATTATCGAAAGAGGAGAACTTAAGCGATTTGTAGTCTTTCTGTTCTGAATCAAGTCCCCTCTGGTATAGCTCGTAAAACACGCCTCTCCCCTTTGGAGTGCCTGCCACAACTACTCGGGCGTTTTTATCCCAAAGCATAGGTTTAATGGCATTGTTCCATAGGTACTCATTTTTTAAGATGATACCAGCTTCGTTTAAGAATGCCTTATCATAATCAAATCCTTCCCAGTTTTCGGGAGTATCTGCGCTTCTAAAGTCAATAAAAGAGTTTCGTATTCTTAAAATCTTCTGTTGTTTTCTCCAGTGCCAGTATTCTTGTGGTATTTTTGTTAAAGCAGGTAGGAAGTAACGCTCCACATATCTTTCGATGTTTGAATTAACGGTGTCTCCCCATAACCCACGTTGAAACTTACCGCCGAGAGCTTCTTTTATGAAGTTATTAGCCGCTCCTCTTGTAGCTCCGAATCGTCTCCCTTTTGGAACAATAACAAATCTGGTATTAGCATTAAATATCTGTTCCTGAGCCGGAAAGTTCTTTATTGGTAGTTGTATCCTTAACTCGTTCATTTTGTTCTACAATTTCAAAAACTATCTTTTGTGGTTCTCCATTTGGGCCGGATACTTCTTGTTTGTCAATAAGTTTCCCTTTAACCTTTAAAGCTAACTCAGTATATTTGGCTCTTACTGCATAATCCTCTACCTTCTTATCTGGTTCAGTAAAAGAACCTCGCCACTTTGTAGCCATGATACCATCGTCGAGCGCTTTAACTATTTTACTATCTGGTAGATATTCTTCTAAAAGTTCAGCCCAACCTTTTGTTGAAGTAAGTTTGCTTGGATTCTCAGCCGTTGCTGGAGAATAACCCGCTGCTCTCATGCCTGTACTAATTTTTCCACCGTTTTCGACTATCGCTTTTAAAGCCTTCTTTTGCCTTAGTGTAGCCATAATTCATGTTTTAAATAAGACTATTATATATTTTTTTTAACCCCTGTTCCAATGTTATTTTAGGAGGTGATAGGTGTTTCAAATCAAGATCTTGCCAGTTTAAATCACGAAGCACCGTTCTCTCCTGTATGTTTGCTTTCTTTTTAGTAATCTTTTCAATAATGGTAACAACGTCTGAGTTTTTAGTGAGTATGCCCGTTCCTGATGTTCTTATCTGGAGCGTCGGATTTGAATCTATTAATTCTGGTAGAGTAATCATGTCCTCTATGAATTCGTCAATATATATCCAGTCATGAACTGCGTTTGGCTCAAGCATCATGGGTTCGTTTTCTAAACAACTCCTAAATACTGTCGGTATAAATCTGAAGTCTGATTCTCCAGGCCCATATACACTCATGGGTCGTATAATCCCAACCGGCATTTCGTACGCTTTCTTAAAAAGATGGCAAATGTGCTCACCAATTTGTTTGGTTAAGCTGTACATGTTTTGCGTGTTGAGCATTACCGCCGAGGTTGATACTTGAATAAATGCCTGTATGTCTGAATCTTTACACCAGTTTAACAGGTTCGTTGTGTTTGTTATGTTTGCTTTTATGGTTTCTTCTGCGTTTTTTTGAAAAAACATATTCCCATATGCTGATAGGTTGTATACGTGGTCAAAGTTATTTTTTCGAATTAAATCATTAAGATATTTACCATCGTAGTATTGATAGAAGCTGTACCTTCCCGCCTCAACTACCGAGTGGCCGTCTTTTTTAAGTCGTGCCACAAGGTGTTTTCCGATAAATCCTCCAGCGCCGACAACAAGAACATTCATCTTTTAAGATTAATATAATAGGGTTTGTCTTTCATAATCGCCTCTGTGACTGCCGTTTGCATTCCTAATCTGTTATGAGGCCAGATGCTCCGTATATTCCCGAATTGTTTCATGTGATCCTTATCATCCCCTGCGTAGTGTGAGAATCCATCGTGTTCGTAGTCGTTGTTTCGTCCTGATCCGATTAACTTAACCGGTATACTCTCATAATTAATATACGTTCTGAGACTCTCAAACGGTCTGTAAAGCAGGAATGGGGTGATGCTGTATACAAACGGTATTTTTCCTTCAAGTGCCATGCCGATTCCCATATCAACTGCGAGTTGTTCCGCTACGCCGACGTTAAAAAATCTTTTAGGAAACTCATTCCGTATTCTATCAAATCCAATATAGCCTAAATCAGCAGTAATAGCAACTATTTTTTCGTTTTCGTGCATTTTCTGATACAGGTAAATAAAGAATTCTTGTCTCATTGGAGTGTTCTTGATGAATTTTTAGAAGCTTGGAGCATTGCCACCTGTTCTTCTGAGTTATAGAATTTGATAGCCTCTTCGTATTCCTCATCGGTTAGCTTATGATAGTGTCCTTCAAGTCCTCGTAAAAAAACCGGTTTATCCTCATCTGAAAACTCAATAACATCTTCAAATTTTGGAGCTTCATAAGATAATGAGAAATCTATTTTAGAATACGCTCCGTAGTGGTTGTAGAGAACGTAGGATTTGATATTTTTAATATCTCTTGCTTGTATATATTGTCTTGCTTCAAACATGCTCCCCTCACCAAGCTCTCCATCACTGCATATAACGTATACGTGTCTGTCTGGTTTAGCAATTGCCATCCCGATTGCAATAGGCAACCCATGTCCTAAGCTTCCAGAACTGCAGTAAATGCCATCTTCTAAACTTCGGCTAGGGTGTACCCCGTGTTTAATAAGAAGTTGCGCCGCATTGGCATTCTGGAACTTCTCAAGTACTACGTATAATGCGAGTCCGGCATGACCGCATGAAAGAATTACAATGTCCTCTGGTTTTTTGTTTGCGTAAATATATGCGAGTACTTTAACCGCATTCAGACAGGAGGATATATGAGAAAGATTGTTCTTGTGTGACAATTCAAGAATCCGTTTTTTTAGATCAATCTCTATAAGGAGTAAGTCTAATTCAGTTTGAATCATATTAGTACGCAATAGTTCCCCGTGCTACAGTCCCCTGATAACCGCATGAGCAACCTATGACAATGGTTCCTGCTGTTATTGAGGTAACGCCATCTAGCCGGTGGAATCTCTGAATCTCTATAGTATTTTTTCTTATCAGACGGCCTAAAACATTTCGTTTATTTTCTTTTGCACAATTCGGACATTCGATTAGAGTGCCTTGCATGAACGTTAGTATATCATATTTTTAAAACTCTCAAAGTTTTTTTCAACTCCAGTCATGTTTGCTCGTAGTATCGTGTAATTCCATACTTTGAATGGGATAAGAAGGAATACCCTATTAAGACGAATAAGGTTAATCTTGCATGTGTATAATCGGTTTTCTCTCCGCACATGTTGACTCTATCTCTAACTGCCTATTTAACGTGCAGCCGTCGGGTAATACGTTAAGAGTCTCTCATTACACCGTATTTTCATTATCTGAGTGTTGGTTGTTATTCTACATTGAACGGGCCTAAGTTAGGTTTCCCCTGCTCGAATCAACCTCATTTTTTAACGTCCTTGATTTATGGGGACATCCACTGATTCGCATGCCTGTTGAAGATGGAGCTTGAAAAGGAGAAGAAAAGCGTGTATACTTGTCTTACTCCTTTTTTCGCAAAAAGATCGTAACATTGATAGCGACTGTTGTCAATGCTTACAGAACCGCCAGAGCAATCTGGCGGTTCTTTTATGCTTAAATCTTCTAATGTATGTATCCGGTATGTATAAGATTGTGATTATCTCTTGACAATCTGTTTACACTTGTTTATACTAACCTTACATTAATAATTTGATTTCTCAATCCTAATGTACGGTAATCAAGCACTTGTATGTTGGATTGAGGAACGAGATTATTAATTAATAAAACTATATGTACGAAGATTATCAGGATGCCTACCCAGACGTTGGGCAATGGGATCAGAAACCGGAATGTTCGGTATGTGGAAAGTATTTATCAATTGACTCACAAACCGATGTATGCGAATCATGCTACATTGAGATGTGTAAAAGCGGAACTGTTTAATATATGAGTCCTTATCAACTAGCAACGGTTATGCTTATGTTTTCGGCAATTATTGTCGCATTATATTATTATGACAACTAATATGGAAGAATTAACAAAACTTAAAAACTTTGATTTATGCGAAAATTTAGAGGCAAGTCTTGATGAAATATGGTTCCTGTTATCGGGATGTATTCATCGAGAAGATGAGAGGCATGCGGTCGCCGCTTTTAAAGAAGCAAAAGATATTGTTACTATTTTAAAAGAAAGGTCAACTATATGAGAGACTTAACTTACACCGTTTCCAGAATCGAATCATCGGTCGATACATTGAAATCTTTAATGGAATATCAGAAGTCAGCACAGAGAGATGAACTGTATGCTTTTGAGATTGCAAACCTGGAGTTATTAATTGAAGATATGTATAAATATATTGCCAATCAGAGGGAGTATAAGACAATTACCTCTTGACAATCTATGTGCATTCATATATACTACTTATGAGAAACAAATATTACAACACTTGGGATAAAAGAAGAGCAGACAACATAAAATACATAAGAATGAGGATGAAAGATAATATACCAATTAGAGATATTGCGGAAGAAATGGGGTTTAAATCAAGAAACGCCGTTTATGAAATTATTAAAGCTTGGGAGAAACACAATATAAATTCAACAAAAGAATTATGAAAGAAATAGCAGCAGCCCTTTTTAAATTCCAGCAAGAGGTTGGAAAGGTTACAAAAGACGCATTAAATCCCTTTTTTAAGTCAAAGTATGCCACGCTTAGTAACGTACTTGAGGTTATTAAAGAACCTTTAAAAAAATGCGGACTAGTAATAGTTCAAAGTCCCACCTTTGGAACCGCAGGTGCACAGGATACTTACTTTTTAAAAACAGAGATAATCCACGCCGAGAGCGGTCACAGTATAGAATCTTTCTATATGCTCAATCCTGTTAAAAATGATCCTCAAAGTATTGGAAGCGCCATTACCTATGCCAGGCGCTACGCTATTGTAGCCATGCTTTGTCTAGATGTTGATGACGATGACGATGGTATTGCAGCTTCCAAGCCACAACCTACACCAAGCGAACAACAGGCGTTTAAAGAGCAAGTAGATGGAGCCAGTAAGCCAAAGCAGGGAGATTACGGTTTTTGTACTAAATGTAACGCTCGAAATGTTAAGAATCCAAAAACAGGAAAGATATTTTGCGAAAAGAAGTGTTGGTTAAACGAGGTTACAAATGTGCCACCAGATCCAACGGATGACTTTTAAAAATTAATTAATCCTATGTTTTATAAACTTGGTAAGAACGCTAAACCCGTAGAATCAATTTATATAGATAAGCACCCACATATGAACATATTCACCTATTTACTCGAAAACTGGAGGCCAATATTTTACTCATCAACACTTGGGATGCTGTTTGGTATATTTTTTACTCTCTACTGTCTCGGCGGTACAGGTAAAGTAAAGTTCCAAACTCCTATTGAGTTTAATAATCCTATACAAATAGAACAGGAGAAGATTTTAAATCCAGTTCCGGAGTATTCAATTACTCCAACTGTAACGGTAACTCCTACAAAAGCACCACCTAAAGTTGTTCCCTTTAAAAAGTACCTTACACCACAGGCAGCTAATATACGAGAAGTAATACTTGCTAAAATACAAAGCGAATATGACGAGGTTAATGCTTTAGCTTTTGATAATATCTTAAAGAAGGAGGCAGGCTACAGACCAGATGCCATGAATGAAATAGGAGCAGGAGGAATGCCTCAAGCCCTCCCAGCAAGCAAGATGGGTTGTGCAATTGAAGCAACAACAGAAGCCGCTTTATGCCAATATGAATGGATGAAGAAATATATTAGTAATCGATATGGAACGCCACTAAAAGCTTGGGAGTTCCATTTAGCTATGAATTGGTATTGATATGAATGACTTATACTGGTCTTTTATACAACAAAAGCAAATAACAACTAATATCTTAGAGAGTATTGATTTTATAAATAAGATATTGTTTACCCTTGTTATTACTTTTTTGCTAACGCCATTTTCATTTATTATTGGTTACATTGTTGGAATTTATTTTATTAGTTAAAATGGAAAAAAAATATCTTGATTTAATACTAAGCCTAGCTTTACTTAGGTACAAACAAGGTGACCCTTGGTACGAAACAACAGACTATTTAAGAGATTGTTTAAAGAGAGACGGTTATGAAATTCAATATATAGATTCAGAGCGAACAGTTAGAGCAATTAAAGGTACAAAAATGATAGATTTTAATATGAATGAATTAGACAAATTAATATATAAAGATGAAAACTAAACCAAAATACAAAAAAACAGACTACGTTGAGTTCAAGTACACTACTTTGGATGACGTTGCTAGAAAAACAAGATCTATAAAAAGAGGTTTTATAAGATCAATATCATTGATAGATACTATTAACAATAGTGAGGGAAAGCTCTCTACAATATGCGCTTACTTTATATTGACAAGGAAAGGTAATTCATTTGCGGTTTTGGAGGAAGACATAATCCGTAAACTCCCTATCAATAGAGATAAAAATGGAAGGTTTACCAATATGTCTTCTCTCGATAATGAAATTGATCTATCTTATCACTCAGGTCTTATAGAACATAAGAAAGTTCTAAAGAGAGCGGATGAGATTGAAAAACAAGCTATAAAGTGGCACGAGAAAGACTGCACCTG
>CAZWRK010000040.1:0-2974 GCA_964635875.1 uncultured Aquaspirillum sp.
CCCAGGTCAACGAACGCACCGTAGTCGGTGATGTTCTTGACGATACCTTTGATGACTGCGCCTTCCTTGAGGCTGTCCAGCAGCGCTTTGCGCTCTTCGCCCAAGGTTTCTTCCAGAACTGCGCGACGAGAAACCACAACGTTGTTGCGGCGGCGATCAAGCTTGATCACTTTAAATTCGACTTGTTTGCCTTCGAACGGTGTAGTGTCTTTCACCGGACGAACGTCAACCAAGGAACCCGGCAAGAAGGCGCGGATGCCGTTAACCATCACAGTGAGGCCGCCCTTGACCTTACCGCTAATCACACCGGACATGATGTTATTGGTTTCGAGCGCTTCTTCCAGCTCAACCCAAGCAGCCATGCGCTTGGCTTTTTCGCGGGACAGTTTGGTCTCGCCGTAGCCGTTTTCGAGGCTATCGATGGCTACAGTGACGAAGTCGCCAATGTTGACTTCGAGCTCGCCATTGTCGCTCTTGAATTCTTCTGCCGGAATCAGAGACTCTGATTTCAGGCCTGCATTCACGGTTACAAAGTTTTGATCAATCGCAACAACTTCTGCGGTGATCACTTCACCTTGGCGCATATCTTGAAGAGCGAGGCTTTCCTCGAAAAGCGCGGCAAAGCTTTCCATTGCTGGGATGGTGGTTGTCATGTAGTAGAAACTCGGGGTGCAGGCGTAAACCTGCGGGTTAGTTTATCGTAATCGCCTTTGGCCTTGCGCCAAGTGCGGTCGTATCGCTATTCATGAGACGCTGACTTCGCTGAGCCAGTCTGTGACCTGTTTTACCGCCTCATTAATAGTTAATGTGCTGGTATCCAGTAATCGTGCATCAGACTCTTGTCGCAGCGGAGCGACTGCTCGCGCAGCATCTTGTGCGTCGCGCTTTGCAATGTCGTCCTGAATTTTTTGGAGATTAGCAGATTCCCCCTTTTCGATCAACTGCTTATAGCGTCGATTTGCGCGTTCTTGCGATGACGCTGTCAAGAAAACTTTTAATATGGCATCAGGAAAAACCACAGATCCCATATCTCGGCCATCGGTGACGAGTCCTGGCAGTTGTCGAAAGTCCCGTTGGCGCTGCAAAAGTGCGCTGCGAACGGCCGGCAGTGCCGCAACTTGCGATGCGCCCATGCCGACTTCTTCGCTCCGAATCGCATCGGAAACATTCTCATCATTGAGCCAGATTTGATCTTCAGTAAACCGCACAGGGAGCCGTACTGCTGCTAATGCTAAGCGCGCTTCATCGCTCCACGATAAATTTTGGCGTTGTGCGTAAAGTGCTAATACGCGATAGAGCGCGCCCGAGTCCAGATAATGAAAGCCCAGTTGTTTAGCGACACGTGCCGCCACAGAGCCTTTGCCCGAGGCAGAAGGGCCATCAATCGTAATGACAGGTGTTGTCATCATTAAACCACTCCAGTAGATGAATATTTCAAAACCATGGGCGCTGCAAACGTGTGCGCATGAGGCGTGAGATGGTAGCGTTTTCCCTGTGCCGAGGGTAGGTGCTGCAATGGCTTGTGATAAGGTAATGCTTCTTTGTGAACTGCTTGAAAACTTCGGACTATTGTTATGGAATATCTCGACCTTGCTCCTCGCTCACGTGTTAATGGATGCATTTCTCTTCCGGGCTCTAAAAGCATCTCTAATCGAACTCTCTTGCTCGCGGCCTTGTCTGAAGGTGTGACAGAGGTTCGCAATTTGCTAGATGCGGATGATGTCTCACACATGTTGAATGCGCTAGAAACACTCGGCGTGCAGGTCGAAGACTTAGGCGATCGGCATTTTCGGGTGACAGGGATTGGTGGTGCTTTTCCTGTCAAACAGGCCACATTATTTTTGGGGAATGCCGGAACCGCCTTTCGACCATTAACCGCCGCATTGGCCTTATCGGGCGGTGATTATCAGCTTTCAGGCGTGGCGCGGATGCACGAGCGTCCCATTGGCGATCTTGTCGATGCTTTGCGTGAGGCGGGCGCGGTGATTGACTATCTTGGACAAGAAGGTTTCCCTCCTCTGCATATTCATCCCGCGGTTGAAGCTCAACAGGACATCATCCGCGTCCGTGGCAACGTCTCCAGCCAATTTTTAACCGCCTTATTGATGGCGCTTCCGCTTCGCGGACAAGATTGCACGATTGAAGTCATTGGCGAGCTAATTTCTAAGCCCTACATTGATATTACTCTAAAGTTAATGGCGCGCTTTGGCGTGCAGGTTGAGCAAGAAGGCTGGCAGCGTTTCATCTTGAAAGCCGGACAATGTTATCGCTCTCCTGGTGTGATTCACGTGGAAGGCGACGCTTCAAGCGCTTCTTATTTTTTAGCGGCGGGTGCTTTGGCGGGCGGGTGCGTCCGTGTTGAAGGTGTTGGGGCGGAATCGATTCAGGGGGATGTTCGTTTTGCTGAAGCCCTAGCGCAAACCGGTGCGCAAATCACAATGGGGGATCATTGGATTGAGGCACGTCCTCCTATTGAAGGCATGCTCAAAGCGTTTGATATGGACTTTAATCACATTCCAGATGCTGCAATGACGCTTGCCGTAGTGGCATTGGCTTGTGATGGCCCATGCACATTGCGCAACATAGCGAGCTGGCGCGTCAAGGAAACGGATCGAATTGCTGCGATGGCGACAGAGTTGCGCAAAGTGGGTGCATTAGTTGAGGAAGGGGAAGATTTTTTACGTATTACCCCGCCTACAGTGCTAATCCCTCAGGCGGCCATTGATACCTACGATGATCATCGGATGGCGATGTGTTTCTCTTTGGTTTCACTATTAGAAACCCCGATTCGTATTCATGACCCTAAATGTGTTGCTAAAACGTTTCCTGAATATTTTGAAGTCTTTGCTACGCTAGTGGATTAGTTTGCTTTTGTTGCATTGATAAGCAATTTAGGTGGCCATCCTTCGGTGGGTGGCTACCATTCAATGCCATTTTTATCATGCAGCTTGGTGGTGTATATGAACAAGAGATA
>CAZWRK010000040.1:3074-34580 GCA_964635875.1 uncultured Aquaspirillum sp.
TTGGTATTGCTTCTTTGATTGTTTTGATTGGCGTGATGACTTTTTTACTGTTACGCCAACTGATCCGCACCGAGCGTGCTGAGCGCATTCAAAAAGGCTTGAGTTATCGCCTAGGTCGTTCTTTAAATTTGCGTGAGGCGGTGATTAATAGCAGTCACCAAATGATTTTGACCACGGATTTAAATGGCGTAATTCGCACAGTCAATCCTGCTGCAGAGGCGGCTTTTGGTGGGGTTTTGGCGTCGAATGGTGGGCGGTTTTTAACTGAATTGATTGACCAAAAACAATTTGATATTTACCAAGCCGAGCTAAAAAAAATATGCTGCATGTTAAGGGACGTTCCGCCTATTTTTTCTCTAACACGATATTTTTTTGATGGCGAAAAAGAGTGGTCTTGTCTTGATTTGGAGGGGAGTATTATTCCAGTTGCTTTATCTGTTACAGAGCTCAAAAATAGTTCTGGTCAAATTTATGGCTATGTTGCAATTGGATATAATTTAAGTGAGCGCTATAAGGTCGAGAAAATGAAAAAAGAATTTATCTCTACCGTAAGCCACGAGCTAAGAACGCCATTAACCGCTATTCATGGCGGGCTCGGTTTACTCTTGAGTGGTTCTGTGGGGGAGATTCCAGACCGCGTTGGTAAAGTATTAGATATTGCCAGAAGAAACAGCGAGCGCTTACTTTTATTAATTAACGATATTTTAGATATTGAAAAAATAGAATCTGGTGCAATGCGCTTAAACTTGCGCCGCTGCGATGTAGTCGATTTGTTAAATCAGTCTATTGCGATGAATCAAGGTTATGCTCGGGAATGTGGCGTGGATTTGTCCTTGTTAGGTGATTTAGACAAAGGTGCTGTATCGGTGTATGTGGATGCGCAGCGCTTTGCGCAAGTCATGTCTAACCTTATTTCGAACGCGGCTAAATTTTCACCTGCAGGCGCGATGATTGAAATTTCGCTGGCTGTTCAGGCTTCAACCGTCTGCATTCGGGTGAAAGATTATGGGATAGGCATTTCAAAAGCGTTCCAATCAAAAATTTTCCAAAAGTTCCTTCAAGGGGATAGTTCCGATACCCGAAAAAAAGGGGGAACAGGCTTAGGGTTGGCGATTACGCGTGCTTTGGTTGATGCGATGTATGGCACGATTTCCTTTGTGAGTGAAGAGGGTGAGGGGACAACCTTTACTGTAGAGTTTCCTTTGGCTGAGGTTTCCCCGTCCGGTGAAGCTAATCGCTCGGTTGATTTTTAATCTGGCCGGTTTTTGTTTCTAAAGCTGTCATGGCAGCTTTTACAGCTCTGCGCTAAGGTGTTGTAAACCGGTCTAATTTTCTGAATGTCATTGCTTTTTGCGGCCTCAGCTAGATCATCGACCCGCTGAATAAAGGTATTTTGTTCTGTCTTAAATTCTGCAGCGCGGCTCCAAATTTCTGCTTTTGCGCGTGTTTTGCCGGTGTTTGTTCCTGCGACAAAATACGGCCATGGGGTGTGAGATAGGGTTTTTAAGGTTTGCGCATATTGCAAGAATGCGTCGGCCTTGTAGGGGTCACGGTCTCTGACCATCGTGCCCATCGGCTCGAACGCCCGTAAGATCTTTTTGAACTCGGCTTGGCGGGCGCTAATTGGGTCAGCTGCTTGCACGGAGAGAGAGAATAATCCTGTGCAAACAAGCAGTGCGGCATAAAGAGGGGACTTCATATAAGTCAGGCCTTTGTTGCGGAAACGTAAGGGGTGTCCATTATAGCGCGCTCAAATTGAGCTGCTGTTGGCGTGGTGACGAAACGTACAGCGTGTTTTTAGTGCGTTTCTGTGCTACGTTAGCAAATCAAACAACTGTTTGTTTTTGGCGGCTATGCGCGATATTTTGCACTTTTCTCATGCGAATAGTTTTCCGGCGACTTGCTATCGCAAGATGTTCGGAGAGTTAGAGGCGCATTATCAAGTCGGGTACATCGAAAGGCTGGGGCACAACCCTGATTACCCTGTGACGGACAGTTGGCCGCACTTAGTTGCGGAGACATTAGATTATATCCGTCAGCACTACGACCGGCCGGTCATTGGTGTTGGGCATTCTTTGGGCGGCTATCTCACGCTGATGGCCGCGCTTGCTGCACCAGAGCTATTCAAGGCGATCGTGGTAATGGACTCGCCCTTAATGGGGGCGTGGCGGGGACGGGGTCTGTGGTTAGCGAAGCGGCTGAAAGTGGTTGATCGGCTGACACCGGGCCGCTACACCTTGCGACGACGTGATGCATGGCCTAGCGTCGAATCGGCGTATTCCTTTTTTGCGAACAAGCCCCTTTTTGCGCGATTTGATCCTGACGTACTGTGGGACTATGCCCAGTCAGGTACAGAGGATTGTGAGGTCGGGCGCCGGTTGCGTTTTAGGCCGCATATTGAGCATCAAATCTATCGTTCGATGCCGCATGGTTTGCACCGCTACCACGGAAAGTTGGCAGTCCCTGGGGCGTATTTTGTTGGCGCAGAAACGGACTTGGTGGGGCCTGCCGAGCGATTGAATGCGCATCGGCACTTTGGTTTAACCGTGCACACCGTGTCGGGTAGTCATTTATTTCCGCTAGAACATCCTCAGTTGACCGCGGCGACGTTGCTTAAGGTCTTGCCCACTCTGCTTGAACATTCAGGTCAAAAAAAACGCCACTCAAGTGATTGATGTGGCGTTTTTCTGGTCTCGAAGTTTCGAGCTTACATCATGTGTTGGCCGCCATTAATGGAAATATTGGCGCCGGTAATAAAGCCTGCAATATCCGAAGCCAGATAGTTCACCAACGATGCAATTTCATCTGGGCGGCCCAAGCGGCCTACTGGAATTTGCGCGACGATCTTATTGCGAACTTCTTCTGGTACGGCCATGACCATATCTGTCGCGATATAGCCTGGGCTAATCGTATTAACAGTCACGCCTTTTTTGGCAACTTCCTGCGCCAAGGCCATTGTAAAGCCATGCATACCCGCTTTGGCCGCGGAATAGTTGGCTTGGCCAAACTGACCTTTTTGACCATTGATTGAAGAAATATTAATCACGCGCCCAAAGCCCCGCTCGAGCATCTTGTCGAGCACGGGCTTGGTCATATTAAACACCGAGTCAAGGTTGGTTCGGATCACCGCATCCCAGTCGTCTTTTTCAAGGCGACGGAAGCTTGCATCGCGAGTGATGCCCGCGTTATTGACGAGCACATCAACCGGCCCAAGGTCGGCGTTAATTTGGGCAATGAGGCTTTGGCAAGCGTCGAAGTCTGTGACGTCACATACATAGGCGTGCGCGGTATAGCCCGCTTCCTGCATGCTGGAGACCCAATCTGCCTCTTTACCCGGCCGAGAACAAGTCGTGACCACGGTATGGCCAGCGGCCGCGAGTGTCTTGCAAATCTCGGTGCCAATGCCGCCCATGCCGCCAGTGACGAGTGCGATACGCTTGTTCATAAAATTCCCCCATCTTTTTTTTAGGTTTTATCTTTTTTGCTTCGCGTAACCCCTGCCCTGTGCCAGAGGTGCCGAAACCAATACAGTGTGTATCAGTATCATTACTCTAGCATGAACCTAAAAAAGTAGAGAGCGTGACTTGTTTTGCAGTGCAGCACAAACGATCCGTTTTTAGCGGTCATGACTGGCCGAAAGATCCCGTGTTAAGCGCTGCAAAAGTTCTAATCGTTTCGGCAAAATCGCGCCTTCCTGCGTGGCGGCAATGACCCGGCAACCCGGTTCGACTAAGTGTGCACAATTATGAAATCGGCATTGTCCAAGATAAGGGCGCATTTCAGGAAAGCACTCAGCCAATTCTCGCGAACTTAAATGAAATAAACCAAAGGCTTGTAACCCCGGCGAGTCAATTAAGGCCGAACCTTGATCGTCGAGCAAATATAAGGCGGCATGGGTGGTGGTGTGTTTGCCAGTATCGAGCGCGGTAGAGATCTCGCCGGTGCGGGCAGCGGCCTCTGGAATTAAGGCATTCGTCAGCGTAGATTTGCCCATCCCCGATTGACCAATTAAAACCGAAACCTCATGTTGCAATGCATTTCGTAATGCAGAAACATCGCCCAATGCTGACAACTCAAGCAGCGAATAGCCCAGTTTTCTGTATGGAGCCAGCTGGATTCGTGCGGCGGCGGCTTCGGGCAAATCGGTTTTATTTAAGACAATGAGCGGTTTGATGTTGCTCGCCTCTGCGGCAATTAGACATCGGTTGAGAAATTCTTCACTAAAGGTCGGGACGGCGGCCAAGACAATGACAATCTGTGTCACGTTCGCAGCGATTAATTTGCTTTTATTGCCATCGCAGCGATATAGCAAAGATTGGCGCTCATGCGCTTTTTCGATCACGGCCTGTTCTTTGTTTTGAATTTGCGCAAAAACATGGTCACCGCACGCATAGTCGGTGCGCTTGCCGCGGGTGGTCGAGTCGTAGTGCTGCCCGTCAATTTCAACAATAAAGCGCCGTCCATGGCTTTTGATAATTCGACCGCTAACAGTTTGATTCACAGTGTTAATAATCCTTCGACTTTGGCCGCACAGATAAAGTCATTGCGGCTGAGGCCATTGACATCATGGGTAGAAAAAGAGATTTCAACGCGGTTGTAATGCACGTTGAGATCGGGGTGATGATTGTGGCGATGGGCAACCCACGCTAGCGCGTTAACGAATGCGAGCGTCTGGTAATAATCCGCAAAATGGAGTGTTTTACAGAGCCGCCCTTCTTCGATCGACCACCCTTCGAGGCTCTCCAACAACGCATCCGCTTCTTGTTCAGAAAGCGCCGTCAGTTCGGGGCCTGTTTGGCAAAATTCTTGAGCGAGCGTATTCATTTCTACTCCTTTTTTGATTGCGCAAGTAAGCGTCCAACGCGATCAAGCGCTGCCGGGTGCGAGTCGTTATAGGCAGAATAGAGCGGATCGGGGGTCAGGGTGGCCGCGTTATCACGGTAAAGTTTGGTGAGTGCGCTAGCGAGTGCTTCGGCTTGACTGTAAGTGGCCGCAAAAGCATCCGCTTCAAATTCATTGCGCCGCGAAAAAAAATTGCCTAGCGGGGCGATCCATGCACCTAACACGGAGCTGACGCTGATCATGGCCCAGAGGAGAAGCGTTGTGCGCTCGGTCTCTAGACCGAAAGCGGGTGCCCATTGCTGAGGGTGTTGTAATGCATAGCCGAATCCTGCCAGCAGGATAAAACTGAGCACCAACCCTGCGAGCATTCGTTGTTTGAGGTGATGGCGCTGTGCATGTCCAAGTTCGTGGGCGAGAACGGCTTCGATCTCTGCTTCATCAAGGTGCTCAAGTAGCGTGTCAAAAATCACAATCCGCTGTGATTTTCCCAGCCCGGCTAAGTAGGCATTACCGCGTGTCGAGCGTCGAGAAGAGTCGGCAATGTAGATTTTTCGTGGTGGAAGGCCACAGCGCTGTAAAAGAGCATCAATTTTGAGCTGCAGGCTTGGGTTGTCCAGCGGGGTAAATTGGTTAAAAAGCGGCGCGATCCAATGCGGAAAGGCTGCGGCCAGCCCAAGGGTAAAGCTGTTCCACAGTAGCCAAATCCACAGCCATGCCTGTTCATACGCTAAAAGCATCAGGACTGCGGCACACAAGGGGCCACCAATCACGATGCTTAAGAGTGTGCCGCGCAGTAAATCCGCCAAAAATAATTGAGGGGTGGTGCGGTTGTAGCCAAATCGGGCTTCGAGACCGAAGGTGGAGTAGAGCGACAAGGGCAGCTGTATGAGCTCTCCTGCAAAAACCAGTGCGCCAATTAAAAGCAATTCTGACCATAGCGTTCCTGTGGCGGCAATGTGCTGGTTAAACCACATTAAACCACCGCCCCACAACACCCAAATCAACCAACCCGCATCGACCATGTGCTGCAGAGCGTTCAGTTGACTACGTGCGCGGGCGTAAAGCGCTGCTTTTTGGTGTGCTTCAAGCGTAATGGCTGCTGCAAAAGCGGCTGGTACAGCATTTGCGTGCTGGGTGACATGCCGAATATGGCGGCGCAGCAGCCCGAGGCGCACGCACAATCCAATCACCAGCAAACTGAATACAATAGGTGAAATCCAAGCGTCTGGCATAATTTTTGGGGCGGGTGGGTGCACCGGATGGCATCGCTTTATGCGACAATGCCGCATTTTGAAGGACAGCAGGATCATGGCGCAAGATCAAAACCACCTCGTCTGGCTTGATATGGAAATGACCGGTTTGTCCCCCGAGACCGACCGCATTATCGAATTGGCCATGGTCGTGACCAACAATCAACTCGACATTGTCGCGCAATCGCCGGTATTGGTTGTCCACCAGCCCGATCATGTTCTCGATGCGATGGATGATTGGAATAAAAATACCCACGGAAAAAGTGGCTTAATTTCCAAAGTGAAAGCATCGGTGCTCAATGAGGCAGATGCAGAGCTGCAGATGCTCGAATTTCTAAAAGAGTGGGTTCCTGCGAATAAATCTCCCATGTGTGGCAATTCCATTTGTCAGGATCGCCGCTTTATGGCGCGCTATATGCCGACGCTCGAAGCCTATTTTCACTATCGGAACTTAGACGTTTCCACGCTGAAAGAATTAGCCAAACGCTGGCGGCCAGAGGTGGCAAAAGGGGTGGTTAAGCGCGGTAAACATGAGGCACTCGCCGATATTATCGAGTCCATCGAAGAGCTTAAGCATTATCGCGAGCACTTTATCCGTTTTTAATCCCTTTTCTGATTTTGGTTCTATGCCTGCCTACCGCCACAACGACATTAACCACAGCCCTGTTTGGGCCAAGCTGCATCAGCATCAGCGCGCGACGCGTCATCTGCATATGCGGGATTTGTTTGCAGCGGATCCGGCTCGTTTTGAGCATTTTTCTTTAGAGTTGAATGGTCTTTTTCTCGACTATTCGAAGAACCGCATCACCCATCGTACATTGGGCCTGTTGACCGAGTTGGCGCATGCCGCCGATTTGAAAACATGGATGTTGCGGATGCAGTCGGGCGAGAAAATCAATATCAGCGAGGGGCGGGCGGTTTTGCATGTGGCGTTACGCGCCCCCGCAGGCAGCCATTTTTGCTGTGAAGGGCGAGATATTGTTGCTGACATTCAACAAACGCTCACCCGTGTTGAGCAGTTTGCAGAGGCGGTGCGTAGTGGCCAGTGGTTGGGCGCGCATGGGCAGCCCATTCGGCATGTGGTGAATTTGGGGATTGGCGGCTCGGATTTGGGGCCATTATTGGCGTATGACGCGTTGGAGCCTTTCGCACACGGCGGGCCTACTATTCACTTCGTGTCGAATGTGGATGGTCAGCACTTAGGGCGCGTATTGAAGCATCTGAATCCGGCGGAAACCTTGTTTATCATCGCGTCTAAATCGTTTTCGACCCCCGAAACTTTATTGAATGCCAAGGCTGCGCGCGCATGGCTGTGCACCCATCTGGGCGAGTCGGCGGTGGCACAGCATTTTGTCGCGGTCTCGACAAATCAAGCTGCCGTGACAGAGTTTGGAATTTTGCCGGAAAACATGTTCCCATTTTGGGATTGGGTGGGGGGGCGCTATTCCTTGTGGTCTGCGATCGGCTTGCCGGTGATGTTAGCCGTTGGGGGGGCGAATTTCCGGCAAATGTTGGCCGGTGCGCACGAAATGGATCAGCACTTTTTTAGTGCGAAATTTGAGCGCAATATGCCGGTGTTATTGGCTTTGATCGGGGTGTGGTACAACACGTTTTACGGGGCGCACACTCACGCCATCATGCCCTATGATCAGGGGCTGGCGCGCTTACCGGCTTATTTACAGCAGCTGGATATGGAATCCAATGGCAAGCGAGTCGGACGTTTGGGCGAGCTGCTTGACTTTGATACGGGGCCGGTGATTTGGGGCGAAGTCGGGG
The DNA here is from genome assembly GCA_964635875.1 of uncultured Aquaspirillum sp. Lineage (GTDB taxonomy): Bacteria > Pseudomonadota > Gammaproteobacteria > Burkholderiales > Aquaspirillaceae > CAZWRK01. The sequence goes on from CAZWRK010000040.1 coordinate 10,943, forward strand.
TGAACAGCCAGCATGCCTTTTTCCAGCTTTTGCATCAGGGGACGCGTTTGGTGCCGTGTGATTTTATTCTGCCGGTCAATAGTCACTACCCTTTTGATGAACATCATCGTGCGTTGGTCTCGAATTGCTTTGCGCAAACCGAGGCGCTTATGCGCGGCAAAACCGAGGCAGAAGTGCTACAAGAGCTGCAAGACTGCGACGAAGACAGTCTTGATATTATCTTGCCGCAAAAACTATTCCCTGGTAATCAACCCTCTAATACCTTGTTAATTGAGCACCTTACGCCTCGAACTTTGGGGATGCTGCTGGCGCTGTATGAGCATAAAGTCTTTGTTCAGGGCATTATTTGGGGGATTAATTCCTTCGATCAGTGGGGCGTGGAATACGGGAAGCAGTTGGCGCGTCGTATTGAGCCTGAGCTGTCCTCTCTAGCGCCTTTGTGTCACGACAGCTCCACCAATGGTTTAATTTCCCGCTACCGAAAGTGGCAACGTTAAGGATGAATCTGATGAGCACAATACCGCGTTTGGCCAAAACTGTAGGGGAACAGCTACTGAAGCGGGGCGAGTGGTTGGCGACCGCCGAATCGTGTACTGGAGGGCTGATCTCTGCGGCGATAACCGATATTGCGGGAAGTTCGGCATGGTTTGGATCGGGCTTTGTGACGTACAGCAATGAGGCGAAGTGCCGAATGCTCGAGGTCGATCCTAAAACGCTCGAAGCTTTTGGTGCGGTGAGTGCTGAGGTGGTCGGCGAGATGGCGGAAGGCGCGCGGCAATTGGCGGGTGCAGATTGGAGCGTGGCGGTATCGGGGATTGCAGGGCCAACAGGTGGATCTGTGAGCAAGCCGGTCGGCACGATTTGGTTTGCGATTGCAGGCCCCAAAGGTGTTGAAACTTTCTGTCATCACTTTAACGGCGATCGTCAAAGTGTCCGTCGCCAAACGGTTGAAGCCGCCTTATCGTGTTTGCTCGCGCGAATCTCTTAAGCGATTTATGCCGTATTTATGGCTAAAGCCTATAGATCATGTTGCATGTCCTTCTTTGTGTAATCACTTCAATTTAGCCAAAACTTGATTTGTGGTAGAAACCGCTACATTGAGTTTACGTTACAATTCGCTCCTTTTTGACCGACCTGACCGCTTAAGGTCTGGCTATAAACATGACAGGGCGCGCCGCTTTTGTGCGGCGCGTGGCACCTGCAGGCGTTCATAATGAATACGAGGAGTAAAAAGAGATGATCGATTTTCGCTGGGGTATGATTGTTGAGTACATGCCGTTGTTTATTAATGGCATGAAAATGACCTTGGGCATCACGTTGATTGCGGTGGTGTTTGGGACGTTAATCGGTCTGTTTATGGGGATGGCGCGTCTAGCCGAGGGCAAGCATGGCTTGAACAAAATCCTTTTGCGGTGGTGTGTGCGGTTTCCCGCAACCCTCTATGTGACATTTTTTCGGGGCACGCCACTTTTTGTACAGATCCTGCTGATTCACTTTGCGCTGATGCCTTCGTTGATTCACCCGACTGATGGCATTTTGTTGTCGGGCGAGCTGGCGCGTGAAATCCGTCAGAATTATGGCGCATTTGCTTCTGGCTTATTGGCGCTGACACTTAATGCTGGCGCGTATATCACCGAAATTTTTCGGGCAGGGATTCAGTCGATCGACAAAGGGCAAATGGAAGCCGCCCGCTCATTGGGCTTGTCGTATGGCCAAGCCATGAAACATGTGATCGTGCCGCAGGCTTTTCGCCGTATGTTGCCTCCATTAGGCAATGAGGCCATTATGCTGCTGAAAGATACTTCTTTAGTTTCGGCGATTGGTCTGGCCGAACTTGCATTTGCTGCGCGTACCGTTGCAGGGGTTTACTCCCGTTATTGGGAGCCCTATCTCACGATTTCTGTGTTGTACCTGTGTTTAACTATGTTGATGGCGTGGGGCGTGAGCTCACTCGAAAAGCGTTACCAACTTAAATCGCGTTAAGTCCAATTGCTCATGCGATGTTTTGACGCCACCTGAATCAGGTGGCGTTGTTCTTTTCACTCAGGAAATACCCGTGTCAATTGAGGGAAGCATGGCCCGATGCGTGCTAGAATTGACGGTATTTTCGATGCTTTACTGGTCCGTACTCGCACATGACAGAACAATTATTCGCCAAGGAAACGATCCCGGTCAGTCTCGAAGAGGAAATGCGCCGTTCTTATCTCGATTACGCGATGAGCGTAATTGTTGGTCGCGCCTTACCTGACGTCCGCGATGGTTTAAAACCGGTTCACCGCCGTGTGTTATTTGCTATGCATGAACTGTCCAATGACTGGAATCGTGCCTATAAAAAATCCGCACGTATTGTCGGTGATGTGATCGGTAAATATCACCCGCACGGTGATACGGCGGTCTATGACACCATCGTTCGTATGGCGCAAGATTTCTCGCTCCGTTATCCGCTGGTTGATGGCCAAGGTAACTTTGGCTCGATTGACGGCGATAACGCAGCGGCGATGCGTTATACCGAAATTCGAATGTCACGCATCGCACATGAGCTGCTGGGCGATCTCGAAAAAGAAACCGTTGATTTTGGCCCGAACTACGACGGTTCCGAGTTCGAACCGCTGATTTTGCCCGCCAAAATCCCGAACCTCCTGATTAACGGGAGTTCCGGTATTGCGGTCGGCATGGCGACCAACATTCCTCCGCATAATCTCAACGAAGTCATTGATGCGTGTTTGGCGTTGCTGGCGAATCCGTCGATGACGATCGACGATTTAATTGATCTCGTCCCCGCGCCCGATTTTCCGACCGCCGGTATTATTTATGGCTTGGCCGGTGTCAAAGAAGGCTACCGTACCGGCCGTGGTCGCGTGGTGATTCGCGGCAAAACGCACTTCGAAGACCTGAGCAAAGACCGTCAGTCGATCATTATCGACGAGCTGCCGTATCAGGTGAATAAAGCCAATCTGCTGATCAAAATTGGCGAGCTGGTGCGTGAAAAATTGATCGACGGCATTAGCGATCTCCGCGACGAATCGGACAAATCCGGTATGCGCGTGGTGATCGAGCTGAAGCGCAACGAAAACCCCGAAGTCGTCCTGAATCATCTCTACAAGCAAACTCAGCTCCAAGACAGCTTTGGGATGAACATGGTCGCCTTGGTCGATGGCCAGCCGCGTCTACTCAATCTCAAGCAAATTCTGGATGAGTTCTTGCGCCATCGCCGTGAAGTTGTGACCCGTCGTACGGTCTTTGAGCTTCGCAAAGCGCGCGAGCGCGGCCATATTCTCGAAGGCTTGGCGGTTGCGCTGTCGAACGTCGATACCATCATTAGCCTCATTAAAGCCTCGCCTAATCCTCAGCTTGCAAAAGCCGAGTTGATGGGACAAATGTGGCGGTCTGACTTGGTCGCCGACATGCTGTCTCGCGTCGATGCCAGTGCCGCGCGTCCTGATGCTCTGCTACCCGAGTTCGGTTTACAGTCCGATGGCTATCGCCTCTCTGAAGTCCAAACCCAAGCGATTTTGGAGTTGCGTCTCCAGCGCTTGACCGGCTTAGAGCAAGATAAGATCGTCAATGAATATCGCGAAATTATGAGCGTCATTGCCGATCTGCTCGATATTTTGGCGCGTCCAGAACGCGTCAATCAGATTATTTCTGACGAGCTTAATCAAATTCGCGCTCAATTCGGTGACGCGCGTCGCTCGCAAATTGAGCCGTATGGCGCAGACATCAACATCGAAGACCTCATCACACCACAAGAAATGGTCGTGACTTTGTCGCATGGTGGCTATATCAAAGCGCAACCCGCAACCGATTACCAAGCCCAACGGCGCGGCGGTCGCGGTAAGCAAGCTGCAGCGACCAAAGAAGAAGATTTCATTGAAAATCTCTTCGTGGCGAACACCCATGATTCTATTTTGTGCTTCTCCAGCCACGGTCGGATGTATTGGCTGAAAGTCTACGAATTGCCACAAGGCAGCCGTCAAAGCCGTGGTCGTCCGATTATTAACCTGATGCCGCTGGCGGATGGCGAAAAAATTAATGCCGTCTTGCCGGTCAAAGCGTTCAGTGAAGATCAATTTGTCTTTATGGCGACCGCGTTTGGCACGGTGAAAAAGACGCCGTTATCTGATTTCTCTCGTCGTCGCAGTGCCGGCATTATCGCGTTGGGCTTGGACGAGGGCGATTATCTTGTTGGCGTCGCGCTGACCGGCGGTCAACATCAAGTCATGATGTTCTCGGATGCAGGCAAAGCCGTTCGCTTTGATGAGTCCGATGTGCGGCCAATGGGTCGGACGGCGCGCGGCGTGCGCGGGATGGATCTGGCCGAAGGTCAAAAAGTCATCGGTATGCTGGTCTCTTGCAGCGAGTCGGACCAAGTGCTGACGGCGACTGCATACGGTTACGGCAAACGTACACCGATTAGCGACTACCGTAAGAGCCGTCGCGGTTCCCAAGGCGTGATTGCGATTGATACGGGTGATCGCAATGGCGCATTGGTCGCAGCCGAGTTGGTTGAAGAGAGCGATGAGCTGATGCTGATGACCACTGGCGGCGTGTTGATTCGCACGCGGGTCGCCGAAGTGCGTGAAACCGGCCGTGCTGCACAGGGTGTGCGCCTGATCAATCTTGATGAAGGCGAAACCTTAGTCAGCTTGGTCAAGCTTGCCGAAGCCGAAGGTGACGAAGACGATGCGCTTGCCTCGGATGATGTCCCTGAGGGGCTTGTTGATGGCGCAGACGCATCGGCGGAGGGTGTGTAATGAGCGACTTGTTCGAGCAAATGCAACGCTGGGTCGTGAGCCTGCCGCACTGCGCGACGCTCGGACTGCGCTTTGCTGGGATGGCGCACCAAAAAGTCACGTTGGCGCTGGATTGGCGTGAAGATTTGGTGGGTAATCCGACCACAGGCGTCTTGCATGGTGGTGTGATTACCAGCTTGGTGGACAGTACCAGTGCGCTAGCCGTCTTTACGCGCCTCGCGGCGGCGGAAGCGATGGCTACGCTCGATCTACGAATCGATTATTTGCGTGCCGCCGAGCCGCGTCAGCCGGTGTTTTGCGAGGCGGAATGTTATCACCTGACTCGGCAAATTGCCTTCACCCGAGCAATATGTCATCAGGGGAATCGTGAGGATCCGCTGGCGCATGGTGTTGCAACCTTTATGCGGGCATCGAGTCGTGCGGTCTTTGGGAACGGAGAAAAAGCATGAGTGATTTCATGTCTCGTTTTCTGCGGCTGCGCGACCAAGGCGACTGTCAGGGCATTATTGATAGCATTCCTTATGCCCGCCTCCTTGGCTTGGAATTTGAGGCCGAGGCGGATGGGCAATTGCTCTTTACGCTGCCCTTTGCTGAGCGTAATGTTGGCAACCCTATTTTGCCCGCCATTCATGGCGGCGTGATTGGTGGTTTTTTGGAAACGGCTGCTTTGATTCATTTGATGTGGATTCGCGAGTCAAGCGAGCCGCCCAAGACCATCGATTTTTCTCTTGATTATTTGCGAAGTGGCCGAGCGGCGACCTTGTATGCACGCTGCGCGCTCACTAAACATGGCAAGCGAGTTGCCAATGTGTCGATAGAGGCTTGGCAAGAAGAGGCATCCCAACCCATTGCGGTGGCAAGGGCGCACTTTCTGCTGAGCTGATCTTCTATAAGGAAATGACAATGGCCAAGGTCTTCAATTTTTCGGCAGGTCCCGCTGTACTGCCGCACACCGTTCTGATGGATGCGCAGCGTGAGCTGACCGATTGGCACGGCTCAGGCATGTCCGTCATGGAGATGAGTCATCGTGGGCGCGAGTTCATGGACATCATCCACCATGCAGAGGCAGATTTGCGCGAGTTATTGTCAGTCCCTGACAATTACAAAATCTTGTTTTTGCAGGGTGGCGCCTCGTCATTTTTCTCTGTTGTGCCGATGAACTTAGCGCGCGCAGGAAAGCCAATCGACTTTGTGTTGACCGGCCATTGGTCAAAGCTCGCGCTCAAAGAAGCCAAGCGTTATGCCGAAGTCCGCGTGATTGCATCAAGCGAAGATCGCAATTTTAGCTACGTGCCACCCGAAGAGCGCTGGTCACGGAGCGCCAATGCGTCGTATCTGCACTATGTTTCGAATGAAACGATTGGCGGTGTACAGTTCCCCGATATTCCCGCCAGCGATGTGCCGCTCGTGTGCGATATGTCGAGCGACTTCCTCTCGCGGCCTATTGATGTCTCGAAGTTTGGGTTGATTTTTGCGGGTGCTCAGAAAAATATCGGTCCTGCGGGTCTGACGCTGGTGATTGTGCGGGAAGATTTGTTAGGGCAAGTCTTAGACGGCACGCCGACGATGTTTGATTTGAGCGTTCACGCTGCCGCCGAGTCGATGTACAACACGCCTCCAACTTATTCGATTTACATTGCTGGTTTGGTCTTTAAGTGGCTGAAAGAGCAAGGTGGCGTCAAGGGTATTGCCTTACGCAATGAAGAAAAGGCTGCGCTACTTTACGATGCGATTGCAAACAGTAATGGTTTCTACCGTTGTCCAGTTGATGAAGGTTTCCGCTCCAAAATGAATGTACCGTTCTGCATGCAGGACAGTGCGCTGGATGACCTGTTTGTTTCTGAGGCAAAAGATCGCAATCTGGTTCAGCTCAAAGGCCATCGCTCTGTGGGTGGGTTGCGTGCCTCTATTTACAATGCGATGCCGATTGAGGGTGTGAAAGAGTTGGTTCATTTTATGAACGACTTTGCCCGCCGCCACGGCTGATTCAGAGTTTTGATGGTGTGTGATTGTCTCGCCAGCCTCTGCCGTGCAGCGCGCCTTGTCCGTGTGACCGGGCGCTGGCTGGTGTGTTTTCATTCTGTTCTCGCGGCCCATGGTGGCCGCTTTTTTTTGCATGAAATGCGCGGCACGTCATTAGCCGCCGTTCTGAACTGGAAAGCTTAATCCGTGTCTGATGAACTTCTTAAACAGCATCGTGATGCCATTGACGCCATTGATGCGCAGATTTTGGGCCTAATCAATCAGCGTGCTAACCACGCTCGCCACATTGGCGAAATTAAAGGTGGCGGGATTATTTATCGCCCCGAGCGCGAGGCTCAAGTTTTGCGCCGCATTAAAGATTTGAACGAAGGGCCTCTGCCTGATGAATCCGCCGCTGTGTTGTTTCGGGAAATCATGTCGGCCTGTTTGTCCTTGGAAAAGCCATTGTCGATTGCCTATTTAGGGCCAGAAGGCACTTTTACGCAGGCTGCAGCTATTAAGCATTTTGGACATGCCGCGCATACCGTTGCCTGCGTGTCGATCGACGAAGCATTCCGCAATGTTGAGGCACGTAATTGTGATTATGTTGTTGCTCCGGTCGAAAATTCGACCGAAGGCGCCGTTGGCCGCACATTGGATTTGATGGTGTCTAGTCCGCTCAAAATTTGTGGTGAAGTCGTGTTGCGCATTCATCATCACTTTTTGCGCAAAAATCCAGAAGCGCCCGTGCCGCGTAAAATTTATGCGCATGCTCAGGCCTTGGCGCAATGCCACGAATGGCTAAATCGCTTTTATCCAGACGTGGAGCGGGTCTCGATTGCCAGCAACGCCGAGGCAGCGCGTTTGGCAGGAGAGGATGAGACGGTCGCTGCCATTGCGGGTCAAGCGGCTGCCGAGCGTTATGGTTTGATCAAAGTCGCCGAAAACATTGAAGACGAGCCGAATAACACGACGCGGTTTTTGGTCTTGGGCTTGCAAGACTGCACGCCATCTGGCCGAGATAAGACGTCGATTGTGTGTTCTGCGCAAAATCGCCCCGGCGCAGTGCATAGCTTAATTGCTCCGATTGCGATGGCGGGTGTCAGTATGACTAAATTTGAGTCACGGCCGTCGCGTACCGGCCTGTGGGAGTATGTATTCTTTATCGATCTCGATGGTCATCAAAGTGATCCACAGTTGGCCAGCGCATTGGACGCTCTGCGTGAAAAAGCGGCGTTTGTCAAAGTGATTGGTAGTTATCCGAGCGCCGTGATTTGATCGCGCCTTCGAAAGGTTTTCCAGCATGAAAAAAATTTGCGTCTTCTGTGGTTCTAGTTTCGGCGTGCGGCCGGAATACGAAGCACAGGCCCGTTTTCTGGGGCGTGAGCTTGCAGGCCGTGGGATCAGTTTGGTCTATGGCGGGGGGCGTGTTGGTCTGATGGGGGCGGTTGCCGATGCTGCATTAGAGGCCGGAGGGGAAGTCATTGGCGTGATTCCGGAGTTTTTGATGCGCAAAGAGATTGGTCACAGCCACTTATCTGAGTTGATTGTGGTCGAGTCGATGCATGCGCGTAAGGCGAAGATGAGCGAATTGGCTGATGCATTTATTGCGCTACCCGGCGGGTTTGGTACGTTCGAAGAGTTTTTCGAGGTGCTGACATGGGCGCAATTGGGCATGCATAGCAAACCGATTGGTTTGCTGGATACCGATGGCTTTTATGGCCCGCTTTCACTCTTTTTGCGTCACACCGCGCTGCAGGGTTTTATTCGCAATGAAAATTTGTCCTTGATCGTGCAGGCAAGTGAACCGGATCGTTTGATTGAGCGGGTGCTTGCTTATCGGCCAGTGCATGTTGATAAGTGGCTCGATCCCACCTCTATTTGAAAATTGGATTCTGTTTGCTATTGAGTGTTTGTAACTTCGGAGAGTAAACCAATGATTTACGCCACGTTGGCACCTGATTATGTTCGCGCGATTGCGCCTTATCAGCCGGGTAAGCCAGTATCTGAGCTGGCGCGTGAAATGGGTTTGGACGAAGCCAATATCGTTAAACTGGCTTCGAATGAAAATCCGCTGGGTCTACCAGCATCCGCGCGTGAAGCATTGCAAGCAGCCGTCTCTGAGTTGGCGCGTTATCCCGATGGCAATGGTTTTGAGCTTAAAGCCAAAATCGCCGAAAAATTTGATGTCGAAATGCATCAAATTATCTTAGGCAATGGTTCCAACGATGTTTTAGAGCTGGTTGCGCGCGCCTTTTTGACCACCCAAGATGCCGCTGTGTTCTCGCAGTACGCTTTTGCGGTCTATCCGCTGGTCACACAGGCCGTCGGCGCGCGTGGCATTGAGGTGCCGGCTTCTGAATACGGTCATGATCTGGATGCCATGTTGGCGGCTATTGATGCGCAAACTAAGCTCGTTTTTATTGCGAATCCTAATAACCCAACCGGAACCTATCTCGAAACCGCTGAGGTGGAGCGCTTCCTTGAGGCGGTGCCGAAGAATGTGCTGGTGGTACTAGATGAGGCCTATACCGAGTACCTACCGGCCACTTCGCGCCCCGATGTGACCGCATGGTTGAGGCAGTACCCCAACCTGATTATTAGCCGCACCCTATCCAAAGCCTATGGTTTGGCCGGTTTGCGCGTGGGGTTTGCGCTGTGTAATCCCGAAGTGGCCGATTTGATCAATCGCGTTCGCCAGCCCTTTAATGTGAATAGCTTGGCGCAAGCTGCCGCAATTGCTGCGCTCGACGATCAGGCATTTCTTGCCGAAAGTCTTCGCGTCAATGATGAAGGGATGAAACAAATTGTCGATGCGTTTGTTGAGTTGGGCTTGGACTACATTCCCTCTTCGGGCAACTTCGTGACATTCCATTGCGCTGATGCGGCAGTGGTCAATCTGTTCTTGCTGAAAAATGGTGTGATCGTTCGGCCATTAGGTGGCTATGGCATGAAAAATAGTCTGCGAGTCAGTATCGGCTTGCCACATGAAAATGCGCGTTTTATTGAGGTTCTAAAACAGGCACCGGGGTTGCGGTCGCTTTAAATTCATCACAATTAGGGGGAAATATGTCGGATGTAGAACGGGTTGTTGCCGTCGTATTATCGGGTTGCGGTGTGTATGACGGCTCCGAAATTACCGAGGCCGTTAGCATGATGGTTGCGCTTTCACAGGCACATTACTCAGTGCGTTTTTTTGCGCCAGACCGTGAGCAATTGCACGTCGTTGATCACTTGAAGGGTGAAGTGATGACCGAGTCTCGGCATATTTTGACGGAGTCGGCACGTATTGCTCGTGGAAAAATCGAAAGTTTATCGGCTTTGGATGTGAGCCAGTTTGACGCGTTGGTTTTCCCCGGTGGTTTTGGCGCGGCAAAGAACCTCACGACATTTGTGATGGATGGCACGCAAGCGGTGCTATTTGAGGATGTGCAAAGAGTGGTTTTTGCGGCGATTCAGGCGAAAAAACCGATTGTCGCACTGTGTGCTGCACCGCTGGTCTTGGGTATTGCCGCACGCGAGCTTGGAATTCGAGGTGCGCAAATCACCTTAGGCGATGGCAAAGAATATCCCGATATGAACGCAGCGCTTGAGAGCTGGGGGCAAACGCATGTTCTGAAAGCGGTTGATCAAGCTTGCGTCGATGTCGAGCATCGGTTTGTGACAGCCCCTGCTTATATGTATGGTGCCGCCAACCCTGCCGAGATTTTTGCGGCGAGCCAAGCCGCTGTTGCTGCTCTATCGTCTTTATTGGCGACCCCTACGGCTTAGGAGGTTTCGGCCATGAGTAAATCGGTTTCAGTCACGTTAACGCAAACGAGTGGTTATCAATTTACGGTGGACTTTGGCGGGGCGCTTCCAAGCCTGCTGGCGGATGAACCGCCGCCGCTCGGTTTGGGAGAAGGTCCGGCACCAAGTCATATGCTCGTGGCGGCGGCTGCAAATTGTTTGGCTGCGAGCTTATTGTTTGCACTGAAAAAATTTCAGCAAGCGCCTGAGCCGATTTCTGCGACTGCGCATTGTGAAATTGGTCGCAACGACGAGGGCCGTTTGCGAGTCTTGGGTATTCAGGTCGATTTAAGTTTGGGCGTGCCAGCGGCCGAATTAGTGCATTTGGAGCGCGTTTTAGAGCAATTTGAAGCTTTTTGCACGGTGTCGCAAAGCATCCAATCGGGTGTTCCTGTGACAGTGAGTGTCAGCGATAGTAATGGGGTTCGCCTAAAAGGCTAGCGCATCTGTTCCATCTTGTCGAAAGCCCCGCCGGTGTGTGGGGCTTTTTGTTTAACGGATGCCTAGTGTTCTCTCAAATGCCGCTGAAACCAGCTCCCCAATGCCGACCAAAAGATCGACCGACATATCGGGGGTAAAGCGACGAATATCTTCGCTCGCCAAGGCCAGCAACCCGATATTTTCCCCGCCTGCACTGCGAAGCCCGATTAAGGCAAAGGAGCTTAAAAAGGGTGTGCTTGGAAAGCAAAGCAAGGTTGTTTCACTGGCGAGCGGGCCACAGTAAGGACTCTCACAGTAGCGATTGAGCTCCGGTAGTGCGGCGGCCGTAAGGTAATTATCTGTAAATCGCTCAGCACGCGGATGGACAAAGCGCACCTCGACATGCGGTACTGAAAAATCGTGACGTAGCTGGCTATAAATCGCGAGCAAGGTTCGCGAGGCATCGGATGCACGTAGAAGTGCTTTTGCGAGTGCGTGGGTTCGGCTAATGATGAGATCGTTTTGCTCGCCGTAGCGTAGCATTTCTGCGTAGCGGGCGGCGAGTTGGCGGTTTTTGTCTCTGAGCAGCAAAATTTGCCGCTCAATCAGTGAAATCGCATGCCCTTCATGGGGGTGTGGAACCTTGAGGTCGGCAAATAGATCTGACTGTTCTTGAAAAAAACTTGGATTTTCTTTCAGCCATTTAGCGACTTCTGTCGCGCTGAATTCTTGGCTCATAGCGTAATCTCACCCTGAAACACGGTGACTGCAGGGCCTGTCATTTGCACGGAATGGCCTTCTCCTTGCCATTCGATCGTGAGTTGCCCGCCGCGTGTGTCAACACGCACTTTTGAATCAAGCAAGCCTCTCCGAATGCCGCTGACGACCGCAGCACACGCACCCGTTCCACAGGCGAGCGTTTCGCCAGCACCGCGCTCATAGACCCGAAGTCGGACATGCTCGCGCGACACAACTTCCATAAACCCCGCGTTGACGCGTGCCGGAAAGCGAGGGTGGTTTTCAATCTGCGCGCCGAGTTCAGCAACCGGTGCTGTATCGAGATCGGCGACAACTTGCACTGCATGAGGGTTTCCCATGGAGACCACGCCAATCGTAATCTCTTGACCGGACACATCCAGTGCGTGGGTGATGCGATCGTGATCAGCGATGAAAGGAATGTCTGCGGGCAAAAAGCGCGGTTGTCCCATATCGACCCGAACCATGCCATTGTCGAGCCGTTCAGGCACGATGACGCCCCGTGCGGTTTCAACGCGAATTTGGCGCTTGTCAGATAGTTGCGCTTCAAAGACGAAGCGGGCAAAGCAGCGCGCACCATTACCGCATTGCTCAACTTCCCCGCCATCATTATTGAAAATCCGATAGCGGAAGTCGTTGTCGGTAGATTCTGCTTTTTCGACGAGTAAGAGTTGGTCAAAGCCGATGCCAAAGCGCCGGTCCCCAAGGTAGCGAATCTGCTCTGTTGTCAGCGAAATGGGGTGGCGGACGCCATCAAGCACGATAAAGTCGTTACCCAAGCCTTGCATTTTGGTGAATTGCAGTTTCATAAGACAAACATCCAGAGCAGAAATCAAAAATAGCGCTAATCATAGCAAAGCCGCACAAACATCGTCTGTATCGGGACTCAGAAAATGTGAGTCTGACGTGAGGGTGCTTTGCTCGGGCAATATTTCATCCTCCCTGCTTGGGAGATTAGCCATTACAATTTCGGAGATTTTTCTGATTGAGAGGGGCGACATGCGTTTCGTTTTTTGTTGGTTGCTGGCGCTGTTCGGCACCCTCGGTTTTGCTACCGTGGCGAACGCCGAACATGCTTTTGCGATGGGATACACGCCGAAATACCCAGCGCACTTTTCGCATTTTTCCTATGTCAATCCTGATGCGCCAAAGGGCGGGCGTTTAACGTTACCGGCATCGGGTGGGTTTGACAGCCTGAATCCTTTTACGCTCAAAGGCGCAAAAGAGGCGGGTATGACGATGCTCATGTTTGACACGTTAGGTGAAAAATCATGGGACGAGCCATTTTCGGTGTATGGCTTATTGGCTAAAGAGATGTTTTTAGCGGCGGATGGTTTATCGGTGACTTTTGTTTTAGACCCGCGAGCGCGTTTTAGTGATGGATCGCCTGTTACCGCTGCGGATGTGAAATATAGTTTTGATACTTTAACTAAACATCCTGCCGCACATCCTCGTTATAAAGTGTACTGGGGGGATGTTGATCGTGCTGAAGTATTAAGTCCTCAAAAAATCCGCTTTGTTTTTAAAAGAAAAAATTCAGAGTTGCATTTGATTATTGCTGAACTTCCTGTTTTTTCGCGGAAGTGGGGGAATGGCCGAGATTTTGGTCAAATTGTGAAAGACCCGCCTCTAGCTTCGGGGCCTTATTTGTTGAAGCAATTTGATCTGGGAAAACAAAGCACTTTTCAGCTCCGTCCAGATTATTGGGCAAAAAATCTACCGGTTCGTAAAGGGCAGTTTAATTTCGCAGAAATTCGTTTCCGTTATTTGCTGGATGATACCGTCCGTTTAGAAGCTTTTAAGGCCGGTGAGTTTGACGTGGTTGCTGAGAATATGGCAAAAACATGGGCGCGGTCTTATCAAGGCCATTTGTTTGATCAAGAAAAAATTATTCGCCGTGAATTACCTAATTCGAACCCTAATGGAATGCAAGGGTTTGTGATGAATTTACGGCGGCCTTTGTTTAAGGATCGGCGAGTTCGGCAAGCTTTAGCCTTGGCTTTTGATTTTGATTGGGCAAACCGCCATTTGTTTTTTAATCAATATCGACGTAGCACAAGTTTTTTCTCGAATAGCGAATTGGCAGCAACTGGAATGCCATCGAAAGCAGAACTTTCTCTTTTAAAACCATTAGAAAAGCAATTGCCGAAAGAAGTCTTTCTTGCTGCACCAACTTTGCCAGCAACACCAAATTCAGAATTGCTCCGTAAAAACCTCATAAACGCGCGTGACTTGCTCGCGCAAGCAGGTTGGACTGTTAAAAATGGTGTATTAAAAAATGCGCAAGGGCAGGTTTTTAAGATTGAATTTTTGGTTTTTTCGAGAACGTATGAGCGTATTTTGGCGCCATACCAACATCTTTTGAAAAAGCTTGGTATACAGTTAGAGGTGAGAATGGTCGATAGCGCGATTTATCAGCAGCGCATGGATGATTTTAATTTTGATATGGCTGTGGCCGTTTATGGAATGTCGCTCTCTCCTGGAAGTGAAATGCAAGATTATTTTTCGAGTACGAATGCAGATCAGGCCGGTTCATTAAATGTGGCAGGCCTAAAATCACCTGCCGTCGATGCTTTGTTGCCCCATTTCACACAGTCACATGACCGGCAATCATTAATAACGGCTGCGCGGGCATTAGATCGTGTGTTAAGAGCTGAATATATTGTTGTTCCAAATTGGCATTTGGCGGTACATCGCGTTGCGTGGTGGAATCGATTTGGCATGCCGAAGACATTGCCTGCGTATTATCAAGCTTTAGATTGGGTTGTGCATACATGGTGGGCTCAACCAGAACTCAAAGAGGCTAAGCCATGAGATTGTGGCGATATGTTTTACGGCGAATTTTGCTGATGGTGCCAACGCTACTCGGCATTTTATTGGTGTCATTTTTGGTGATTCAATTTGTGCCGGGGGGGCCGATCGAGCAGTTAAGCCAAGAGCTTAAGGCGCAGTCTGGTGGGGAAAGTAGTGGCGGCGCACTCGGCATGTATCGTGCACAAAGCGGTTTAAGCGCTGAAAAATTGACGGAATTAAAAGCGCTATATGGCTTTGATAAACCTGCCTCAACCCGATTCTTTGATATGGTGTCTAGTTATCTACGTTTTGATCTTGGGCAGAGCTTTTATCACCATCAGTCGGTATGGGATTTAGTGGTTTCTAAGTTACCTGTTTCGATGAGTTTGGGGTTATGGACATTTTTGATTACGTACTTAATCTCTATCCCGCTGGGTATTTTAAAGGCGGTTCGAGATGGTTCTTCATTTGATGTAATGAGCAGCTTTTTGATTTTAATTGGTTATGCTATTCCCAGTTTTGTTTTGGGCTTGGCGTTGTTGGTGTTGTTTGGCGGGGGTAGCTTTTGGCAAGTTTTTCCGTTAAGAGGCTTGGTTTCAGATAATTGGGCAGAGTTATCTTTTCTTTCTAAAGTGACAGATTATTTATGGCATATTTTTTTGCCCGTGACAGCATCGGTTGTGGGGAATTTAGCGATCATGACCTTTTTGACTAAGCACACCTTTTTAGAACAAATTCGCAGCCAATACGTTCTGACCGCACGTGCCAAAGGATTATCTGAGAAAAAAATATTGTATAAGCACATTTTCAGAAATGCGATGATTCCCTTGGTGACCGGGTTTCCTGCTGCATTTGTGGGGGCGTTTTTTACGGGTAGTTTGCTTATTGAAACTTTATTTTCTTTAGATGGGCTAGGTTTGCTTTCTTATACGTCGGTCATTCGTCGAGATTATCCGGTGGTTATGGGGACTTTATACCTATTTACTTTGATTGGTTTGTTAACGCGGTTGTTCTCTGATTTGTGCTATGTATGGGTTGATCCTCGGCTGCAGTTTGATTCTGTTGGAGAGGGACGATGAAGCCTGCTTTAGTTACTTTGTCTCCAATGCGTCGAGTTTGGGTGCGATTTATCCACCAGCGTCGTGCGTTTGTGAGTTTAGTTTTTTTTACAATATTATTTGTGCTGAGTTTAGGGGCTGAGCTGATTTCTTACGATAAGCCAGTTTTGATTCGCTACCAAGGTGAATTTTACTCGCCACTGGTGACGGATTATTCTGAGCGCTTTTTTGGTGGAGATTTTGATACCCCAGCTGATTACCATGATCCTTGGTTAGTGAAGCATTTTGATACATCAAAGGCAGATGTTTATTGGCCACTTAATCCTTTCAGTTTTAATACGATTGATTATTCCCAAGCCGAACCCAATCCCGCACCACCTTCGGCGCGCCATTGGCTTGGCACGGATGACCGAGGTCGAGATATTTTTGCGCGTTTGTTATATGGGTTTCGCGTGTCGGTATTATTTGCTTTCGCTTTAACAGCTATTGGAACATTTTTTGGTGTAGTGGCGGGGGCAATTCAAGGTTATTTTGGCGGATATTTAGATCTGACGTTACAGCGTTTGATTGAAATATGGGGTTCGTTACCAGAGTTGTATTTGTTGATTTTATTTGCATCACTTTTTCAGCCCAGCTTGATTTTATTGCTAATTTTATTATCCCTATTTGGTTGGATGGGGCTGTCTGATTATGTTCGTGGCGAATTTTTAAAAAATAGGCAGCGCGAGTATGTCTTGGCAGCGAGGGCGTTGGGTTTGTCGAATTTACAAATCATGTGGCGGCATGTTTTACCGAATAGTTTGACGCCCGTGATCACCTTTTTGCCTTTTCGAATTTCTGGATCTATTTTGGCGCTAACGAGCTTGGATTTTCTTGGTCTGGGTGTGCCTTCTGAGACGGCAAGCTTAGGGGAGCTGCTGGCTCAGGGAAAAGAAAATTTGGAAGCATGGTGGATTTCTCTGTCGGTTTTCTTGGTGTTAACTTGCACATTGTTATTGCTCATTTTTATTGGTGAGGGATTGCGTGATGCCTTGGATACTCGAAAGGCGTAATCGCGATGTCTGATTCTTTATTGTCGGTATCTGATTTATCGGTTTCTTTTGGCTCGCATGAGGTTGTTAAGCGGGTAAGCTTTAATATTCGACGAGGCGAAAAATTTGCTTTAGTCGGGGAGTCTGGTTCTGGCAAAACGCAGGTTGCACAGGCAATTTTACGATTGAACCATGAGGCATCTCTCGCTGGGGAGGTGCGGTTTGATGGGGTGGAGATGTCGTCACTGTCTCCTTCTGCGTTGCGGGCCATCCGAGGTCGTCGGATTGCGATGGTGTTTCAGGAGCCAATGACCGCATTGAACCCGCTTTATACGATCGGTAATCAGATTATTGAAGTGTTGTCTTTGCATCTTGGTTTGTCGGGTGATGAGGCACGTGCACGCGCAATTGCGCTCTTGGCGAAGATGCAGCTACCTGAACCTGACCAGAAAGTTGATGCTTATCCGCATCAGCTATCTGGCGGACAGCGCCAACGTGCCATGATTGCGATGGCCTTGGCGGCGGAGCCTGAATTACTGATCGCGGACGAGCCCACGACGGCTTTGGATGTTGCGATCCAAAATCAGATTTTGAGCTTATTAGACACATTGCAGCGCGAGCAGGGCATGGCTGTGCTGCTTATCACGCATGACTTAAATTTGGTTCGGCGTTTTGCTGATCGTGTTGCAGTCATGCAGTCTGGCAAAGTTGTCGAATCGGGTGATATTGATACGGTTTTTTCGAATCCCCAGCATGAATATACTCAGCAGCTATTGGCGTGCCGCCCGCGCGCGCTTTTAGATGGGGCGACAGATCATCCGCCGATTAGGCTCTCTGCGGCGCAGATGCGCGTGGTGTTTTCTCGGCAAGAGGGCTGGTTTCGGCGCACGGAATTTGTTGCGCTGGACGATGTGTCGATTGCGATTCCTGCAGGGCAAACGCTGGGTATTGTCGGAGAGTCGGGTTCGGGTAAAACGACTCTAGGTTTGGCTTTATTACAGCTACTGCCGGCTTCTGGCGAGATTCTTTTAGGCGATGTGCGCGTTGATGCGTTAGAGGGGCAGCGTTTGCGTGCCTTTCGGCGGCATCTACAGATTGTGTTCCAAGATCCTTATTCTTCATTACCGCCTCATTTAACGGTTCAGGCGATTTTGGCAGAAGGGCTGCTATTGCATTTTCCGGATCTCACGCCGTCTGAGCGGCAGGCACGGATTGAAGCGATGATGGCTGATGTTGGATTGGATTTGGATATGTTGTCCCGTTATCCACACGCTTTTTCTGGCGGGCAACGGCAGCGGATTGCTTTGGCGCGGGCATTGCTGCTGCAGCCGAGTGTGTTGGTGTTTGATGAGCCAACATCGGCATTAGATGTGTCTATTCAAGCCCAAATTATTCGTTTGTTGCAGGACTTACAACAAAAGTATGGTTTGAGTTATCTTTTTATTAGCCATGATCTGGCTGTGGTTGCGGCACTGGCGCATCGCGTAGTG
Organism: uncultured Aquaspirillum sp.; assembly: GCA_964635875.1. GTDB lineage: Bacteria > Pseudomonadota > Gammaproteobacteria > Burkholderiales > Aquaspirillaceae > CAZWRK01. Next base: position 28,996 of record CAZWRK010000040.1, read on the forward strand.
GTAATGCAGGCTGGGCGGGTTGTGGAATCGGGCGTGACATCGCAGGTTTTTCAGAATCCGCAGCACGCGTATACAAAAGCGCTGGTGTCGGCTGGATGGTTTTAAGCGCGTTTTTTTATTGTTTTTTTACGATTAAATTGCGCAAGCTCGAAAGAATTAATTTGCATCTTGCACAGAGTGAGCCTTGCTGCACTGCGATACGCTTGTTAACATCAAGTTTTGCTGAATTGACGTTTTTGCGTCTGCAATGTTTCCAACTCAAGTATTCTGGAGAATATTTTTATGAGCAGTGATCTGATTGTGCACGTCAGTGATGATTCGTTTGAGCAGGACGTTCTTAAGGCGCAAGGCCCTGTATTGGTGGATTACTGGGCTGAATGGTGTGGCCCTTGCAAGATGATTGCTCCGATTTTGGACGAGATCGCTAGTGAGTACCAAGGTCGTTTGAAAGTGACAAAATTGAATATCGACCAAAATGAAGGGACTCCGCCCAAGTACGGCATCCGTGGCATCCCGACGTTGATGATTTTCAAAGATGGCGAAGTCAAAGCGACCAAAGTGGGCGCTTTAGCAAAAAGTCAGTTGACAGCATTTATTGACAGCTGCATCTAACCAGTCTATCCTCAGTTTCAAGAATTATGAAAAGGGCGGCGCAAGGTCGCCCATTTCCTCCCGCGATAATATCTTCCAGATTACCTCACCATTTCATTTACCTTCGCGCTTGCGTGAACCTCTTTCTAGTACCGCGTCTATGCATTTATCCGATCTAAAAAAGTTGCATGTCAGCCAACTGGTCGACATGGCAATCGCCAATGAAATTGATGGCGCTAATCGCCTGAGAAAACAGGACTTGATTTTTGCACTTTTAAAGAATCAGGCCAAGAAGGGCGAAAGTATCTACGGTGATGGTACCTTGGAGGTATTGCCTGACGGCTTTGGCTTCTTGCGTTCTCCCGATTCTTCGTATTTAGCGGGGCCTGATGATATTTATGTCAGCCCTAGCCAAATCCGGCGCTTTAATCTGCATACCGGAGACACCATTGAAGGTGAAATCCGCACGCCTAAGGAAGGTGAACGGTATTTTGCATTAGTTAAAGTGGATCGCGTCAATGGCGAACCCCCTGAGAATGCAAAAAACAAAATTTTGTTCGAGAATTTGACGCCACTTCACCCGACGCGCAGATTGCATCTTGAACGGGACATTAAATCCGAAGAAAACATTACTGGTCGGGTGATTGATTTAATTTCGCCAATTGGGAAAGGTCAGCGCGGACTATTAGTTGCGCCCCCAAAATCCGGTAAAACCGTAATGTTGCAGCATATTGCGCATGCGATTACCACCAACCATCCCGACGTTTCTGTGATTGTTCTCTTGATTGATGAGCGTCCAGAAGAAGTGACGGAAATGACGCGCACTGTTCGTGGCGAAGTCGTAGCCTCAACATTTGATGAACCTGCCATCCGTCATGTTCAAGTCGCTGAAATGGTGATTGAAAAAGCAAAACGCCTTGTTGAACACAAAAAAGACGTGGTCATTTTGCTGGATTCGATTACTCGTCTTGCTCGCGCTTACAATACGGTCGTCCCTGCTTCTGGTAAGGTTCTGACCGGTGGTGTCGATGCGAATGCTTTGCAGCGTCCAAAACGCTTCTTTGGTGCGGCACGAAACATTGAAGAAGGCGGCTCTTTGACCATTATTGCGACGGCGCTGATTGACACGGGTAGCCGGATGGATGATGTCATTTATGAGGAATTCAAAGGCACGGGTAATATGGAGATCCATTTAGATCGTCGTATGGCCGAGAAACGTATTTATCCTGCGATTAATGTGAACCGCTCGGGCACACGTCGCGAAGAATTGCTCATTCAGCAAGATCAACTGCAAAAAATCTGGGTTCTACGCAAATTGCTCTACCCGATGGATGATTTAGATGCGATGGAATTTTTGCTGGATAAAATCAAAGGAACCAAATCAAATCAGCAGTTTTTCGATTCGATGCGCCGCTGATTGATCTATATTTTGATGATATTTTGAGCGCCGGAGTGTATCCGGCGCTTTTTTTATTCAGGGAGGGATGGCATGGAGTGGTTTGGTATTATTGGGACGATTGCGTTTGCGATGAGTGGTTATTTACTTGGTATTAAAAAAAATCTAGATATTCTTGGCATCGCGATTGTCACGTTACTCACAGCCGTCGGAGGCGGCGTGATTCGTGACGTATTGGTGAATCGTATTCCTCAGATTTTTGTGGTGAATGATGCGCTGTTTATCACGATTGGGACGTTATTTGTTTTGTGGGTTTTGCGTATTCAAAAAAGGAATCATCCCTTTATTTTAAGAATGTTTATTATTGCGGATTCGCTAGGCTTGATTGCATTCAGTATTGCTGGTGCGCAGCTTGGTTTGGCTTATGAGCTAAATGCATTTGGTGTGGCTATGCTTGGTTTTATTACAGCAGTGGGAGGAGGTATCGTGCGAGATATGTTGGTGAATGATATTCCTTTTATTTTGCACGAAGATTTTTATGGCACAGTTGCCATTTTAGTTGCAGTTGCTGTATGGCTATTGGATCGCTATTTACTATTGAATTGGTTTTCTTTGCAGTGCGTTTTTGTCTCAGGTCTACTCCTGCGCTTGATTGCGCACTGGCGCGAGCTTAAGCTCCCTAAACTCGCTGACTCTTAATATCTCAGAATGAATTTTCCTATATCTTCCGATGATGCTGCGCGATGGCTAACGAGTCGCTTAAACGGGAAGCTACCGACTTCTATTATCGGTGATGTTCCCTGGCGCACTCCCAGTGCTTTGACGCGGCCTGCGGCTGTTTTAATACCTTTGGTTTGGCATGCTGAGTCGCCTTCTGTTTTATTAACAAAAAGAACCATGGGGTTGCGTCATCATGCCGGGCAAATTAGTTTTCCGGGCGGTAAGATAGATTTGTCTGATGGCGGTGCAGTAGATGCAGCGCTGCGTGAAGCAGAGGAAGAGGTCGGTATTGCGCGAGAGCGTGTTCGCGTGCTGGGACGGTTGCCGCATTACACAACAATTACTGATTATCGTGTTGAGCCGGTAGTTGGAATGATTGTTCCTCCTTATCAAACGATTTTGCAGCCTTCTGAGGTCGCATTGGTGTTTGAGGTGCCTTTGGATTTAGTGCTTAATACCAATAACTATGCTCGACATACCTATGAAAAAGATGGTGTTCAGGGCAGTTATTTGGCATTGGATTATCAAGATCACCATATTTGGGGGGCGACAGCCGCAATTTTATATATTTTCGCGGCGGCACTGTCTGGTGTGGGTGCTTGAAGAATGCGATCAATAAAAAAGCCCGATGTTGAACATCGGGCTTTTTGCTGGCTTAGATTGCTGGGTTTCAGCGCTCTAGATTACTGCTTTGCTGCTTCTGGCTTCTGATTGTTAGACAGACCCCAAACATATGCCGAAAGCAAATGCACTTTGCCGTCGCCAAGGAAGTCTTTCCATGCAGGCATTTGGTTCACTCGGCCATTGGTAATGGTCTCGATCACTGTTTTCTCAGTGCCACCATAAAGCCATACATTGTCAGTCAAGTTAGGCGCGCCCATTGCTTGATTGCCTTTTGCATCTGCACCGTGACATGCAGCACAAACACCTTGGAAGGTTTCTTTGCCGCGTGCTGCGCGATCCGCTTCATGCTTTTTGTTAGACAAAGACAGGACGTAGTTTGCAACGTCTTTGACTTTTTCTTCACCGAAAGCAGCACCGAATGCTGGCATTTGGCCTTGGCGACCCGCTTGAATGGTTTCGACAATTTTGTCGGTACTGCCACCATATAGCCAATCATGGTCTGTCAAGTTAGGGAAGCCCTTTGCGCCGCGTGCATCAGAACCGTGGCACTGAATACAGTAGGTCTGGAATAAGCGCTTACCCATTTCGCGGGCTTTTTCATCGCCAGCAACTTGCTCAACACTCATTTTCAGATACTGATCGTACAGTGGCTGATACTTTGCTTCTGCTTTTGCGCGCTCTTCTTTGTACTCATTGACAGAAGTCCAGCCACGCAAACCTTGCCATTTACCCAAGCCTGGGTAAAGCGCTAAGTAGCCCACACCAAATGCCAACGTGAGGTAGAACATCCACATCCACCAGCGTGGAAGCGGATTGTTATATTCCTCTAGGTTGTCATCCCATACATGACCCATTGTTTCTACTTTTTCGCCTGCTTTAACGTTTGTTTTTGCTTGCGAAGTAAGCAGAAAGGTCAGGCCTACGATCCCGGCGATGACAATCACCGAGATCCAGATGCCCCAAAAATCACTGACAAAATCACTCATTGTTTAGCTCCGTTGGATGCCGGTCTATGCGATTGATCGGCCTTCAATCCGTCATCATCTGCAAAGGGCAGCTGTTCCGCTTCTGAAAATTCACTCTTGGCATTTTTGCTAAACGCCCAGAATACAATCAGTAAGAAGCAGACCATGCCCAATACTGTAAGGACAGATCGAATCAAATTTGCCGTTTCACCCATGGTTTAATCCAATTATCGGGTGTTCTTGAGCGCTAACCCCAAACCCTGCAGGTAAGCAACCAGAGCATCCATTTCCGATTTGCCTTCAACATCAGCCTTAGCTTTTGCAATTTCTTCGTCAGCGTATGGAACACCAACTTTACGCAGAGCTTGCATTTTCTTAGGCAGAATGTCGCCGTCCACCGCGTTCTTTTCTAACCAAGGGAAAGCGGGCATGTTGGATTCCGGCACTACATCGCGCGGGTTCACTAAGTGAGCACGATGCCATTCGTCAGAATAACGACCGCCAACGCGAGCGAGATCCGGACCGGTACGCTTAGAACCCCACTGGAACGGGTGGTCATACACTGATTCACCCGCAACAGAGTAGTGGCCATAGCGCTCAGTTTCTGCGCGGAAAGGACGAATCATTTGTGAGTGGCAGTTGTAACAGCCTTCACGAATGTAGATATCCCGACCGGCAAGTTGCAGAGCATTGTAAGGTTTGACGCCTGCAACCGGCTCAGTAATGGATTTTTGAAACATCAGCGGCAGGATCTCTACCAGCATCGCAAAACTGATGACAATCAGGGTGAGCACGATCAGGTAACCGACGCGCTCTTCAATTAACTTCTGAATCTTTTCCATGATTCTTTAACCTTGCCTTTATGCGTGGGCGTGAGCGGTGACGGCGGGAATTTGCGCATCCACAGGGCGGCCAAGGCTCGCTGTGCGGAATACGTTATAAGCCATCAGCAGCATACCGGAGAGGTACATCGCACCACCCAGGAAGCGTACAAAGTGGTACGGATACGTTGCTTTAACCACTTCAGCAAAGGCGTAAGTCAGAGTGCCATCGGGGTTGAGAGCACGCCACATCAAACCTTGCATGACACCAGAGATCCACAGTGCCGCAATGTAAAGCACGACACCGACGGTTGCTAGCCAGAAGTGTGCTTCGATTAACTTAGTCGAATGCATTGCTTCACGGCCAAACAGACGCGGGATCAGATAGTAGATCGAACCGATCGTGATGAAACCAACCCAGCCCAAGGCACCAGAGTGAACATGACCAATGGTCCAGTCGGTGTAGTG
>CAZWRK010000041.1:0-34379 GCA_964635875.1 uncultured Aquaspirillum sp.
CCCGGAGAACGATAATAGTTTACCCCATATTGTTTGGTTGGCAAATCCATCAATCGTTTCACTGCCAATGTATTCAGCTATGCTACGTATAACATGCTCTGGCATACTGTCGTTGCCTATTAGCGCCAATTTGGCGCCATATTTAGGCAAGTCTGTACTGCATTGCGGCTCTAGCGTAGACGTACCGGCAATTCGCTTTAACGCATCAATTGCATTTTCGTTTACTTTATTACCGAGGTCCGGTATGCACTCTAACAGCGACTCAGAAAACTCGACAAAGTCCGTATTATTGAGCAGGCGCCAGAACAAAGGTTTGAAACCTTCGCCCCACATATCTTTACCGACCGTGCCCCATTCCGCATCAAAATGGCTAGCAACTGCCGTATGCGCCATAGCGTACACGCCGCTAGCATCTGTATTAACTAATCCCTTTAACACCGAAGCAAAAGTAAGCGCCAAGGGGTTGGCCGGATGCGACATCGACGATACCGTTGAAGCTGTATCCAAATATGCCAGCCAGTGTCGTAGTGCAATCGTTAGCTCTTGCGAGCCGCTAACGGTGTTAATCGACGCGCCTTCTATCCGCCCCTCGAACACTACTACTTCTTTCTCCGGCCAGTCGAGTTTGTCGTCATAAGCCCCGCGAGCACGAAAATAAACTTTGGCTTTTTTCTTCTGGCGTTCCCGCACTAGCTTGTCAGCATTTGACACGGTGCCTAACGACAAATTACGGCCAATACCTACTGAGCACGTAGCCGTAGGTATTGAATTGATAAACGAGTCGGAACCAAAAGCGGAGATTTCAAACTTGCCGTAATCCTCCACCTCTAGGTAGAGGTACAACCGTGACTTGTAAACGCTCATCGAAGCTGTTCCAATTTGTAGATATAGGCAATCACAGCGGCGCTAAGCCGCATGATTGGATTGTAATGAGCCTCAAAGCAGTTTCGGAACGTAACCCAGGGTTGCTCTTCGCTAAAGTTATTGAATAACTCCTGACGTACAGCACTAGGCGTTTGCTGTAGCCGTATTAGTACGTCAGATAGCGTTGTTGCAGGCTCGGCCACGGCGTCTAAGACAACTTTTGCCTGGTTGTTAATGTCAACGGTTAGCGGCAATTCACTGACGGTAAACTTTAAGTCAGTTCCTGGTAGTTGCAGCGGCTCGCTGCGACCATCGGTATAACTTACAGAGCCAGTAGTGGTCAGCCTAGTTTGTCCGTTGTTTATACTAGCGACAAAAGTATTCTTATCTTCAAAGCTTATCTCCCACTGCCGATGCATCCTGCCGCTAACTGGTGCAGTGTAATCGCCTACTATGCTAAAGTCCGTAGACTTAGTTGTCGTAGTGCCGTGTCGTTGCGGCGTCCACGTAATAAACGGCTTGAAGAACGAAAAATGTTCAGTGTAGTACGTGATACGAGAATCAAGCTGTGTAACGTACTCCTCTAACTCGCAAGCGTGCAAACACTTCATGTACTGCCGTGCGCGGTAGTTTAGCAGCAACTCGTCTGGGTTTTTATCAAACAGTATGCTGCGAATTGTTTGCAAGCCGGTAGTGAGTGTGACAGGCACGAACTCAGGATCAATCCATTCACGCATGTAGTAGGCTGGCGCATTACTTTCCTTGGCTGCGGTATTCAACAGTAACGTTCTAGCGTGGTTAACCATTACTAGTCAGCTAGTGAAAAGCTGCTCACCTTAGGTGTTACAGGACCAGTCTTGTAAGCTGCGTAGCCGTCGGCAGACACAGGTATAATTGCTGAGTCCGACGCCCAACCGCCGGAATCATAATTGCGAGTTTCAGACGATGAGGTTACGTTACCGCCATAAGTATTAGCGGGTGGCGCTGTACCGGCTTCCGTGCCACCGTATTTTGTCTCGTCGACTGCACCACCACCGGCTACATTTCCACCGCCACCGGCACCAGCACCGTTAGCTTTCTTTTTGTCCTGTAGCCGAGGCAGCACCGGTGGAACAGACAAGAACATCATATCAAACCGCCATATCTGCTGCGCCGGGTCTTCTACCCGAGTTTCTATACCGGCGAGATATAGCTTGAATGACAGCTTGCTGCCAACTGTTAAGAAAATCGGGTCTTCTCGAAAAGATAGCCGATTAGCGTTGTAATACGCAGCTACCCTCTCTATACCTAAGGCCCTGTTGTTGTCGTCGCAATAATTTGCGAAGGCTAACCCGGTTAGCATCACGCGGCCCACGCTATCGCCAAACGTGTAAATAAAGGCGTCGCCGCCAAACATGTGACGTAAACTAAATTTACACGCTGACGATATGCCTAGGCCAATCACGATAGATCGAAATAACGCATACGGCGCTTTGCGATCAATTCGTAACATAAGCTGAGCCACGTTCGCGGGACCGGGAATCACAGAGACAATTCCCGGTTGTCTGCTAAGTATAAACGGCATGTTGCTACCCTTAGACTGGTTGTTGTTCGACGTTGCCGCCTTCCTGGGCCTGAGCTTCACCGTCTTGTTCTACGTCGTCGAACTCCTGTTTCTCGCCCTTAGCATTCAATATAAGTTTTTCTATCGTTAGCTGTAGTGCGCGAGTGACTGGATTGCCGCCATCGCCACCTTCAGCCAGCTTGGCCTTAAACGCCTCAAAAAACTTCTTCATTTCCGGGTTGCCCTTAGCCAGCGTTTCCATTTCGGAAATCATTTGCTGGTCTGTCGCGGCTATTTCTTTAGCTGCTTGAGCCTTCTCTTCCGGTGACAAGTCTTTCTTCTGAGTACCGTCTTCATTCAGGTACTTACCAAGCATTTCATTACGACGTTTAAGCATTGAGCTAAACATCTTATAAACGTCTTGCTTGATAGCATCAGGCGGTTTGATGTTAAGCGCAGCCATTGCCGTGTCCATCGTAGATGCGTCGTCAGTAGCGCCGTACGACTGTACTGCTCGAAGCATACGCATCATTGGATTGCTATGGAACTGCGAAACTGATTCTCCCATACTTCGTATAAACGATTCACGCCGCGCTAGCGCTTGTCTTGCTGCTTGCGCCTCCGGCGTTGACGTAGCCAGCATATTGACCAGATGTACGCCTGTTCTAGCCCTGTAGTTGCTATCAAGTGTACCGTACAACGCTTGCGCCGCTAAACTAGCGTCGGCACCAGAAATATTGATACCCATTTCGGTACCAGACATTCTTAGTACAACGGCGATTTGTTTCTGTCGCTCTTCCTCTGTCAGCTGCGAACTGTTTAAGCTGCCTAATCGCGACACAGCACGATAATACATAGTGCGGAGCTGTTCGGGCGACGCGCCTTTAATAAGCGAGCCAAGAGCGTTGCTACCAGCTCCGCTATTGATCTTAAAAAATTCAGCTTGCTGCAACTGCGCTATCACGTTCTGCTGGTTACCAGAGTGCACGGCCCGCATGTTATTAGGGTCGTTCATTAAGTATTGCATAGCACCAGCTTGCAATCCAAATGCTCCCATAACCAGTTGCTGTTGCTGCGCCTGGCTCATCTGAGCAAATCGGTTTAACTCTGTGCCAGCGTTGCCGGACTGCATCTCAGTCATCATTGCTTGCAATTGTCTGCCTTCTGCTGTATCAGTGAAAGCGTGCTTATTATCCATCAAACGCTGAGTAAGACCCAGAAGATTGGCAGCGGAGCTTTTTGTCGCTCCGATTAACCGGCGAGAGTACAACCCGGATAACTGGTCAGCGCCAAGCATACCCCACGCCGTTGGCAGACCGCTGATATTCATGGCGCCGCGCATCATCATTTGCTCTTGCGTAATAGGCGCAGCAAATGCTGCATTCACGCCTTGTGACGCTAATACTTGCGAGTTCATATTCAGCAGCGTAGACATGCGATCAAGACCAACGCCGGTTATGTCTGCTGTGGTCTTTAACCCTCTAACCATATCTTTCGCCTGAGCACCGGTGATCTGTTGCATACCACCAGTGAGCGATTGCAAAGCTGCCATTATTTTGGGAATAGGCGCATTCGGCTGCCCCATGTCGCCAAATACTTCTTGCATAGCGACAACAGCTTGCAATTTATCATCAAGTCCTTTCTTCAGCCCGGTAAAATTGGTTGTGCTATTTGTACCGCCAAGACCAGACTGCATTAGTTCGGCAGCTACTTGACCTATTTGCCCGGTGCTCATTCCAAAAGCACGTTTTCTATTTTTCTCTCCGCCAAAGTCGGCCATGATCGAGTCAATCATCGCATCCTGCGATGCTGATGACATGCCGATTGCTCTAGAATCAGGGTCTTGCATGAAACGACTCATGCGGCTCAGATGAAAACCTAGAGACGCGCGACTGTCTGGCAACAGTGAGTCGTACAGCTGCATAGCACTAGCGTTATTACCCACTAGCGGTGCCAACATCGAGCCAGCAGCTTTCAGTGCCTCATTAGACTCAGCCAGCTTCTCTGGGCTTAGCTGAGTACCTAGCATCTTATTAAACGAAGCTATGTATGGCGACCATTTGTTACTATCTTCCATCATCAGTCGGCGCATACGTTCATTGTGCTGCGCCAACTGAGCCTGGTTATAGTAGGACTGCTGAATATTCGAGGAACTATTGAACCCAAGCGGCGTACCGCCCTGGAACATAGTGCCAGCAAGCAATTGTGAGAGTATGCCGCCTAGTCCGCCCAAACCCATATCGGGTAACAACGGCGGTGGCCCCTGCAAGGGCTGGTCGTAGTTTATGTACGAATATGGGTCTGGGTTAAGGAAATCCATCGGCCACCTTATTTCTTAGCTTTGGCTGCTTTACGACGAGCTTGTAGCATTGCTACAACTTGGTCGATCTTACGCATGGTTGCTGGGTCACGAAGCTTGCCGTAATTCTCTTCCCATCGCGCTAGAGCCGTCGCATTGTCTATGGTTTTCTTAGACTCAGTCGGCTCATAATCTAATCCCCGTATGCCATGCTCTATAGCCTCATACATATGGCTTTCTATAGCATGGTACTTAGACTTAAACGCTTGGTCGTTTACCGCATCTATGTTCAGTCGCGTCAGCTTTGCGTAGTTCCAACGCGCAACTTCCGTGTCAATCTTTCGCTGATACTCTAATAGTATCAGCCTAAAGAACAGCGGATTACGTTTTGCTTTTTCGAGCAACTCTATCGTGAACCCGCCGTCTAACAACATTCTAACGGGCAGTAGAAGATGTTGACGGCCTTTTAAAAATTACGTAGGTTCTCTTGTGCACTTAGCGTTTCAAGGCGTTGAACTATCCCGTTGAATAAGAACATTTCTCGGAACAGCACTCGACGAAGCGACTCAGTCATATTCAAGTTACTCTTGAATACTTGCCAGCAAGTCTCAAGCGAGGTGTCGTCTACACCCTTAGCGTTAAGCATATGCTGCCAGTGCCTGTAAGCGCCAGGCAGAGTAATTACTCGGCCATTGGCTAGCTTAATGGTTTTTAGCTGTAGCACCAGTCGATACCGTTGCAACATTTCTATTGCGCGGTTGTTATCAGTAGTCGGCAGGCTAGTCATAGCCTGCCAAACAATATCTTCATCATCGACTGATAACACTCTGAAGGTAAGTTTGATTTTATCGTTGAGAGCCGATCTTACTTGCTCGTAGTCCGATAGCGTAGCAGCGGCAGCGAGATATCGTTCCTCTTCATCCTTGCTGACCTGCATAATGTCAAACTTGTCAGCCTTCGGGAATCCGCATCTAGCGCAAAACTCGCCTACGTGTTTATCGTCCGCTGATTCCTGCGTCGCTTGCTTAGGTGCTTGCTGCTTAATCGCTGTCGGTTTTGTTCCTTCAATATCCGCTGCAACAGGGTCCGACTCCGGTGCTTCTTCAGTTTCCTCGCCCAGGTCAACTTCAATGTCGGCGTCTCTAACCGACTGAGCTAGATTTGGCGGTAGATTGGCTAGTTCGTCCTCTTGCGCCAATTGTTGCTTATACTGCTCAAGGCTATCAGAGACTAAACTCAAATAGGCTTTTTGTTGTGCATCCGACAGCGACTCAATATCTATTGTTACATCTTTGACGCGTGGTTTATTTTTAGCCACACGCTCCTCAAGCTCGCGCATTAGCTCATCTTCGGTATCCTCAAGACCAGCTATCACGTTAGGAATGCGTTGCTTGGTAACCTGCTCAAGCGCAGAGATAGCAATATCCTCGAAGTTTTCAGGCAGGATATCCTGACTGGATACGCTATCCAAGCCTAGTCGCTTAATCTTCTCGGCTTCCCGTGGTGAAAGACGTTTCACCACCAGCCTACCCTGCGGCACAGGCAATCGTTCTTTCTTGCTTTTGACGCTTTTAGGTTTTCCCTTGTTAGCTGCGGTAGGCACAACAATGTCATCAAACATTACTCTCTCCTTTAGCAATCAATAACTAGATAGTGTTTGTTCGGCGCCTTTAGTTCCAGACCTTCGTAAGCAGGCTCCGATGTAAACTCACGCTCTTTCGGTCTGTTGTTATCACTGTCAAAGAACTTTGACTTCGTAGTATCGAAAGCTGCCATTCTATCTTCTAGCCAGCATTTGCCGGGCCAGACGTAGGTGTTAGCAATATCCTGATACTTTACCGGCGGCTCTTGCCAAGTGGTAACTGCGCCTGAGTTTTTAGCTAGCTGCTGCCAATAGGCTTCAGGCATTTCCCAATTCTGAGTACCGTAGTCTTCTTCAGTACGGCAGCTAAACGAAATGCTTTTTTGCACAGATGCCGCGCCTATTTTTCGGTCGGCGTAGTAATCTCGTTTGTAACTATCGTAGGATTTATTAGCAGCCTCCACCTGAGCCTTGGCAGTGGTGTCTATGTACTGCAATGCCCGGTCTTGATCAGCGTTTATTCTACCAACATATCCACCGGAAGGCGATGACACATGCCCAGCAGTAATAACCAATCCGGTGCGCACTCTAGCACCGCCAGAAACTTGCACACTGCCATTGACAGTCAACCCACCAGCTAGAAACGCTCCAGCAGCGCTGGTTACGTTAGCTGCTGTTACGTTATCTGGATTTTCACCGAAACTGTCATTTGCTGACGATTTAATAAACCGTCTATGCGTACTCGCCAGCATGGTAATATCGGCAGAGCCGCCGTCGGCATCTAGCACAATATTGCCAGGTAATACGCCGCCCTTTGTGCTGCCGGTACGCAAGTAAATTTCACTAGCTACAGCCGAAACCAGAGACTTAGACGACTTCAAAACAATACCAGAACTCTCTACCGCTTCGCCACCAGTGGCAGGGAAGGATTGGTCTTTGGACGTAGCTCTGTTTTCCAGCAACATACCGCCATAACCGCTATCCCCAGACAGCATATGCAAATTGCGTCGTGATAATATTCGCCCGTCTTTTTGTGACGCAGTTATGTCGAACGAATTACGCGCTCTAATTATGGCGTCGTCACCAGCCAGCACTACGGCGCTTTTGCCTGGCCGTATATTGATGTTGCCAGGTGCGTCAATAAACACTTCGCCGCGAGCAAATACTATCCGCTCACCATAGCCTCCTTGCAGTATGACGCTACCGTCATCAGCAAACTCTAGCATCTGTAACAGTTTATAGAATTTGGCCTGATATCTATGATCTATGGTAAGCGTAGTAGGGTCAACGGTGTCTATTCGTGTCGCAGTTTTAAGCGAGTCGAAATTGATGTCATCCTGCCAGGAGTCTAGCTTGTTGTCGCTAGCTTCGGGTAAGTTGAAATCATTTACGTGCATCCCGATGCCGAACACTTGCTTTTGATTACAGTCATAAGCAAGACGATCCATAGCCTGAGCTACGGTTGCAGTACTATTGGCGTCTGACAAATCACCTATGTTATGCGCTAGGTCTTCATCATCGTTAAACCAGCCTGACGCATTGTACGTCTCAGGGTTGTCTGCTGTCTCGCGACCATCATTGCGTAACTTGCGACGCTTGAAGCTGGGTATCAGCGTTTGCTTTGTTATGCGTACTGACTTGGCCGAGGCTACGCTGTAGGCACCGTCTACGCCAATATGCTCACGAAATAGACAGATATCCGGTGAGATACCCATAGCATCCAGTCGATTTACTGGCTCTAAAACTGTCTCAGTGTTGAGGACTATCGGCACGCTCATTTGTCGTATTGTGCCGTTAGCCAAGTAACCGCCAAATTCCTCGTAGCGAAATAGCGGTTGTTGGTCCGCATAGACAGGCTCGTATTTGCCGTCTAAATGCGTTTTGTGTATTTCTTCATCTGAGATAGTTTTAGTAAGCGTTGTCTCCGGTATCGCCGAGCCTAGCGCCTCCCAGGGATACATCGCCTCGCCGTAATATGAGTACGTTTCGCCTGCGTCGATGCCAGATTCTCGGTATGTACTATCTGACACCTGCTCTAGCGACTGCCCCGAAAGTCTTGTCAAACCTTCAGGGTAGAAACACCATAAGCCAGTAGACTCGTTTACGCGTAGGAACGTCATAAACGGGTCTAGATGCAACATCACTCCTGTAACTGTCGTAATACCCCAGTCAGTAATCAGGTTATCTAACGGGCGGTTATTGGAGAAGTCAATTACGCCGCCGTTGTCCTTTGTATTGTTAATGTACGAAGAGCAGTAACGATCTTGAAATCCAACACCGCTTCCCTGAAATACAAAATCAGAGAAGCAGTAGTTGCCATCCTGTACCACCGTAGGTTTTGTACCAATTATGTAACCCCATTGTTCTTTAGGGTCCATGACTACTACAACCTCGCAGTCGGGTGGGATAATAGATGTACTGATAGGACCGAAATACGACGGCGAACATTCTGAAAGTTTACAGCAAGGCTTTCTACCAGTAAGCCCGTCAATCTCTACGCTGTACCAACCAAAGTACGGTAGCGACAACTTTATTCTGCCTTTTCGCACGACGCCAGCAGCGCCTACCTCGCTAGCCACTAACATTTTAACAAGCTGTCTATCACTGGCCGGTTGGAATACCGGTTTAGTTGCGCCAGCAAGCGTAGCGAAGGCATGACGAATAATGTCGGCAGTTCGTAGCTTATCGCTCATTTCTGTCACCTTATACACAAAAACGGCAGCCGAGGCCGACTGCCGTTTTTGGTTTGAGTGGTTTTAGTTGTAGACCATCGAACTGAACATCATAGCCATAGCTTCGTTGATAAGCATGTCACCGACGTTCATGCTGAAACTCACCTGCTGCACAACAAGGAACTTGCAGTGAATAGCAGCGCTGTCTTCAAACGCTTCGCCGCATCCCGCCGCAGCTTCAAACTGTAGCATGTTGCGAGCCGCGTTACACAAATCGCCATAGGTGAGGTAAAACTCTTTTGCGAGTTTCTTCGGACCCATCACGCGGTTAAGCGAACCATTGCCCGATGTTCGACCACCAACTAGGTAGATCGAGTTAGAGCTAATTTCATACAACCGAGTAAGCTGCTGAGCGTACTGAATACCTAGCTGCTGCACCAGCATTCCAGGCTCAGCCGACGCCACACCAGACGTACCAGGCATAGAGAACAACATTCGCGCGCCGTCTGCTGAGAACGACCCGCCGAATGAGTCATTTGACCTGTTAAATATGTCGTTAGCCATGCGTTTTGTCTCTTATATCATGAAGTAGGCGTCGAACTTATTGAACGGCGCTGGCATATCGAAAGTTGCCGCAAGGATTATCGTATCCTTGAAAACCGGCGAAATTCGCAAGTCGGTAATCGTCGCGTCTACCAAGTACGGGCCTAGGTCAGGCGTAATTGATACTCGCAACTCTTCCTTCTTTGCCTCGAACCGGACACGAATAACGCTCAGCTTGTCTTTGGTGGCGTTTGAAACGCCGATCTGGTCTTTCCACTCGTCGTCAAACGTGGCGCAGATCATATCAAAGTTTCTGAGCATCATTTCTTCTTGTTCCGCCAGAATACCGCTTGTGGCAGTGCTGATGGCGTGACGAGAATAAATCTTGCCCTGGTTATTCGCCACTACTAGCCAAATACCGCCCTCGGCTAGCTGATTGCGAAGTGTCTCAGTCATACGCTGGCTAACAGGTAGCGACGAGTAACCGGCTATCTCAAAGTTAGTCAGACCTTGATGTTGAAACACACCGCCAGCAAGCGCCGCTAGTGAGCAGCACATGAAGTAGTTAGGAATCTTGACCCCATCCACTCCGACGTTATCCTGGTAAACCATTCTAACGCGCCAGTCAGACACCGCACCGGCTTGCTGAACGTACTTAGCGCACAGACTTGACCCTGTCAGATTACGCCAGATTTCAACCTTAATAGGTATGCTCTCTGGTGCGGCTGTTCCGGTAGCCAAGCGTAGTTGATCTTCGCTAATAACGTCGTCAACAACATACTCTTCGTACGACTCGTCACCCCAGGCGTCAGTCTGGAATCTGATCCTCACAATATCGCCTGCCGCCACGCCTAGCGATAACAAACTTGCGTTACCAGAAGTTATTCTGAGTAATGTATTTTGTGTGCCGCTAGTATCCGGGTCGTCTTCGGTAGTAGCCATCACTACTGCCAGGTTCTCACTGGTAGCAGCACTGACAATCGCAGTGGTATCTTCTGGATTAACGCCAAAGAATACGGTGCGATATCGCTTAACTTCCGGCGCCGACATCGCTAAAGCGTTAGCCTTGAACAATGCTTGCACTTGCGTGTCGTAAGTAAGCGGCACTAGCCCGTAAGCGTTGGTAGTATCTTCCAAATACTCAAGCGCGTCGCTCCAGGCGGATAGTTCCGACGGGTTTGACACCGCTATGTAGTAAACTTCCTGGCCGTTGTTATTCTCCAGCGCCTTGAATAGCCCGTACTTTAGCGGATTTTCGATATCAACTGGACCGGGAACAGCATCGTCCAAGTCAGCAACATCAGAAATAGCTCCGACAGTAGTAGCTAGGTCGCTTAACCAAGCTTTGTACTGCACGTACATCTTACCGTAAGACGTATTCAAATACGCCAGCGGCAGCGGAACAACATCGCCGTTGTCAGTCCACTCATCATGCGAATAGTAGGCATCAGCCATGAGGCATATTTCAGTCTCCGACTGCTGCCAGTTCCAGTCGCCAATGACGTTTGGATTCTTCTTAGGTAGCTCAATGTTGTCCTTGATATAGAGCGTCAACTCTACGTCAATAGTATCGTCATCAAGTGGCAACTCATCAGATAATGAGTGGGCCAGAACAAGCGTTTTGTAAGCGCCACTGCTAGCTGCCGTAGCCGTGAACTCAAATCGGTCACCCTTTCTGAGCTTAGCGGTGCTAAACGAAATTGTTGCCCCGTAGTTACCAACGGCGACAGCTGTTCCGGCTGAGGTCGGAACCGGAGTTGGCCCGCTAGCGTCAGAACCATCGGCGGCATACGCACGAATTTCTGGATCGGTTAGTGGATCGCCGTCGCTAATACCACCTTTGGTAACTTCAATGATGTACTGACGATTTTTCGTTCCAGTGTAAGTACCGGCAGCCGTCGGCACCGTTGCCGTCCAGGCTTCCCGGAACGTAACTGTCCAAGTATCGCCAACAACCATATCGCCAGCGTTAGCGTCAAACGTAGCAGTGCCGCCGCGCGAGCCAATAGCTGTAGCGTAACCACTAGCCGCAGGTATTTGCTCGGCTACGTCGTCGTTACCAGACGCCGAGGTAATCCGCAGCAGTGCCGTGGTTAAATCGCTACCGGTAGACGCCTGAATAACCGTGACGGTGTACGTCTCTGAAACGTTACCATCGACATAGCCGCTATAAGACGCCGCACTGACCGAACTAATGTCTGCATCACCGACGTTTGAGGCGCCAGCTGAAAAACTGGACGTTGAACCTGCCGTGCCTTGGTTGCCAGAAACCGCCGAGGCAGTGCCAATGCTGGCAGCAACAACTTCAGCTTTGAAACCCTTTACGTATGTAATTAGCTCATACGTAACAGCGTCATAGGTGGCTACCACTTTGGCAATGTCGCCGACCTTAACGCCACGATCAAGAAAGTCTGCGGCTGCCGCGTAAGCACCATTTGTTGCGAAGTTCTTCGTTGGGTGTCGGATCGTATTAGCCGTCACCTTGGTCATCGTGTGGGAAGTGTCCTCGAAGTACTTCAGCAGCGCATTATCGACAAACACTTTCGTATATGTCGTGTCGATATCGCTGCCAGCAGGCTTATTGGGCCAGCTATAGCACGTCTTCCACGCACCATCAACTACGCTACCAATCGGGTCGTACGAGCCTAACGCCGTCAACAACTTCTCATCAGCTTCGTCGTAGCGGAATAGTTTTGCGTTTCCACCAACGACGCAGGCCAGCGCACGCCGAGACGTAACTTGCGGCGTATTTCTGACAAGCTGAAAGATTCTGTTTTGTGGCGGTGAATAAGCCATGTCTGATTATCTCCTAGTCCTGTATAAAAGCTTTCATCGAGATTCGGTTCAGTCGGGGCGCTTGCTTGCGAACCATCCATCGTTCTTCGATGGCGAAGCCGACAGTTACCGGCACCACAAGATTTTCTTGGGCTTCTTCCAGTATGCTTATCGCGCCAACCTCGATTACGCCAAACTGCTTCAAATTCAGCGTTGATCGTATTACTTCGCTAAACTGCGATAGCTCGGCTCTCACTTCATTGGCAAGTAGTTCTACTTTGGTTCCGTTACCGGCGATACAAAATAGCGTGTGGCTACCAATCCAATAAGTGATGAATCGTTTATTGCCAGCTTGGTCAACAAACGGAAGCTGTCGTAAATTACCTAGGCCCATTTTCTTATTAACGAGCGCATTAGGCTTTACAAGTACAGCGGGTCTTTTTTGCGTTAGCTCTGGACGCCACTTGTACGCTGGTTCAATTAATATACCGGTTTGGTCTGTTTTTTTCCAGATTAAATTGCGCAAATCCGCTGTCGGTATATTTGATTCTGTTGCAAAATGCCTGCGAATAAGGTCACAAAATAATCCTGTCATTATGTGACGTTCGCCAAGCATCTGGCAGAATGACGATAGTTTTATTACGGCCATTAAATGCCTTTATCGTCGCTATTAAATAGCGCGTTGGCGACTGCTTTAGCAGGGTAGTTGAATTTGGTTACGCTCAGCTTTTCCATAAATGGATTTTTTGCGTAATGCGCACCATCCATCGACATTGCGGCTGGCGCAGAGCTTACAGCAGCAGTGGTGACTTCAGCTTGTGGTGGTTTTGCTTGGCTACGGTTAGGAATACTAGGCATGGTGATCTGGTATCGGCAGTTTGTAAATAACGTGTGAAAAAGGCGCCATACGAATTTCAACAGGCGACAGTATGACTGGCCAACCTTGTACTTCGACTTCCGATTCAACGCTGTGAATAAACCAGCGAGTATCATTCGATTTATCAACCCATACGTCATAGCTGTTGATTACAGGCTGATTAATCATTCGTGCCGCAACAACTGGCCCGTCGTTTTGCGTGCCAACCTCGCTGATATGCTCACGAACTTTCTTGTTGGTATACTCGACATAGAAACAGCGATACGGCTCGAAATAGCCGCCAAGTATTCCAGTCTCGTAACACGTTAGGCAATTAGCCTGTCTGCTTTCGCCAGTCAATTCGTCAGCACAGTCAGGGCAAGGCTCGCCGTATATTCTTCGCTTGAGCAAAAAGCCCTCGCTACCAGCCGTACGCAATCTCAGTTGCTGTTGCGATATCAGATTCTTGATTCGATTATGTGACACAAAATCAAATGAATCAAATATGTTGGTAGGTCGCGAGTAGTACTCTGCTAACCCGGTAGTTACGACAACACGATAAAATGCTCTGTTTTGCATTCCGTATATGCGCTGCGTAGGATCGTCAGCGTAATACGTATCGTATACCGCAGTCCCGACGTTGTCCCAGTCATCTGCCGTAGCACTACCCGTACGCCCAAACTGTAACTGAAACTGGTATGGGCCAGGATCGCGAAACTGTGAATGCATTTGCCATGCTACACGAGTACCGCCGCGAATAAGCGGCGTAATGAGTATATGGTCAAACACTTGCTCGCAACTTGTTTCACAACTCATATTATGCTTCCATAAGCAGCAGCGAAATTAAGAACCTGCTTTTGCGCTCGCATAAACGCAAGCCATTCTTGCCTCAGTCGCATGGCTGCGCCTTCGTAATCGGCGTCACGATTTTTGTCGTCGTCCTGCGCGCCTCCATGCGTTACTCGTAGTTTATTTCTACGATACCAGTGAGCAGCTATTAGCAGAAGGTTGGCACAAACTGCTTTCAGCCAGTGCTCATGGAATGGGAAGTTAGACGCACTGTAGCTGCCTATCAACGGCGGTGTTTCATTCCACTCGCGTACTGGCCGCATTATGGAATGGATAAGTTCAGTATCGTCGAACTCTACAACTCCGCGCAGGCTATTAGAAATAGCAAAGTCTCGCAACTGAATGCGTATCTCACCTAGCGTAATAGGTCCGACATAGTCGTGCGTTAAAGCACCAAACAAACCGCGTTCTACCGATAACCAGCCCTTGTCTACGAACTGAACGTTGCCGACACTGCTAAGCATACCGAACTGTACGGTATAAATACCTGAGGTCTTATAGACAGAATCAGGTATGACCAAATCTACCAACCCTCGCTCAGCATCATGCACTGTGCATTCAACGTCAATGTAGTCCGAGCAGCTTGTTATCGCGTTGATTATTCTGGCAAACACCAAGCTACCGGCGTCAACGCAATTCTGTAGATTGACCGGGCTGCCGTTTCTGTCGCGCATTTCCCAGCGAACAGTTGCAGCTTGGCCTTGGTCAATAATAATGCTACGAGTTTTGTTAATTACAGGGCAAAGCTCGTTACTGTATGCGTCGTTCGGCGTAATTGTCGACAGCGAATCGCAAGTGACTAACCCCGGCGCCGGATTATCCAATGCTGTAAGAACTACTGTCATACGTTACTAACCTCCAATGCTCTTACCGCAGTTGCGTACTCTGACGGTTTGGCGATTAACAAGATATACGAGTCAGCTTCCAGCATTAGCGGGGAGCGCCAGCGACCATTTAAACTGGTAGTAGTTCTACCACGGATAAAGTTAACAGTACGGTTCCCTGCGTTATAATCGTCTGCTAGATACGCAGTTATCGTCGCGTCAGAAATACCGGCTCCCGTGTCGGTCACTACTCGTAGTTCGTCTGTACCGCCGTAGTTATGGTCAACTGGTATCGTACCGTTGCCGGTTAAATCGCTAGACAACACTGGCGTATTATCGGCAAGTATTGTCTCAATAGCTATAGCCGTATCTGTTACCAGCCCTTTTACGTTCACCGTAACCGTTTGACCTGGTTCTAGCAACAAATCGCGGCTTTGCAGCAAGACATACGTTTTGTTACTGACGCGAACGTCAGAGCTAGGTACTACCTCGACGCCATCAACCATCACAACTAGCGAGTATACGCCGTTACCAGATATTGGTTGTGACGGGCTACCCAGCTCTACTTTGCTGAGTACGGTTAGGTTTTTACCTTGATCGTTTTGATAGCTCAATATTTGCAACAGATTGCTTATATCTGCGTTGCTAAGTGAAGCTTCTGCCAGACTCATTCAAACATTCCTCCTCGTACTAACTCAATATACAGCGGTACGTTGTAGAGCCGACCAAATCCGACGATGTAGGCAAACGTAAAGTCCGTCGCTTCTGCCACAGCTACCAAAACTGGTGCCGTAATCGAGACTTCTCCTGCCTGAAAATCGACACTGTCGTAGTCAGCTACGGCTGTAATTGTATTGACGTTTATAAAAAGGTTGCTATCAGCAGCGATGTTGTCTACTGACGTATTACCAGATATAACACCAGCTGTTATAGCGATCTCTCCGGCCCGAACAGTGATATCCGTCACTGTTGCCGTGCCAGTTACTACGTTGCTAGTAACAGTAACGCCGCCGGTGACTACGCTCAAACTGTCATAAGCAGATGTTGCTATGACCGTAGGCATTGCCACACCGTAGCCACCCGGCTGGGCGCTGATATTGTTATAGCTACCCGTACCAACTAACACTCCAATACTAACGTCAGCGTTACCGGCTAACGCGTCTATTGTTGTGTAACTGGTAGTGGCAGTTATTAAAGTCGCAGTAAGCATCAGCACGGTAGTTACGACCGGCGATGACGACTCAGTCGTACCTGTCACCGTCGGAATCGTTACGGTAGCCTCACCGACAGTACTTGTTAACTGAGAATAATCGCTGGTGCCGCTCAGTACAGCTAGCGAAACAGTAAGCGTACCAGCTGTTACGACTACCGTGTCATAATCGGACGTAGCAGATACAGCCGACACTGCAATCAATACCGTAGAAAACAAGTCAGCAGTTGTAGTATCAGTCGTTGCAGATAACACACCAACAGGTACTAGCACTTCAGCTGGTACGGCTTGTGCATCTGCGTATGCTACTGTAGCCGATAGCACCGTTGACGTAATTGTTATTGCTCCGCTAATGCCAGTAAGCTGCTCTACGCTAACTGTTGCGCTAAGCAACGGCGGTAAAACGGTTATTGCCGACGTTTGCGCTGTTATATCTGTCTGACTGCTAGTTGCTGTCAAAACTCCGGGAGCTATGGTCGTAGTTCCCGGTACCGCGCTTACAGTATCTTGCGTAATACTAGCGGTAAGTACGCCAACTGTAATAGTCAGCGTAGCCGCAACGCCTGTGATATTATCTACGCTAGTAGTACCAGATAAAACTGGGGAAGTAATGGTTATACCAGAAGCCGCAGTATCTACAGTTGATTGGTCAGTGGTGGCTGTTAGCACAGGTGCTAGCAATACGCCAGCCTCGGTGCCGGTAATGTCGCTAACGTCTGTAGTGCCAGATAGCACGCTGACTGTTATGGTTAAAGTGCCAGTTACAGCGGTTATTTGCGAGTAATCAGTTGTAGCTGACAGCAACGCGGCTGTAACGGTGACACCGGAAGCAGTAGTCGCCAAAGTATCATACGCAAAAGACCCTGACACAGTGACTGACGTAATACTGACGGCTGATGTTGTTACGGTTATCCCGTCAGACAGCGTGGCACTGGTTAATACCGGCACTACGATTACAGTCGCGCCTTGCACAGTCGAAATATCAACCGGCGTAGTTGTCGCCGATAGTACAGGAGCCGTGATCGTGATGCCGGATACGGTTGCCGTTATTTGGTCATTAGCTGTTGTTGCCGATAACGTATTCACGGTGATAGTAGCTGCACCAGGCGCCGCTGAAATTTGCGAGTAGTCGCCGGTTCCTGTTAGCGTACCAATAGTTAGCGTCAGCAACCCAGCATTAGCTGAAATCTGGGAGTAGTCACTAGACGACGTCAGAGCAGAGACAGTTACGTTAATGCCCGCAACAGTAGCGCTTATCTGATCGTAACTCGACGTAGCAGACAAAGCTGATGGCGTCAGTGTTAAAACACCCGTACCAGTAATTGAGTCATAGCTTATCGAGCCGCTGTTAACACCAACGGTTATTGTCAGTGTACCAGGTGTCGCTGTGATTTGATCTTGTGTTGTCGTACCTGATAGCACTCCTGCTGTAATATTAATAGCACCGACAGTAGCGGTCACCTGATCTTGCGTGGTTGTGCCAGATAACACACCGGCAGAAAGTGTTACTGCGCCTACCAGAAGCGTGACCTGGTCTTGCGTAGTAGTTGCCGATATCGTACCTACAGTGATTGTAACAGCGCCTACTGTAGCTGTTACTTGATCCTGAGAAATAGTTCCGGTTAGTACGCCTGGGTCTAGTGTTACTGGCAACGCCGTGTCTGCTCGGCGGCGAACAGTCGGGGCTCCCCACAGTCCTAATCGGCTAATCGCCGCCATGATTAATTACCCCAGAACAAAAGTGTCACCACTCACTGGTGTAGCCGGTAGCGCCGAGCCATCAGCCATTTCTACAGTAAACGTCGGATTAGTCGCATTGGTTGATGCGGTAATGTAACAGACCAGACCGCGTAAAGCAGCCGTAGTTGTATTAGTCGTGAAATATAATGAGTGCCCGACGAACTGGCCAGCTGCCGAGCCGCTTGGCGACATACCAGTAGTAGGTATAGACGTGCTAGTTGCACCTGTAGTGACAGTGCCTGTGGCCATCACTCCCTTATTTTTCACCGTGTCTACGTCGGCGCGAACACCGACGCCATTGATAGTTTGTCCGTAGCCGTTACCTAACACGCTTCCGTGCAAATCACCGCCAAACATTATGCCGCCGCTCGGGCACTCCACGCCGTAACCGCCAGGCGGACAGTCTAACGATATGCAGCTAACGGCGCTGGTAATATAAATACCGGAGCCAGTACCGCTGCCGGATATAGAAATGCAGGGGTTAGACATTGCGGCTACGGCCGATATCTCTACAGCAGAACCCGTCGAGCTAACAATTTGTACACAACCAGCCGAACCTACCAACCGCGCTGCCGCACCACCGGCTGCGTTAACGTAAATACCGTAGCCAGTTGACGAGCCGCCGCTAACCTCAATACCATTACCTTGCGACCCTGCTACTATCCATAGACCCTCACCAGTACCGTTGCCGCCGATAAACAAACCAGCGCCGTTTGAGCCGGTTGACTGAAAAATAACAGCCGAACCGGCGCTATTAGTGACATCCAATTGCTTTAGTTTCAGAGTCGCGTTATTGCCGTCGATGGTTTGACCGCCAATAGCGTACAAGTCAGCTGGAACACCGCCAGAGAATTGGAACTCTCTTGTCTGTCTGTACGGCGATACGCCATCGCATTCAACTTGAGCAATATAGATTGCCCCGGCAGTAAACCCGGTTACGGTGGTTAGTGCGTACGTCCAGATGCCGGTATTCGTTGCACCGTTATTGCCGGTACGATGCGTCATATTGACCGTTTCGGTCGTGAGCGTCGTAGTCTTGAACGTATTATCGTTGAAGTCATAAGACTTCAACGTACCGTCGTCTTGTAACTCATAAAGGTAGAGTTTGACTGTGCCGCTCGTAACAATTTGCTCAAGTACGTCTACAAGAGCAACGCGAAAGACGATTCTAGTAGCCGATGAACGAATGTCTATTCCGCTGATGCCTGTGGCAGCCATTAGTAACCTCCACCGCTAGCAATTGTTCTGCCGCCGCGAGAGCCAATTACATGCGTTACAATTAATAGTATTCCTTGCCCACCGTTACCGCCTGCACCAGAGTCAAACAGAGCGTCAGCACCGGCTGCGCCACCGCCTCCGCCGCCACCATACAGACCACCATTGCCGCCGTTACCGGCAAACGATGATGTCTCGTTGCAACCGCCGCCGCCGCCGCCGCTGCCGCCAGCAATTACGCTAGTCGGTACGTCATTACCGTTGCCGCCGTTTTTGCTGCCAGCAACAGACGACGATCCTGCCGTACCGCCCGCCTCGTTAGAATTTAAGCCAACTCGAACAGTAGCATTTGTGCCGCTAGCTGCACCCGCGCCACCAGCACCGGATTTAACGGTATTAGTGAGTCCGCCACCGCCACCGCCTCCGGCACCGGCATAACCCGTTGGAGCCGTTGGCGTAGTACCGGCTGTAGAGCTTCCTCCGTTTCCACCAGCACCGCCAATGTCCTGGCCGCACGCTATCGCCAAAGCAGAACCGCCCGTACCAGCAGAAGCAGAGCCAGCCGTTCCGCCGTTTCCACCAGCAACAATGAACATACCAGTTACGCAAGTTCTACCACCTTGTTGACCCGGTCTGCCGTCTGTTGAGGACGTAACCTGCGCGGTGCCGCCAAGTGCACCGCCGCCGACTTCAACATCTCGCAATGACGCAATTAGATGCTCGGTTAAAACAACATATTGGTAGCCGCCACCAGCACCACCGCCGCCACCCCAGCGGGTTGATGATGTTAGTCCTTTTCGCCCGCTGCCGCCGCCGCCACCGCCCGATAACATTTGCACGAAGGCTAAGTGAGCACCGGGCGGAGCGGTATATTGGTTGTTGCCTAGCGATGTAAATAAATCTATTTGCATAATTAGAAACTCAATATGATGGCAAAACCGCTGCCGCCATTGCCGCCTTTTCCCGTAGAGTAACCATTTAACGAAGCACTACCGCCACCACCGCCAGCGCCCGGTCCGCCGTTGCCTCCGCCCATTCCTTGTCCAGAGGTTATTGTCGTACCGCCAGCCCCTCCACCGCCACCGCGAATAGCGCCTGGAAGCGATATACCCTCGGTAGCACCAGAGCCCGCTACGTAGCTGTACACGCTAATATACGTGCCAACGCTGCTAGCCGTACCGCCGTTTGATGCGACGTTTCCCGTTGTTAGCCCGGCCCCGGAACCACCACTACCTGACCCGTAAAGTACATTGGCATTGCCGGTCGTACCAGTAGAGCCTGAAGCGGAGCTACTGGCACCAGCCAAACCCGCACCGTTGAGGCTAGAATATGTTGGTGATGTTCGTACCGCACCGCCAGAAGCAGCACCAGTACTATTACCACCGTCACCGCCGTTACCGCCTAAGGCACATGCGTAACTAAATGTAGTAGTACCACCGTTGCTGCCTGGATTGCCGTTGCTGTCATCGGCAGAAACGTTAGCACCACCCGCACCACCTTGTCCGACAGTGACTGTGATTCGTGTAGCGAGGTCGGATGCTCTAAATAACATTCGCGATAGAACACCCGCACCGCCACCAGCGCCACCAGTACGTAGGGTGCCGGTCGCTCCGCGTCTACCGCTACCGCCACCGCCGCCACCACCGCAGACGTGTGCTTCTACTGCTAAAGCTGAGGCTGGTCGAACCCAGGTTTGGCTGCTGCCAGTGTAGGTGAATAAATCTACAGCTATAGCCATGTCGCTTATCTCCGCTACTTACGCACAAAACCATTTGCCTCGGCCCAGCGCTTAACGTTAACTATGCGGCCAGATGATGTTCTAACCCATAGCGGACCGGCGAGTCGGTTGTACACAGACTGCTCTTCGCCTCGAACCCACTCTACGTACATAGCACCATTTTTAGCCAAGTCACGAAGAGCGTCTCGCGCAATCTCACCTTTCGCTATTTCAGCATCCCACTGAAGCGGCGTGAAGTGTTCAAACTCGTCTGTCTTTCTAGTTCTAGTCACTTCCCATCCGTCAAATGTACTGTCACGAACAGATTCGTTTAATCGAGCAGTTTTAAACGGCAACACAATGTCGCCGCTTACTGTGTCTACGTCATGTATGCGAAAACGCATAATCTCCATAGCAGTAGGCGGCAAAATTTCTTTTGGCTGCTGTGCGTTAGTAATAGAGCTGAGACACAACACAAAACTTGCAAACAATAGCCGTCTCATTTTGCTGTCCTTATTTGAGATAGTTAGTTACCACAAGTAGAATGCCAGGCCCACCGGCGCCGCCTGCACCACCTGTGATGCCTGTACCGCCTCCACCGCCGCCACCACCGTACGATCCGCCGCTGCCGCCCTGGCCACCTGTAGTAGTATTAGATGAACCGCCGCCGCTACCGCCACTGCCGCCAGTAACAATATTCGCGGTTACACTACTGCCAGTGTTTCCAGCCCCGCCAGGGCTTGTGCCGCCAGTTGACGCCGTCATAGTCGGCGAATAAGTATTAGGACTACCCACGCCGCCATTACCGCCAGCAGAAGGTGCGGCGCCGTTTCTACCACCGCCAGAGCCACCGCCACCAGCGCCGCGTCCTACTGCGTTACTACCAACAGCACCGGCATTGATAGTACCGCTGCCACCTGTACCGCCCTTGTCGTAGCCAGTACCGACAACGCCTGCGATTGTGCCTGTTCCTGTTGAACCAGTACCGCCAGGCCCGCCCATTGCCGTAAACACGCTGCCCAGTGTGCTAGCCGTGCCTGTTGTTCCGGTTGTTTGTGCCGGGCCACCGCCGCCTCCAGTATTAGCTACTGTGACAGTGGAACTATCTAACGCTGAAACCAGTAGTATAAACTCATTAAACGACCCGCCAGTACCGCCTGCGCCGCCTGAGCCGCTACTTCCAGCTGCAATTGTTCTACCACCACCGCCGCCGCCACCCGCACCAACTCCGACAACGTGCATTATGCCGGACGTTAAGCCTGTAGGCGTCGTCCAGCTGCCGTTGGTGGTAAATAGTTGTACGTCGCAATATCTTCTAGCCATTGCTTACTCCTACTCAGGCGTAGGTTCCGGTGTTGGCTCAGGCGTGGGCTCGGGCGGTGGCGGAGGCGGATTGAGCATCGCTTCGTCTTGCGCCTGAACAATACTCTGCAACATTTGAACAATGTAGCTCAGTGCCGAAGCCGCTGCTGGAAACGCAGACATAGCGCCTAATAGATCGTCGATACGAACGATTCTAGGCTCTACGCCCGGCGCTACTACTCGCGTGCCGTCTTGATCGACGCCATAAAGCTCCATCTTACAAATAGCCACAACCGGGTTGCTGATATTTGAAGCATCAATAACTAGATGCTTGATGCGCAGCAGGTTATATTCTAGCTCCGGCACCGCAGGTCTTACTTTGGTGAGTCTTGTAGGTATAGCCGTGATCGGAATATCAGGCATTACTAGCTCCTTACGTATCGTTTGTAAAAGTACTTTCTAGTAGACTCTTTTGGCGGTGCTGCGGTAAACGACATTACTATGTAGTCAAAGTCGGCTGTCTGGCAGACCGACTGCACCCATCCACAAATTACGTCTAGCTTATCTTTTGGTGTCAGCACCAATAACTTTAGCATAGCCTCAAATTCAGCTTGCACTCTGGGGTGACTAGCAAGCAGCGGTACTATATGCGGCATATGCGGAAGTAAAAACTCGGCTAGCTCCAACGCAGACATTCGAGCCTGCAAAGTACCACGGGGAAAATGCCACTTAAAGCGAATTTCTTCGGCCTCAGCAGCATTTTCCCCGGTTGGTAGTCTAGCGCCGTACAGCGTCAACTCTTCGTTAGCCATTGCTCGGCGATTTCACGGTCACAGTCGTTTCGGCAGACTTAGTGCGAACCACAGGCGTAAGTTCTTTAATCTTGCCTTCGGCAATCAACTGCTCTCTACGCTCGATGAACTGCTGCGGAGTAATAAACTCCAACAGCATAGTCCCAGCAGCGCCGTAGCGAGCGGCAATCTGCTCTCGTGCTAGCCGGTCCTTAATCTCGTCACTCAAAGCTCGCTGGGCCTGCAAAAGCTCCGCTCTCTGATTTTCAATCGTCGAGCGCATATTCTGAAGCTCTTCCAGGCTTAGCTTTTTCAAATCAACATCGGCCATCTTAATTCTCCTAGACTGCTATTTGTACGTTGCCACCGGCGCCGCCAGTTGCAAAATCAAGCGTGACGTTACCGCCGTTCGTAGACTTGTTCGTAACGTCGAAGTCTACAATCGGGATAGAAGTAGTGTCATTTGCGCCACCTTCTTTAATTAGCGTAGCGCCATCAATCGTCTGGTTGGATGCGCCACCCAAGGAAGTCCAAGTAAGGTCGGTAATAACCACTTGAACCTGCCCGGTAGCTGTTTGCAACGATATTGTTGCCGTCTTTCGTCCAGCACCACCCCAACCACGAGTGTAGTTTGTGCAGTTAATTTCTGCATCTACTAGATCGTTAGCCCCGCCAGCATCGACTGCTGTGTGATCGTAGTCAAACGTGTACGGAGTAGCCGTGGCACGTAACATAATCTTGAGTGTAGTCGTATCCAGGTCGATTGTGCCGTTGAGTATATTCAACCAACCTTCCTGGTACATTCCGGCACCCATATTGAGCCTGGCAACTCCGCCAGCAACAAGTGTCGGGAAGTCCAGTGTAATATCCGAGCCGTTGGTCGGAACGTCTAAAGTAAGGTCAATATACAGAATTGGAATCGACGTAGTATCGTTCGCGCCACCTTCTTTAATGAGAATAGCTGCGACTATTGTGTCGCCGCTATCTAATGCAGTCCAAGTCAAATCTGCCGAAGTGATTTCAACTCGGTTATCTGTGTCGTTCTTTTGTAGCGTTATAGTGGCAGTTTTACGCCCAGCACCACCCCAGCCTCGCGCATAACCACCTGAAATGTTTAACTCTGCATCGACTATATCGTTAGCGCCACCAGCATCGACTGACGTATGCGCACTATCGTAGGTGTAGACAGTGTTGCTGCCTACTAACAGCCACTTAAGCGTGGACGAATCCAGGTCTATTGTGCCGTCCATGCAGCACTTTAGCCCGTATGTGTAGAAACCAGGCATATCTATACTCCGTGATAGCTTTTTAGCTACCTAGGGATACAAAAAAAGCGGCAGCCGGTGAGGACTGCCGCTAGCAACACCGGGATGATGTTACAAGTTAGACGAAAATTCCGTTTCCGCAAAGCACGGATCGTTGGCTTTCAGTGCACCGCCGTCCAGAACCAGCATAGCTGATCTGTCTTCGTTGGCGTCATACAGAATCGGATTTGGCTCGCTAACAACCGCCAGCTTGCCTTCGGTCAGAAGGGCATACAGAGTCGGGATGACTCGCGGCGGCACGCGGTAGCGGTTGAAGAAATCGTGTAGCGACCCTTCAATCGTCACCTCTTCATCGACGGCAAACGTTCTGCCGTGCGGTGGCCAGCAAGAAACTTTTAGTTCCTCGCCGCTAATGTTTTTAACCACCGACTGAAAGCACGTATTGGTCTGAGACATCTAAGTTAGCCCCCAGACTGCGCCGACCCTAGCACCATCGCAGCTTTATAAACGTCTGGTGACGACATAAAGCCTAGAGCTAGTTGGTCGATAACAGCGTTATCATTGGAAGTTAGGTCTTCGCCAACATCAACACCGTAGTTGGCTGCAACCTTCATAAGACCCTGCTCAAGTTGCGAGAATGGGTCGTTCGCTTGTTCGGCTTGCTTCACCTGCGGCGTTTCCGCGATCTGGTCAATCACGGCAGCGGTACGCAAAATAGTAGCAGCCTGCTTTTCGGTAGTCGGAACAATGCCGTAGTCAGCCAGGCGACCAAAAAACGCCTCTTGGGCAATCTTCTGGAACAGCGCAGCTGCTTCGTCAGTCGACGGTAATTGGTTACTCAAAGAATGGCCTCCCTTTTGAGCCAAGTAATCCGGGGAGTTTATAGCTCCCCGGATTACAGGCTTAGATTAGACTTGGAAGACAACGTGAGCCACGCCAGCGGTGTTGCCGATGGTGAGACCGCTGTACATATACGACCAGAACTCAAGCATGAACGCATCCCGCTTCATGCTCATAGTCGTATCTTCCACCATGTAATGTTTGCCCAAGAATTTCTTCTTGGCGAACTGATAAACGTGGCCGTTCGGAACCAACGCCTTCTTGATGGTGACAACCCAACGCTTGTCGAGCAAGCCGTCGAGAACCGACACACCTTTCTTCAGCACTTCCTGAGCCAAGTCGCCGCCCATTTCGGTACGGTCGAGTTTCATGAAGTGCTTAATCGTGATGTGGTTGGTCAGATACGTTTCCGCTTCGAGCGCAAACGGCGACTCAGGCATAACCATCGTCGAGTCAGCGAGCGAATCGCGGGTAATCGGCGCGTTCAGCTTCTTGTACTGAACAGTGCCAGTCGTGGCGTTCGGCACGCCTTCACCAACCAACGCCGCATCAACCGCAGCGATGAACTTGGTATCGAGTTCCGTACCCATATCCTTGACGCTGTTATCGCCAAGAACGGTTCGGATATCCATGTACCAAGTTAGCAGCGTATCAACGTCCGCGTAGTACTTCGGGCTGAGGATACGGTCAAAGTAGACCGCATAGCGGTTGGCATTGATGTTGTACTGCATCGGCGTCGAGCCGAGAGGAACCGAAATCGACGCGGGCGAATCAGGTTCCATATCGACGATCTTGACTGGCAGCGACGTATGCAACTGCCGGTCAAATTGATCGTTCGTAATCTTCTGCGGCGGCATGATGACTGGCGTGAACGCCGTTTCACGGAGTCGAAGACGAGTAAACTCGTTGATCGAATCTTCGGCTTTCTTTCGCAACGTATAATCATGCGAGCTAATCCCGTCAACAATTTCCTGTGAAAGTTGACGAGATTCCTTCTCGGTCAGTTCTAGGCAATCAGTAGCCATAGACAGAAACTCCTGCGTTTATGCAATCGCGTTGTTAATCGCGTTTAGGTTAGTTGTAGTTGATGGTGGTCGAAGTATCGAGCTTCGGCAGGAACGTCGACACGAACGTGAGCACGCGCTGGCCGTGCGCATTCTTCGTAAACTTGTCCGGCGAGCCGTTGACGTACGGATACAGCACGTAGCCGACAATCGTATGCTTGTACGGCGTCACAGCGGCAGCGCTGATCGTCTTCGTAACCTTACCGGCGCTAGCGAGCAAATCAGCCGCTGACGAGTAAGTGGCCGGGTCGGCTGCCGACAGCGGAGTGTTGATTGCGTAATCCACGCCGCCAATAAATTCCGTCGTTTGCAGAACGTGGCAGTCCAGCAAGCAGACGGCATTTATCTTGCCGCTAGGCGTAGCCGGAACGTACGCACCGTAATCCGATGACGGGTTGCCGCCGCCGCCGGTAATAACGTCCGGGTCATCCGAGTTGCTCATCAAGAACCAAGGCACCGACACCGTAGCATTGGACTGGCCAACACCCAGCAACCACTTGCCAGACGAGTTGAGCGAAACGATACGTCCCTTCGGAACGTAGCCGCCGCTGATCGTCGTCAGCTGTGTGGTGTCAAACGGAGCCTGGTGGTCGATAATCTTATCGAATACCGGCAGCGGACCTTTGAGTAGTTCCGCAGCGTGCTTGGTCATAGGACGAAACGTAGCCATAGGAGAAATCTCCGTCGATTTTCAATTAATTGCCGCAGTACTTAGCAGCGAGTGATGGTGACATAGATAGGATGGCCTGATCGGATGGGAGCAACTTAGCGTTAGAACCCGATGAGGCAGTCTTGGTGCCTCTCTGCGGGTCATAAGAATGCCCCTGCGACATAGCCGCAGCTTTTGCTTCCACTTCCTTGAGTGCAGCAGCGTGTTTCTTCTGCATGTAATCAATAGTGTTAGCAAGAATGTGCAGCGTGTCGGCGTGCGAATTTAGCTGAGCAGCTGCTCGTGCCTCTTCGCTACTGTCAACAAGCCCAGCCGTCTTCATAAGTTCCAGAACTTCTGGAAGTATTTCGACAGCGTTTTGTTTCTCTTCGCGCGAAGCTTCGATTAGCTCGGCAGCTTTGCTGAAGACGTTGCCGGTCATACTGACGTAGTCAGCAACGGCTTTGATCAAAATGTCTTTTTGCATGTGTATTATCTACCGATGAGGTCCATCAACATTTTCTGAGCCTGTGAATTACGGGCAGCCTTCGCGGCTTTACCGCTTACAGCTTGTTTGCCTGCAATTTTAACGATAGCCGACGCCACTTGCTTAGCAGCAGCTTTCTTTGCGGCCATTTTACCGGCCATCGGGTCGCCGCCCATCGCAGCTGGGTCCATCATCGGAGGCGCGCCGCCAGCGGGAGGAGCACCACCGCCCATTTCACCACCACCGCCAGCTTGCAGTTCCGCAAGTAGCGCTTGGATTAATTCGGGGTCTAGCTCACCGCCGCCACCGCCGCCACCCATCATTGCGTCAGGAGCACCACCGCCCATTCCGCCAGCATCAGGCGGCATTCCTTCACCACCTTCTGGCGACATGCCTTGACCGGTCAGTAGCGCAATAATCTCTTCCTCACTCGGCATCGAGTCATCAGAGATTTCTGGGCCTGTGCCGCCTTCATAGCTAGCAGCATCATCGCTCCCACCGTCGCTACCACCTTCACTGGGCTCAGAACCTTCTTCAGATTCTTCTTCTACAGCAGGCGAGGCGCCCTCGTCATCATTCGCCTGCTTCTGGGCGAAAAAACCCGAAGCAACTTTTACGTACTGATCGGCGCTGTGAACGCCTGCGGCAATCGCTTGACGCACAAGATCAAATACGTATCGGTCGCTAGCTTGCTTGTCCTCAGGCGTAATGTTCATGTTGGCAAAAACATTAGCCAAGTCCTGACCAGCAGCAGCGGCTTTTTCCACTTCCGACTTATTAGTCGAAGCCGTAGTCTGAGTATCTGTCGTACCGGCTGCCTTAGTCTGCGGCGTATCCGGCGACTGTTTAGCGTCCAAAAGAACTCGCAGCAATTGCTCGGCAGACTTGCTGACCTGGTTCAGCTGCTCCGTAAGCGAGGCAGCTTCTTTTTGGTAGCTGTCACTCGAATAAGCAACTTTCGCAGGATGCGAGGTGCCTGGGTCTTGCTTGGTGTCTTTCGCAGAGCCAGTTTCCGAACCCGGATCGTGGCCCGTTTCTTTTGGAGCAACAGGACCAAACTTGGTGTTCAAGTCTTCCTGATTTCCGCCCGGCGGAGGCGAAGCCGATTCCGCAGCCATCGTGGTTTCTTGCTCTTTCAGATCACGTTCGTTTTCTCGCGAACGTTCGCCTTCTGTCGTCGGCTTGGTGCCCGCGTCAGCGCCCATAACTGGATGCGACGTTTCACCCAGCCCCGCTGATTTTGTGGCGCTCTGTTTTTCATTTCGCAGTTGAGCCAGCAAGCCAGCGAAGCTCGCATTAAGATTTTCTCGTGACATTAAGTTTAGTCTCCAAGGATAAAGCCAGTTATCGGCTGGCTTGTTGCCTCCACTTAACAACAGTAATTTTGCCTAATTGCGAACCAAGTAGTCAACGGCAATTCGTCACTTTGGGCCGCTAAAAACGCCAATTTATAGAAGGCATAGTTTTCAGCGATTTGATCCGCTATGTCTAATTTCTCGGCTATTTTTGTGCTATTAATTGTCGACATTAATTTCGACGTAGCCGAATTATCCTGACAGTATCTAATAGCTCTACGTTGTACGGCTTCTTTTGTCAGCGATAATTCATCCGAGTAAGTCGACGCCCACGCATTGTCCAGCGAATTGATGTTGGCGCCACGATGGTCAAATTCATTATTGTAGATTCGAGAGTCTACACCGGCTGTTTTAGCCATACGGCTATAAATACCAATTAGACTTTTACGAACCGATGGCAATAATGACTCAGCCATCTTTTCGTTGCCAACAATCCAGTAAACAAAGTCTCGCGGAGAAAGTACAATCTTATTAGCGCTTAGCGCTGCTAGTTTTTGCAGCGATTCACGCGACCCAGGTTCGCCTAGCATATTAGTATTAACATGCTTAGGCATCAGTAGGTCCATGTTGCCAACAAGATTAGGTGACGTGGCTGCGATTGACAGCAGTTTTTCTTCTGCCTCAGCCGCCAGCTTAAGTACGTGAGTAAATACGTCGGCGTCAGTTTGCAACCAACCAGGCGAATCGGCTTCAAATAGTTCCGCTAATTTGGCGCCGCCAATCACGGCGTTACTACCGCCAAGCGAAGCCGACTTCTGTAGATAATCTGCTAAGCCGCCGTAAGCAGTGCGATCTGCCGGGCGGCTAACTTTAGAGATATCAAAGAAGCAAGGGTCAGGGTTGTCTACGTGTTGTATCAACCCACTCTCAAGAACTTCGCCCAACCCATTTTTGCAACCTAAGCCAGTGCAAGTACCGCCCATTTTGATGCTATCGCAATACTCGTTTCTTGTTGGCGCTTTGTTATCGCAAACAGCGCAAACATCGAAAGGAATTTTGCAAGCCATCGACCAAGGGATATCGTCGCCAGACTCAGCTTCTTTAACAAACTGCTCATCAACTAATCCACCATTTCTTGCGGCAGCTGACGCGGTCTTATTCAAAGCTAGCAATAACTCGACGCGACGCATAGCGTCGTTATACATTGCTAGCTTAACTACGCCGTAGCTTTTGTCCGGGTCTTTATTCTTGTGATGCTTGTAGATACGCGCAAACTTAACGAATGTTTGTGCATATTTTCTAAGCGCCGCCTCTTTAAACCCGTCAGCGTTGCGGTTAGGACCGTAGCCCTCGGTTGAACCCATTGCTATTACGTGCAACGGTATCTCATCAGGCTCGAAGTGAATCTTTCTAGCCTGTGCAACAAACTCTTCGCCAGCGCATTTTATCAGCGCCAGTCTGTCGTTGCCAATTATACCTCGGGACGAGTACTTAACCAAATTGCTGGTCCTGACACCGAAATCATAAGCGTCAGGACCAGTTATTTTAATTGAACTCATAGTAGTCCTACGGCTGAGCCTGTGGTTTGTTCTCGTAGTCGACAGCTGGGAACTGCGCGATTATCTGTTTAATCATTTCCGCCTTCGTGGCATCAGGCACGTTAGGATTACTCTGTATGGCATCTAACATCTTCTGCGCCTGCGCTTGCTGACTCAGGTTAGAAAGACCATGTGCTACCGATATCGCTGGCAGCGTACCGCGAGCGCCAAGTCGGCCTATTCTAGCAACAGGGTTACGCGAGTTAATTAACCACTCGAACCCACGAGTAATTAGTCTAACCGGATTCCGTGTCGTAGTCGCCTGGCCAGTCCAAGAGGCAGGTAACAAGTAAGACATTGCCGGAGCCTGGTCTATATGCGCGCGACGAGCCGCATTTTGTACGTTCTCTGTTGGCATGGTGTAGCCAGCGTCAAATACCACCCCAGGTTTTGCTAGTTCGTCAGCGCTACTGACTCCGACACGCGCAAAACCTGACGGATCATGGTCCGCAATAGCGTTGAGTCTAGCTGCATCCAATGAGCCGTCAGCTTTAAGTATACCCATTCGCTTTAACTCATCTGGCTGGTACTGATCTAGATTAAGCATTTTTAGCAGCGAAGTTCCAACACCGGCTGAAGGATCAAAATTAAAGTCGCTAGTCGCGCGCGCAGCGTGAGGCTGAGCTAAGTAGTCCCGCATCGCATTAACGAGCGGTATATTTAGCTGTCTGCCGTTTGTATAAATGTGCTGCAAGACTGGCGACGTGCCAAATAACTTAGGAATTTCTTTGGCCTGGTCAGCTGGCGACATTTGCAGCAAAGCATCTAATCTGTCACGTAATAACTTAGCGTTAGCGTTGCTACCAATGCCAGCAGACTGTATACTTTGCCAATCAGCTGGCGTCAATTTAACAGCCGGTCCAGGCGTGTTATTTGCTAGCAAGCTATCCAATGCAGCTGGGTTGGCTTTTCTTGCGGCGTTCATTCTCGCATGAATTTCACCAGCCAGCCCTGACGGAACGGCAACCTGCCCAGTTGTAACTGCTTTCAGCAAGCTAGACGGGTCTTTTTCCTGTCCACTAACAATTTTGGATGCGCGGTCATACAAAGCATCAATTATGCCGCGAATATGCTCGTCAGACACAGTGTCGCCTGCGCCTAGCAGTTGCCGGTACAGCTTTGGTTGTTCCGCCGCGTCCGCCGAGCGAATAGTATCAATAGCGCTCTGCATTCTCTCGGCCATAAACCGTTGGAAACCTCGTCTACCTACGTCTATTGTGCTTAGCGGTAAGTGCTTATTGCGAATCATGCTTCGCAAAAACTTGTTAGTACCGGCAGCAGTTAAATCCAAAGAGCCAAGTCCAAATTTTAACGCAAGCATTGGATTGGCCGGGTTGCGGTCACCGGTCAGAGTTGCACGCTGCCAAGGCGACGTATTTATTGTCGTTTCATGCGTTATACCAGGGTCGTGTTCATTCTTGACGTTGATACCTAGCGATTTTTTAAGACTGTCAAACCAACCAGGCTCTGGCGGTGTTGCCGACGGAGGTGGTGCGTCGCCGAGTGTTGTATTGGCAACCTCCAGCGCACGACCGGTGGCTATCATCTTGTCAATATTTTCCTGCGTAGGATTGCTAGCGGCTGCGGCTGCGGCGCTGCGATAACTAGACGTTAATTCTGGATGCTTCTTTTCTAGCTCTGCTAGTACCTCATCACGCAGCGCTACTGCCTTAGCCGTATCTTTTGACTTAAATAAGTCTTTGGTGTCCTTATACCAATCCGATAGCCTGCCGCCGTTATGCACAGATGATCCGATAGCACCAAGACCACCACCAAGCGCCGCACCGGCTAACGCACCTCCAATAGTGCCGCCAATCAGCCTTCTAGGTTTCTTCTTACCGTATAGGCCAGCACCTAACGCCGATGCACCGCCTAGCGCACCGCCACCCAATGCCAAAGCCAATGTAGGATTGCTGTCTAAATACTGCATCAAACTCTGCGCCATACCGGGTTCAGGCTTAGGCCCGCCAGTTGTTAGGTAGCTGGCCGCGTTGTTAAGCGCAGCAGGGATACCTTTGAACATATCTAGCCCGACTGATTTTCCGGTTTCGCCAGCCTGCTCCGTGCTCTTACCGGCGATACGCGACAACAAGCCACCCAGTCCACTAGACCCAGAAGCAACAGCAGCATTGAAATCCGGCTGCTTACCAGTAATAGCGGAAACAGCTTTGTCTAATCCTGCGCTTGTTGGCGCTGACGGATTAGCTTTACGATCTAGAAACTCGCGAAATACGCCGCCAGCTACTGGTGAGTAGTGCGGCTGATCCGTTGTTATTACTCTAGACCCAAAATCTTGTGTCTCTCTATTAATAGCCTTGCCAGCATTATGGCCTAGGTTGGCCGCTAATAGTTTAGCGTCTCGCGCTATCGGGTGATTTAGCGGGCTCAGAGCTTTCTGAACTTGTTCGCCACTGGGCAGTTTTGTTAGCGGGTTAGAACTTACCCAGCTTTTAAACAATGAGTTGCCTAGTGGGCTGAGCCTATCAGCCGCCCGCGACGCAGTATCAGAGGCAGCGGTACCCAAAAACTTCCCGGCTCGGCTACCAATAAGTCGCGCTAATGACTTACCTGTAGTATCGCCTATTGCTGTGCTAAGGTCAGCTTTCTTTTGCAAGCCCGGCGCTAGGACAGGAGACGCAGCAACAGCTGCGGCTATCTTTTGAACAAGATCATTTCTGATATCGGCCTTAGCTAGCGACTCAACTAGTTGTGCGTCTTTTTCTGTCATAACTGCTACTTTCCAAGAATAGACTTACGAAACAGTACCGGGCTTGCAGCAGATTTATCTAACGACGGTTTCTGACTGCTGGCTAGCGATTTCTCAATATCGCTTAGTTCTTTTACTTCAAACGGCTCGACGCCGCCTTGCGTCGTCCACTTGCGTAGAACTGACGAAGCCAGCGTTGGTTGTTTTGAAGCGCGAGGAGCTAGTTGGGATAAATCGTTGTAGGTCTTGGCTACTTGCTTTGGATCGTATGACGCAAGTATGTCATCGCCAGACAATAGCTGCCGCAACATAGTCTGCGTGCGAATACGATTAATTTCTTCATCGTGCTTAGGATCGATTAAATCGTTGTACAACGAATCAACGACTTTATCCTTGTCGACATCTGGGCCTTTGGCCGCACCCATAATCGACCCAACAACAGCCAAGTCAGACAGCGTACCAGAAAACAGAGCAGCTTTAATCTGCGCCTGATAATCTACGGCAGCTTTCTTAACCTGTCGCAGTGGCGACGAAGGCTCTTCTTCCTTCGGCTCGACTAGCGTGCCAAGTAGCTGCGCTATTTTATAACGATTATCAACCAACGCGTTCACGTAAGCATCACGGCACGCTAGTAGCTGCGATGCCTTTTTAACCGCGTCGTCGATCCAGCAGAACGGTGCTTCGGCCCAATTAACTGGTTTACGCGGCTTAATGTTAGCCGTCTTGACCGTATAATTGTTTATAGAAGCTATCATCTGCACGACAGCGTCACCGGTTTCGCCTAGCTTGCGATTAGCGACGTAGCCGACTTCGTCAAACAACCAATCCCGGTCGTGTGATGCACGTTTGAAATAATCGGCTGCTTTGTGCACTGACGACAACACGGCGGCTTTAGCTCTGTTCATGTCGGCAAACGCATCATAGGTTTGCTGCCGCAGCGCCTTAGCTTCTTTCATATTCTCGCGATAACGTCTTGCTTCTTCGTACTCGCGATCTTCGTCGGTTTGTTCAGCCGCCTTTTCGTTGTTAGGCCGAATCATGTACGACCAGTGTTGGCTAGCCTCTTGTGCTAGTCGTATAACTGGTTGTTTGTACTCTGAAGAGATAACGTGAGTTGACTCTTCAAACGCCGCCGTCTTTTGGCGGTTGATCGCATCAATAACTTTATCAGCATCAAGCAACGGAATGGTTGCCTGCTTGCTCATAATGTCATTGCTAGCTTGTCGGTGGCTAGTGACCGAGCCGTTGTTCCAGCTGTAGCACATTACACGAATTTGATCGTCCGTGAATGCGTATTTCTCAGCCTGGGCCACAGCTGACTTAACAAGGTCGTCAGCGCCGTAGTCATCGTCTACCGATTCGCCGATGCCGTTTACGGCTCGTATTAGATTTTCTTCAGTAGCTTTGCTTAATCGGCTACTCATCGGAACCCTCGCGTTTGTCAGGTATCGTTAAACT
The DNA here is from genome assembly GCA_964635875.1 of uncultured Aquaspirillum sp. Taxonomy (GTDB): domain Bacteria; phylum Pseudomonadota; class Gammaproteobacteria; order Burkholderiales; family Aquaspirillaceae; genus CAZWRK01. Next base: position 34,146 of record CAZWRK010000041.1, read on the forward strand.
CGGCCCTTCTAGCACAACAGCTTCACCGCGCGATGCGCGCATTAATTCGTCGGCCCGAAGCTCGCTATTACCGATATAACTATTGCTGTAGCTGGGACCAGCTGCTTGCTTGGCCGAGCTACCAGTAGCAAATGGAATTGCCCGCAGCAATAAATCGACGCCTTTTTCCAGACTATTGAGTTCTTCATTTTTCTCTTTAGCCTGTTTATCGACGCTAATTAATTGCGCGTGGAT
>CAZWRK010000042.1:0-33129 GCA_964635875.1 uncultured Aquaspirillum sp.
ATCAAAGAGAAGGTTACTATGCAGGGCTTTTTGATAAAGATTCCATGTTTAATTGTCAAAAGGTAGGCAACTCATTTCCAATTTCTGATGAAACAAAGAAAAAGTTAAAAGAAAGAAAAAGAAAACCTCTCTCTGAGGAAACTAAAAGAAAAATTAGTGGGGCACATAAAAACAGGGTCCACACTGAAAAAGCAAGGAAATCGATGTCAAAAGGACATGAAAATTGCAAGTGCCACAAAGGAGAGTATAGATTTGAAGGTGCAAGAAGAATGAGAGAAATAAGACTAGAGAGGATTAAAAATGCCAAAAATAAACAAGGATAAAGATTTTCTTGCAAAATCTACTGCTCAAAAACAGTTGATATATGCAGATTTAAATGCAGTCAATGAGGTTCTTCTTACAGGACCAGGAGGTACAGGAAAAACAGTCTCATTAATTATTTCCTCTATGGGGCCATGTAAAGATGGAAGATTACTAGTTGATAATTCTAATTATGTTGGTCTTATCTTAAGAAGAGAATCTACTCAACTAGAACGATCAGGACTTATTAGAACTGCAACAGAATGGTATAAAAAGTTTTATCCAGATGTTGAATACAATGGGTCTTTAAAAAGGTTTACCTTTCCTTCTGGATCACAAATTGTATTTGGTGGCTGTGAATCTGAAGATGATGCTCTTAAATATAAAGGTTTTAGTCGTCTTCATTTTCTTGGGCTAGAGGAGGGAACACAGTTTACACAAAGACAAATAGATATTCTTACGACTAGACTTAGAGATGCTGATACATCAATTCCTCTCAGGATCAGAATATCAACTAATGCCGGTGAAAATGAGGAGCCCCTTTTGAATAGATATAAGTATTGGTTGTATCAAAGTTGTGTACATGATTTAGACCCACCAATTAAATGTAGGTACGGAGACATATTATTCAGATTTATTGATGAGAATGATGCAAACTTACCAATTATTATAACTGATAAAAAACCACAAGTGCCACATGAAACATTTATGTGTATTGAAACCAAGGTTAACGATATTATGTCTAACAATATTCAGACTCTTGGCAAGATAACAGACTTGGTTTTAAGGGAACAGCTCCTCAATCACAAGTGGGGACTTAAACCATCATCAGGTATGTATTTTAAAGAGGAGTACTTTAAAGAGGCTTCTTCGAGGCCAAGCCAGTGTACTAGAATAAGATATTGGGACAAGGCTGCTTCTAAGAGGGGAGATTATACCTGTGGACTTTTATTATCTAGAAATCACAATGATACTTTTGTAGTCGAGGATTGCATAATAACCAAGGTAGAGGCCCCTGAATTAAAGCCTCTAATATTAAATACTGCAAGGGCCGATGGAAAGACTGTTCATATAGCTATTGAACAGGAAGGGGGAAGCTCTGGTAAGGAGATTGCATTTGAATATGAAAAGATGCTCTCTCGTGAGGGCTTTAATGTACTTATTGATCAAAAGTCTTCTAATAGAGAAACCTCATCAAAGCTATCACGAGCAGCTATTATAAGCCCCCTTGTAAAAGAGGGAAGATTTGCCCTTTTAGCTGGTAATCATGGATGGAGAAAGGAGTTTATGAATCAACTAGTTAATTTTCCATCTAGAGGTGTTCATGATGATGTTGTTGATTGTCTTTCAGGGGCCTATTTGATGCTTATGAATAAACTTCCTGGCCCCTTAGCCAGTGAAAAGTTTGGTAGGATATTAACCCACTTTAATAATACCTTTTCAGGGGGGCCTGATGATTTTAAAAGAGGAGGATGGTTATAATACCTATCTATAGCACCTACCTACCTACCTACCTTATACAACCTCCTGTTTAATACTCCATTACTAGAAATTATCTAGTAAAGATAAGCCAAGACCCATCAAGATATTTTCCTCATTTAGTCCTCTTTCAAGGATTTCATTCTCCTCTTCATACCAAAAATATGAAGAAATATTTTATTTAAAACATTTGAAGATTGATTGAATTAAGAAGGCTGGATATGGAGAAATGTTGCAGTTGGGTTAACTGTATTGACTGTAACATAAGGTGTTACAGGATCGATTAGAGTGACATCTAATGTAAGATTTAATAGGATACAAAAACCATTCTGATAGTTTTCACCTGGATCAACAAATTCAAAGCTGGCTTTTATAATGCTTGGCTCACACATTACTATTCTAGTAGCTACCATAACATCATTTAAAAGGTTTAAAACATCATCTGGAGACTTATGGAACATGTGACATGTAACATCAGCTTCAATGGACTTGGCCTGATGAGGATTTACACCTAAATGTTTTGTAGGTGATATATTTCCACCACTAAAAGTCCATACAATTCTTGGTGTTACACTAGTCGATTCAATAGCTCTATTACCATAAACCACCTCAACTTGTACTGGTGGATCATATTGATTGGCCTTTCGAATGACCTGTAATTCTGTATTTATGAGATTTAATATTCGTGGGACCATTTTTATCCTCTCAAATCAATTTACTATATATACGACATGAGGAGAAGGATTTACTCTAGATCCTCCCTCCTTTTAACTCTTCTATTATAAGCTCTTTCAGCAGCCCTCCTTCGTGCAAGGAGTCTATTAGCAGCCCTTCTAGCTATTCTTGTAGCCCTCTTAGAAGTATAGGTCTTATCTCGGCCCTCTAATAGATCTTCAATAACCTGCCTTGCAGTTCTTTTAATAGGCCCCTCCCACTTACCATATCCATTATCAGGAATCATCCTTCTTCTAGGTAGGTGATTAGTCCCCCTTTGATGAAAGGATGCAAAGTCTAAGCTTGATTCAATTGTAGCTGTATTATTTGTGTAAGAGCTTGAAAAGGAGTCTCTAATAGTTCCTGCCTTATCAAATCTGGAACCATCATTATTAGCAGGCCATTTTAATCCATACGGATCAGTCTGAGTTCTAAATCCCTTATCAAGGAGATCAATAAGAGTAGAAGCTTCTGCCTCTACAATCTTAGGTATTAACTTGTTTTGTATATTCTTGTACTTCAAGATGAGTTGCTGAAGATTTCCACTATCTATTTTCATAATGGAAATTATAGATTACTGAGGGGCTTATTAGCATCTTTTTAAGATTCTACAATCGACAATACTCTTGTAGTCATCCATTCCAAACTGCTTCTTGTAATCTAAGATAAAGCTCTTAGCACAATTAACTGAACAATAAGGCCCTCGATTGGGAATTCTTTGTTCAATAATAAAACCATTAAAATTTATTGCTGATGAACACTTGATGCAGGTCATTTCTTCTTCCTCTTTTGAATACATTTTTCAACTAAATTCTTATCTATATTTGGTCCTATAGTACATCTCTTACCTCGTACTATTTGCCCTATAACGTCTTCAGAAACTACAAACTTTCTAGCAATGCTAGCTGTTGTATTCCCAAGTAAATCAAGAGTCCTGGCTTCATTAATCTGCTCAGGACTCAACTTTCTTTTATTAACTGATACCTTGTATCTTATATTTTCATCAGCCAGAATCTTTTTAGTTCTTTCTCCAATTGCCCTTTTAAAACTATCATTTGGAACATAGTTGCCATTTTCAAAGTTTACAGGACGGAGATTCATTAACTTGTCCTTGCTTATTTTTTCCATCCAATAGGCTTCCTTCTCATTTAGTTGAGAAGGTAAGCACTCTTCTAGTACTAGAAACAGCATGGCTTGTTTCCCATATTTGTTGTATGTTCTCTGAAGGTAGATATTGGGATGTTTCATTTTCTTCAGTTTGTCCATATGTGTAGTTTTCCTGCTTAAAAGATTCCTTGTTTGACCCACGTAACATTTGCCTGTAGGGACACATATGATTATATAGATCCCCACTCTCTTCGATAAGGTTTGTGGTTGTTTTTGAATATTCTCCAATACAAACATTCTCTAATGTTACTATGCTACCAACATGCTTAGAAGTATTTTTTTCATACTCTAAATATGTTGGTATTCCAATACTATTAGCTGTTTCCTTAACAACTTCACATATACGGTTGATCCAATACTTTTCAGTTTTTGTGTCATGAAACTTTACAGAAATTCCGTCATGTTGAAGTAAAGTTATTGAAAAATCATCAGTTTCATTTGTAAGTTGATAAACTGGATAGAGAAGAACCTGCTCATAAGCTTGGGCCTCTCTTGCAATTATTGATAGGAGGTTTCTCTTAGAGACCTGATGAACCTTAAAGAAGGGATCAACAATGTATCCTATCTCAAGAACCTTCTCCATATATCTAGTTCTGGCTTTTAAAATTGTGCTTACAAGTGGGTAATGAATATAAGCCTCTCCAACCGACTCACCTAGCTCAGTAGCTACAAGATCTATTAGATTTCTCTTTGACATTCCAAAGACTAGAGCATAAGTAGCCCTTTTTAATGTATCCTTAACTGAATCTGTTAAAACCAATCCAAGATATGTTGCAAGCTCCTTCCAATATGATCTACCAGATTCTAAAAATGCTGCTAATTCAGGTATATTCCAAATCTTTGAGATAATTGCTAATTGAGCCGATCTAAGATCAAACTCAACCCAATCTTTAGTTAAAGCCCTCCTTACCTCCTTCTTTAGCTGTGTAATATTGGCTCCAAATCCGAATAATCTATCTGATCTTTCAGTTGGCTTATAGGTTGGCTTAGGACATTCTAGAACAGCTTCTAGAACCATCATTTGCTGATTTCTTGCATTCTCATTTGGCATTGAATCAATGAGTGCTCTTGCAGCATCAGCATTTTCAGTAATCTTATTAAAGGTATTTACTGGAAGGCTGTGATGGTACTTTGCAATGTATTTTGCAGTAGGGCATGCTGCAAGCTCAATTACATTGTTACATTCTTCAATCTTGGCCTTAAGCCCCCTTCTCTCTAGAGCTTCATTTCTCTTGTTTCCAGATACAATATAAACTTTTTCATCTGTATAAAGGCCATGAGTCTCGTTATAGACTACTTCTTTAATCTCTTCTGGCCAATTTACTAAGGCCCTTCTTTGTTTTCCCTCTTCAGTCTTAACCCAAAATCCATTTGAGTCATCCCAAGAGGCTGTTGACCATTCTCTGCCTTCTTCATCTACTAGAAGAGTAGCAATGCCTGGAATTATAAAGTTTATAAAGTGATTGATGTACTTACCAGCATTAAAATGCCCTGACTGGAACTTATCTAGCTGGTTAACTGCTCTGGCAACTGCTTCAGCACCAAGTCTGACAGCTCCAGTTTCGTGATCTATATAAGGATTGAATAAGAAGAGTCTAAGCATTGCCCAATGATCTTCTCTAGGGCATCCACAAGGATAATTATCAAGTCCTGGTAGGAGTTCTGCTAATCTCTCTCTTGCCTGTTTGTGTATAAGTGTCTTCATGTGTTCTATCTAAAATATACTGTAACCAATTTTGAATGTAAATGTCAATAATCTTTTTTGAAGAATATTAATTTTTCTTGAAGAAATATTAAAAGATTAAGGACATAAAAAAAGCTCCTTTTTTGGAGGAGCCTTTGAAGACCATTAATTGGTAGAAAACATGAAGACGGTCTTTGATTAGACTATTTCATATCTATTCTCTCTTGTCAACTAATTGTTGCATGTCCTTATCTATAAGTTGTCTGATGAATTCAGCAGGTTTAATCATAAGTTCTAAAGCAGCATTTTCAATATGGGCCTTTTGAAGATCTGTTAAAGAGATGCCAATAGAAAAGATCTTTGTAGTCTTTTTTCTAGGATTTCTTGGTGTCCATGGCTTTCTCGGAATACCCTTTTTAGTTAGCTTTCTGTCCTCTTTAATCTGTCTCTGTCCAACAGTATTGATAAGTCTGATATTGATAGATGGTGGTTCATCCCCTTCTAGTTCTCTTCTTTTAAGCTGAGTCAATTGCTTTTTAAGCTCCTTTCTCTCAACCTGAAGGCCCTTGATTTCACCCTTTATAAGCTTTCTAACAGGGCATTTTCTCTTGTATTTAACATCTGTTAATTGATTCTTCTTTTCAGAAATTTCTGATCCAATTTGAGCTATTCTTACTAGTACTTGTTCTTTTTCTTCTTGAATGTTCATCTGATCCCTCATCAGTGGTTTTACCCTATCGTATTATTTAGAAAGTTGCAAGTAAAAAATTAACTTGAAGAAGATTATATGTATGTACTTATCTTCTCAACTATCAAAAATAGCTTGTAAATTCTCCGTCGAGGACGAGCAAAAAGAAATTTTTGAAAGAAGACAAAATGGGGAAAATCTTCAAGTGGTTCCCTTACTTGCAGAACTTTTTAATCATCATATATGGAGTATTAAACAGGAGGTGCAATTAAGAGGTTAATATCCTATAGTTACTATTATGAAATACCCTAATGCAATATGGTCACCTACACAGAACTTTAAAAGGGGCCGAAAAGAGGATGTATCATTAATTGTCCTACATATAACTGATGGCCAGAAAGATTTAAAGAGGGCCATAGAACATTTATCAAAGCCTAAAAATCAAGTATCTGCACATTTTTTAATAGGTCAAGATGGAACAGTTGTCCAATTAGTTGATACTGAAGATACAGCCTGGCATGCATCAGGTGTTAATAATAAGAGCATTGGAATTGAGCACTGTGCTAGATCTCCTAAAGAGTTTTCTGATGAAGACCCTGGCCTTCCAATGACTGACGAGCAATATCACTCATCAGCCCTTCTAGTAAATTGGCTCTGTAAAGTTTATAACTTGCCCAGAGACAGAAATCATATCCTTGGTCATTCAGAATTAGTCGATGAGGATGGAAAATCTTTATCTAGTCATAGAGACTGTCCTCAAGGAGTTTTATCATGGGAAAGATTTATGCAGGAACTATTAAAGGATGAAAATAAAGCTAGTATGCAGAACATGAAATATGAATAAAATGGAGAAAGGTGATAAATGGAAAATCAAGAACTCAAAACCATTGAGCAATGGAAGAAAGAACTTCTCCCTCAGCCTAGAGATCCAAAAAAGGGTTGGCAACCAGGAGAGGAACTTGGTTATAGTAAAGATTGGCTCTTTAACTCTGCTAAGATTATGATGAAATGGGCAGTTGGTGAAGAAGTCTCTAAGGAAGATTTTGAAGCAGCTCTAGAAATGGCTGCTAATGAGTATGTAAGAAAGCTTTAATTAAAGAGGAAGCAAGATGTTACCAGGAATTCAATCAATTACAATCGTAGACGGTTCAATTGGCCTTACCACAAGCAATATTGGATTGCATGTTAAGCTAGGAACCTCTTCAAATGGTCCTATTAATTCTATTCAGTCATTATCAAACATTAATGATGCTAAGACTATTTTTGGTAGTGGAAAGCTGGTTGATGCTTGTGCAGTATCATTCGATATTGTATCTAGCCCAGTTTATGCAATGAGAATGTCAGCTTCTGTTGCAGGATCAGTATCTCCAATTACAGTTAATTTACAAAGTGGCTCTGATGGTGATATTTCAACATCTGGTTCTAGCCCTCTAGATGATCTTCAGGTCATTGTTCAGATGGTAAGAGCTGGTAAAGTTGGTGTTGCTCCATATCCAACATTTATTTATTCATTAGACAATGGTAATACCTTCTCACCAGAAACTGCCGTTCCAGGTGGTGGTGTATTTGTTATTCCACAGACTGGTGTAACAATTACATTTAGTAATGGTGGTACAGGCTTTAAGGCAAATGATCAATTTACCTTTTATACAGTTGGCTCAACATTTAACAATACAGACCTTTCAAATGCTCTAACTGCCCTTCTAGGTGATTCTAGACAGTGGGAGTTTGTTCATGTTGTAGGACCTGTATCAGCAACTCTTGCAAGCACTGTTGATACATATATGAACACTGCTCAGACAAATAAGAGATTTGTCCATGCAATTATAGAATCAAGAGATATGAACCTTCTAGCAACTCTAGATGGTACTGCTATTACCTTTCCTCTAACAACTGTTAATGGAAACCAGCTTGTAGTAGCTATTTCATCTGATGGTGGTAATACCTTTGATGTAACTAGAAGCTTCACCTTTGCAGCAACAACTTATGCAAACCTTGCAGCTCTTGTAGCAGCTCTTAATGTAACCTCTTTTACAGGTGGACTCTTTTCAGTAAGTGCTGGTACTGTTGCAAATACTCTTAGATTTACCATTCCTTCAAATGCTGGAAAGACTGTTCTAAAGATCGATGCCTCTTCAACAGGTGGTCTATTAACAGCCCTTGGATTAACCTCTGGACAGCTTTCTCAAGGAGAATCAGAGAATGCTTGGATTAATTCTATCGTTGCAGATTATTCAAACTTTGCCTCATTAAGAGTTTGTGTTTGTGCTGGTAGTGCAGCAATCTTTTCACAGGCAAGTGGAGAGTATAATCGTAGAAGCTGTGGATCATTAGTAGCTGCAAGAAATGCACTAATTCCTATTTCAGAAGATTTTGGAAATGTTCAAAGAGGTCCACTTCCAGATATTCTAAATAGACTTCCAAATGGTGCTTCTGGACTTTATCACGATGAGTATGTAACTCCATCTCTAGATGCAGCTAGATTTACTACATTAAGAACCATTCCAGGTATCCAAGGCTACTACATTACAAATGGTAGAATTATGGCCCCAAATGGATCTGACTTTACATTTATGCAGTACCGTAGAGTTATGGACCAAGCAACAACTCTTCTAAATGCTGCTGCAACTAAGTTCATCAATACAACTGTTAGAACAAATGCTAACGGAACTATTTTTGAAGTAGATGCTAGAAAGATTGAAAAGAACATCTATGCATACATGTTCGGTAATATGAGACAGGACGTAAGTGATATTAAGGTTGTTGTTGATAGAAATAACAATGTTTATCAGACCCTAACAATTAACATCACTGCAAATGTTCAGCCTTTTGGTTATGCAAAATACATCAATCTTACAATTGGATTTGCTCCAGTTCAGGTTGTATCAGTTTAAGGAGAAGAATAAATGGCAACTACTCGTTTTACACAAAGAATCAATGGTTTCGTTTATGGGTATTCAGATATTAATATCGACATCAACGGAACCATTTTTGATGAAGTTACTGAAATTAATTACGAAGCAACTATTGAAAAGGGTGAGTTAAGAGGTACTTCACCAGTTCCAGCAGGTTACACAATTGGATACACTACTTATAAGGGCTCTATGAGTCTTTCTAAGGATCAGGCATCACAATTCCTCCAGCTTCTTGGAAATGGTTTTGCAGGGGTTCCCTTTACAATTACTGTAACCTACGGCCCAACTAGAGACTCATTAACAGTATTTAAAACTGCTACTGATGTTCTAAATGGCTGTGCTATTGCAAGTATTTCTAACTCACATACTCCAGGTGCTAATGCTCTAACTGTTAAATTCGATCTTGTGATCCAAGACATTGCTTATGACGGTGGAGTTAACAACCCTGGTGGTATCAGAGCCTTTAATCCAAATGCTTAATTATTAGCCTGACTGACCTGCAATAGGTCAATAATCCCTCGTCAGATAGATCCTAGAAGAGTTCTTCTTCTAGGATTTTTTATTTGGTTTATACAAAACTCTCTTGCATAATAAATCCAAGGGATAAACACATGAAAATCACACAAGAAAAGATTCAAGAATTAAAGTCAACCTATGGACAGCTCTTTCAAGTATCTAGAAAGGGATCAGACTATATTCTTAGGTTTCCTTCACTAAAAGAATGGAAGGAGGCCCGTTCAAAGGACTCCTCATTTGCAACTAATGACAAGCTTGTACAAACATGCTTGGTATTTCCAGAACTTAAAGAACTAAGAGTTGCTGAAAAGGCTGATGCTTATCTAGTAGAAGTTCTTGGAATTAGACTTATGACAGAAGTTTTAAGAGATGATGAAGGTGATGAAGGTCGTCTAATTACTAATGATGATGGCTCAATGCTATTTAAAATTAATCGTAAGGGCATTGATTACACCTTTAGATTTCCTACAAGAGCTGAATGGAAGAGAATATCGGGTCTTATTGGCACTTCAAATATGGCTGCTTTGGACGTTCTAGTAACACAATGTATTTTACATTTATCAGAAGCAGACATTGCAAAGATTGAAGAAAACGATGTGGCATTTACTGAGCAAGTTGGAGCACCATTTTTAAAGGTTATTATTCAAGATTGGGCTGACTCTGAGGGAAAAAGGATCTAGAACTTCTCGATAAGATAAACGAGAATATGCAAGTTGGTATTGATTGTTTTTATGGGGTCCTTGATTATCTTAAGACTGGTGAAGTAACTAGAGAAAGTGATATTGGCTTGGCTTATATCTGGAAGGCTTTGACTCTATCTATTAAAAGGGCTGAAGTAGGAATCTAACTTGCAGAGAAGTTCTAAATACAAAGACGGGCTCTATTCTCAGCCCGTCTTTTCTATTTTATGGGCTTTACAATGTAATACTGAAAGGGCTCTCATATCTTCTTCAACATGTCCTTGACCTGGAACATAATTAACACACCCCTCAATAATTCTTCCTCTAGTCCTCATCGTAGAAATCTCATATATAAGGGCCTGGTCACAATCCTTAGAAATAGTACAAATATAAATAGGTACTACTTCTAAAGCCCTGCCATCAGAGTCCTTATATTCTAAAAAGTGATTCTTTCTCGGCAACAATCTTATTTCAGAATACTTAAAGCCCTTCTCATCAAATCCCTTATTGCTTAATTCACATTCAATGTAAGCAATTAACTTACCGTTAGAATAAACAATATAATCAATACCATACCTATTAGGATTTTCAATCAAGGTCCATTCAGGATGGATCTTTTCAAATAACTTCTTAGTAGCTTCTTTAGCAGGCTTATCACTTGATTGAAATCTTTCTTCATTAAAAATTACTGAGTTCATAATCCAATTATCGGATTAATGAATCAGTTAAGAGAAATAATTTCTTCAAGAAAATATTGAAATAATTACAAATTTGTGCTCTCGTCGGTGACGAGCAAAACGAAATTTTAGAATTGGGTAAAAGTAACTAAAAAAGCCTTATGGTTCATGTCCTTACAAGAATTTTAAACATTCACTAATGGAGTATTAAACAGGAGATGAGTATAGCCAGATAATAGATAGATCATATATGATGTCTTTAGGTAAAATAATGGCTCAGGATATTTTAAAACTAACACTGGAAGTAGTTGATCGTCTAGCTGGCCTTCAAAAGATGATCAATGGTCTTCAGACAGTTAACAACTCATTATTTATTGTTAACATCAATCTTAACAACATCAGTAACACCAACAGCTTTCTTAAGCTGGCTTCACAAATTAGTATTGCAAAGAATGCTCTTGGAGCCTTTAAGTCAGTTCTGGGAGGAGTAGGAAGCTTACTAGATGTTGGTAAGGGATTTTTTGAAAAGGTTATTGAAGGCCAAAAATTTAAGCAGGATACTTTAATCAAGTTTAAGTCCATCTTTAAAGATGAGGCTGAAGCTGCCAAGCAATATCAAAATCTCTTTGCAATTGCTAATCAAACACCTGGCACAGTAGAAGGCTTAAGAGGTGCAACAGAAACCTTTGCAGCTTCAAGATTCACCCTTCCAGAAATTGAAACTCTACAGGGCATTTATGCAGATATTGATGCTCTATTTGGTAAAGACCTTGGACAAAACTTTGTAAGTGCTATTGCAAAGATTAAAGGGCAAGGAAAGCTAACTGGAGAGGCCCTTGGATTTGAAGCTATTGAAAAACTTGGTAGAGAGCCCTTACTTCTAGATATTGGTAAGCAATTAAAGATTACAGGCACTAAACAGCAGATTCTTGATAAAGTTAATAAGGAAATTAAAGGTGGAAAGGTAAGTGCAAACCTTGCAATTACTTCTATTATCAATGTTGAAAAAGAACTGACTGGTATTAAACAAGTAGGTGAATTTGCTAAAAAGATGGGTGTTGAGTCTTTATCAGGTGCCTTTTCAAACGTACAGGAAGGACTTGATAACCTCTTTAGAACACTTGATCTAAAGAATATGCCTGCCCTTACTCAGTTTTTTGCAAATATTTCAGATGCCCTTAAAGATCCAGCTATTAAAAAGTCTTTAGAGGATGCTGTAGATAGCCTCATAGAACCACTTAAAACAATCTCTAAGGATGATATAGCCAGTGTATTTAGAACAGTTGCAGGCTTTATCAATGATGCAGCCAAGGGGATTGTAGAGCTATTTAACTATGTAAAAAGAATTAAAAATGAGGGTCTACAAACTCTACTATCAGATGCAGTAGTAGGAATGAAAGATGTCCTTCTATATATCGGAGTCCTTATTGCAAAAGGCATTAAAAAGGGTTTAACAGGTGGAGATGATATCATTGCAGAGTTTGAAAGAAAGAGACAAGAATCAGAACTAAAGAGAAATGTTCAAAAATTTGGTGGATCATATGTTGAAGGTGGAGTTTCTTCATATTCATACATGATTGGGCCTAATGGAGAACATCTACCAGTTCCAGCTCCAAAAACAGCTCTATCAACAGTATCTGCTCCTAATTCTCCAATTGATCCTAACAAACCTGCAAATTGGGTTATGAATATAAGTGTAGATGCTTCAGGATCAGATAATCCTGATGAAATAGCTAACAAGGTTGCTCAAAAGGCAAAACAAGCTGTAAATGATGCTCATAAGACAGCTAGAACAGCAGCAAGAACAAAGGGGCTTTCGAATTAATGACACCCATGAGCTTAACAACTAGAATGAAACGAGGAGAAGATTAATATGGTATTCCCATTTGTACCAGGAAAAGTAGATACAAGTGATCCTACAGTTGCAAGAACTCCATGGGATATTGTTCAATTAGGACAATTTACCCTTCCAGGCATCTCAACAGTTCGAGTACACAGATCAAGAAAATCTCGTGTTAAGAGCCCAAAGGATCAATCTTATGCAACTATTAAAGATTCAGGTTTAGACCTTGCAAGAGTAGTAATAACAAATGTTATTGCTTATCCTTCACAACTAGACTCCCTTGAGCAGATTTTAAAATACATCAATACAGAACTTGGTGTAAAAGTTGTTAAAAAGACAACAAGAACTGCCAATGGAGAATCTATTACAAGTTCTTCTATCAATGGTTTTGCAGTTAACCATCCTGCCCTTCAGGCAAATGGTATTAACTCTATCTATGTAGAAGAAATTGAAGGGCCTATTGCAACTCGTCCAGGTTTTATAACAACAACATTTAACTGTATTGAGGTAAGAGACATTAAAAACACTGGTACTGCTCAGGTCGATCAGGGCAAGTCATTTGCTCAAGGTTCTGCCTTTTCAAATACTCCTAATGTTACTCCAACACCTCCTTCAAAAAATACTAATGCAACTGGGCCAAGGAGATAAAGATGAACAAGTATCTAGTAGATGGAATTCCATTAGTAGAATGCCACCTAATTATTCCCAAGATTGGAGCCTGGATAGCTAATGATGTACTTGTAGATACAGATACACCTCTATCTTTAGGCCAGGCTGTAACTATGAATTTTATGGATAGAACTTTCAAGGGCACAGTCCTTGACACAGGTGTATTTGAAGGCTACCAGAGATGTACTATTATTGGTGGCTCTGGAAAGCTCTCATCATATCTAGAATCAACACCTTATAACTCAACTACTGTAGGACAAGTATTAAGAGATATTGCTAGAAAGACAAGTCATACTGTTTCAACGAGTATCGATCAAACTCTCTTAAACTCAAATCTAGCTTCATGGAATATTATCAGAATGAAGGCTGCCCTGGCTATTACTAAACTTCTATCTGAAATAGGGGCTATCTGGAGAATCCTTACTGATGGGACTTTATGGATTGGTAAAGAGGTGTATACTCCACTTAATGCCCAGGATTTTACAGTTTTAGAAGAGTTTCCAGAAGAAGCCCGTTGGGATATTTATAATGAGGATTATTTAATCGACCCCCTTACATCTTTATCAGGAAATAATATTCAACAGGTCGAGTATTTTGTTAAAGATAACGAATTAAAGATGTCTGTTTATTTTACAGATACTTATGCTGACTCAACTGATAAATTAACTGATCAATCAGACAATATACTTTATAACTCAACCTATAGATGCCAGGTAGTTACTCAACACAGTGATGGGACATTAGATTTAATTCCAAACCCTGACAATATCCTTATTAAAAATGGTTTTGTAAATGTCCCTATTATCTATCCATTTCCAGGCATGACTATTCAAGTCCCTGCTGGAACATTTTGTTATGTTCAATTTATGAACGGGGATCCTCAATATCCTAGAGTAATTGGTTGGGATGATAGTGGATTTGCAACTAAAGTACAGCTTATACATGCAAATGAAAATAAGGCTGCTAGAGTGGGTGATATTGTAGACTGTGGTAAAATAACTGTTGTACAAACTAGCCCAATGCCACCAATTTTAACTATTAACTATGTAAGTCCTAGTGGGGCTGTCATACCAATAGTTTCTGGAGTTGCTGGTGTAATTGGTACTGCATCAGTGCCATTAAGTGGTAAGATAACCACAGGTTCTAATACTGTGTTCATTGGTTCATAATCAGAGAAGGTGAAAAGATGGCATTAACATACCCAGATTTTGGAACGGACTTCGTTATTGCAAAGGTTCCAGGAAGAATATCAGGAATTAAAAATCTGATTAAAAAGATAGTTCAAAGGTTACAGTCTCCAACTGGCTGCCTTTATTGGGATCCACAATATGGCCTTGATGTAAGGCAATATTTAAATACTTCTCTAACAACTGCTAAGCTTCAGGAAATTAAAAATTCTGTAAAAGCCCAGTGTGAACTTGATGAAAGAGTTCTTACAGCAGAAGTAACTGTATCAAACTCTAATAATAACCAGCTCTTTATAACTATACAGATAACAACACAAGCAGGGCCTACTTTTACATTTATTCTGTCAGTAACTCAATTAACTATTGAACTGCTCAATGCAAACATAAACCCTGTATAATGAGGAAAATACGATGGATACAGCACTAACACTTTCACAGTTACTTAATCCACCAGGACTTAATGAACTTTTAATACAGATACAATCAAAGCTTGGTGCTTCAGGCTTTTCACCAACAGATTGGGAAACTGACTCTGATAGTAGACTCATTCTTCAAGTTGAAGCACAAACCTTAGCAGATTTATGGCAAGCAGTTCTTCAAATAGCTCAAGGTGGCTATCTTGATACTGCTACAGGTTCTTGGCTTGACCTATTAGCTCAATCTCAATATCAACTTACAAGAAAGCCTGCAATACAAACTATTGGCAATTTTCAACTATCAACTCTAGTTGGAACAGGACCCTATACCTTTAATGCTGGTGACTTAATTGTTACAGCAACAGGTATTGATGGAGTTACCCCTGTTGTTTTTAGAAGTACAAATGCAGTCCCTGTTACGGTTACATCAGCAACTCCTGTTTCAATTGAAATGACAGCCGATGTTCCTGGATCAAATGCAAATATAGCTGCTAATACCTCTTTTATTGTACAGACTCCAAGGCCAGGTCTTTCTGTAATAAACCCTGGATCTATTAAGCCAGCAGTTGTTCAAGCTGCATTAAGTAGTGGTCCTTATGCATTAGGCAATAAGACACTTATAATCAATACTTCTATCAATGGTGGAACACCAACAGGTCCTGTTGTAATTAGCTTTCCAGCTTTACCAGCATCTTATCCAACTCTATCAGCAGTCTCCTTTGCATTAAATAACCTTATAAATCTAACCATTTTAAATGGTAAGGTGACTTCTAACGTAATTAATGGAGTGTTTTATCTAACAACAATCACTCCAATTGGGGCTACAACAACCGATTACATCAATATTGATAAGACAAGCTCAGCAAATCTTTACATAGGTTTTAGTACTGATAATGATACAAATTCAAATGGTACATTTGGTTGGATTACTCAATATGGACAAGATGCTGAAACAGATGACTCTCTAAGACAAAGATGTAAAGCTGAATGGGGTATTGTTGGAACAGGCACTAGAGATGCTTTTATTTCTTGGGCCACTACAGCAGATCCACAGATTCAAAAGGTAGTAGTTTACTCAAATCTATTCGATGGAACACCAAAATCTGGTGCAATTACTCTTTATATTGCTCCGTTTAAAGGTGTCTTCCCCTTACCTGACCTTATTCATACACCTTTAGTCTATAATTATATTCTTCCAAAGCTGCCCCTCATGTCAGAGCTATTTGTAGCCCCTGCTAAAGAGACTCATCTTACTGTACAAGCTAAGATTCAGGTAAAGACAGCCTTTAATACTCAGGCTACTCAAGATGCCGTTAGAAATGCAATACAAGCATATTTTAACAGCCTTGGAATTGGTGACAGCTTTATACAAGACCAATTACTAGCAGCCATTATGAATGTCCCTGGTATTTATGATGTACTAACTCTTAGCCCAGTTAATACACCTGGAAATATTGACAAGGTTATTACCTTGGGCTCAGTTTCATTAGAATGGGTGCCGGTGTAAGATGCAGTACTATAAACAATATACAGAACAACTCCTTCCTCCTTGGGCTTTGACTGTTGATAAGGTTCCATACTTTGCAGTATCAGGCTCAATGAAGGATGATGTAAATACTGCTACTCAGGATGCCATTCAGGATTCATTTATCCAATCATCTCCTGATGATGCTCTTTTAAACTTGGGTAGTAATTTTAACATTGATAAGGCTCCACCATTTACTAATGCTCAATATAAGGCAAAACTAGAAGAACATTGGCAATATTGGAAAACATCAGGAACTAAGAGCAGACTCCTTACAGAAATTAAAAGTTATGGTTATCCTAATGCTTACATAATTCCTGAATACATAGAATTTCCATCGGGCACCTTTACAAAGACAATTCCAGTTAAGGATCCAAATCCTGCAATGGATAATGGAAAAGATACTACTGGTGTAGGTTGGTGGAGTAACTTTTGGGTTATTATTGATCAACCACATCCTTTTACACTTAGAAAGTGGGGAACACCACCAGCAGGTATTTGGGGTGTAGGAGCACCACCTAATGGTATTTATAAGTGGGGAAGTCTTGATGGTGACCCACAACAACTAGCAGCCCTTGTAGCTTTAATTAGAAAACTTAAACCAGCATGGACTTCATGTAGAGGACTTGTCTTTTTACTAATTCCTGGTGGATATTGGGGTTCATTTAATTGGGGTGATGGTACATTATGGGGGCTTGATCCAAGCTCATATTCTGTTTACCCAGTTCTTGAAGATTGGGAGATAATAAGAGGCATCTAAAATGATTACACTAACAGCAAGTTCAATAAATTTTTCTAATCAAGTATCAGCACCACAGGATGGTGTAGATAATGTAGCACAGGCTTCAGTTGTGCCTGGATATCAGACCCTTGTAAATAACACTGCTTATATTGCTAGAACACAATCTTATACACGTCCTCATATAAGTGTTGGAACACAATCAGACTCAGCAATTACAATCTTCTCCTATAAGGGACTTTGGTGTTCAGTAACTGCACCCCAAGAACAATGGAAAGAGTTTGAAGGTTCATCCCCAATAACACTTACAAGTGCAAACCTTGATACTCCTGGTATGTTTGTTGCCTCAACAAATTACTATATTTATTTTACAGGCATTCCAAACACTTTTGAGATATCAACTGCAACACCAGATTCTACAGGTACTTTTAAAGTAGTAGCTGGCAATGAGGTTATTAATAGAAGATATGTAGGTAGTTTTATTACAGATGCATCTGCAAAGATCATGCATTTTATGATGACTGATTTTAAGTACAACTTTGCAACTCCATCAGGGCTTACAAATTGTTCATCTGTTGCATTTGTATCAAGTATGCCGTCGGACCTTATATTTACTAACCTTCCAGTTCTAGCAACCAAGGTTGATTTATATCTAATACTTAATAATACTGCTGCTGTGGCTGGTGAAGAGATCTTTTCATATACAGCAAAAGGCAGTGAAGCTTACGGATACACAGATATAACATCAATCAAAGGCCAGACAATTAGATATATCGTTCCAGCCTTTGTTGGCTTTTCAACTAGAAGACTAACAATTAAGACAAATACTGCCAGTGGTGATGTCGGTGCTAAAATCACATGGATAGGATATACGGAGTAATAAAATGCCAACTACTTATACAGGAAGCCCAACTCTAACAACATCTATAACTATTCCAGTTGATGCAGACCTTGCAGATGCAAATTCTGTAAATGTATCTTCAAAAGCCCTAATGGATATGCAGTCCTTCTTATATCAGACTTATGGAAAGGCTATGCAATCAACCTCTCCAATAAGACTAGCAAGTACTAATGGGACAGACATTATAGTTTCCCCACTTTCAGTTGCTGCTGTTGTAGAAGGAGTTTGGAAGACAGTATTTACAAATACAAATATTTCTATTGGCCCTGCAAATTTAGAATCTGGTGTTGCCTATTCAGCAAACACTATTTACTACATCTATGTATATTCAAACATGGGAGCCCCCACATTTCAAATATCAACTACAAATCCTGATGTATTTGGTCTTTACAAGGCAGTTAATAACTTCTCGTATAAATACATCGGCTCTTTCATAACTGATGGGGCTTCAAATGTAAGGCCATTTACAAAGTATGGTGATATGACTATCCTTCCAGGTCTTAATGATCTGTCTGGAGGCTCTTATACAACATTTACAAGCCTTGGAACTGAAAACTATATTCCATCATTTCAATCTGTATCAGCAAAAATTGCCAAGCTAAAGCTTATGGTTTCAAATGAAACAGGTACTAGCCATACCTTGTTCGTAAGCCCTGATGCTGTAGGCCCAGGTTTTGACTTTGTGGTCCCAGCTAATCAATGGATTACCTTTGCAGTAGATCTTCCAACAGGTACAGATAAGAAGATGTATTTTAGATTTGATAGCTTAGATTCACCTACAGTTCCACAGCTATACCCCAAGATTATGGGTTACTATGAATAGTAAATCTCTCGTCGGTGACGAGCAAAAAGAAATTTCTAAAATGACCCTCACCGACGGGAACTCTATCAAATACATGCTAATTAAACAGGAAGGTTAGTTAGTGTCATATAAGGTAGAGTTATGCATAATGGTTCTAGATAAATTGGAGAAATTAAATGGCAACATCAATTAAGCCAAAAAATGTACTAACAAAAGAGGCAAAGAAGCCTGCTAGAGCATCTTCAAAAAAGAGGCCGGTAAATAAGCCTGAACAGACACCTAGATCAATAGGCATTTATGAGGACCCTAAGAAGGACCGTATATTAGATCTTTGGGTATCTCCTGTTTCAAAGTGGCCTGTTGAAGCTGCTGTTAATGCCCTTGATAATCATGAAAGAGGCAACTTTACCCTATCAGGTAAGTTATCAGAAAATATGCTTAGGGACTCTCGTATAGGTTCCTGCTTAGATACTAGAGTGTTAGGTGTTCTCAGCCTTCCCTTTGAGTGGAAGTTTGACAAGGATCCAACTGAAGAAGACCTTGGAGCCCTTGAGATATTAGAAGACTTTTGGAGAGATATTTTAAGTGATTCTATTGCAGCATCAGCTCTTAGATGGACAATCCTTATGGGATTTTCAATTGTAAATGTTTATTGGGATGATATTGATGGGTATTGGTTTCCAAAATTAACTGTATGGCACCCAAGTAACTCTTATTACAACATTGGCACTAGAAAGATGAATGCATTTACATTCAATCAATCAGTTGTTGAGTTAGGTGATAAGGAGAGAGATGGTGTTGATGCTGAAGGGGATTACAGATGGATGGTTTTTAAAATGCTCGACAATGATAGACCATTCATGTCTGGGGCCATTAGAAGACTTGCTTTTAGCTATCTATGTCGTCAGTATGCATTAAACGATTGGAGAGGAAATAGTGCTGTTTATGGCAATCCAATTAGAAAGCTAATGGCAACTATGGAAGATGCTGCTCAGTTTGATGTCTATCAATTCTTAAAAGACATTGCTGAAAGAATTCGTATGGGCCTTCCAATTATGCTTCCACAAGGATTTGACCTTCAACAGCTTGAGTCAACACAACATTCTCCAGAGATGTTTAAGCTCCTTGTAGATAAGTGTGATACAGATATTGCAATCAGCCTCTTAGGACAAAATCTTACTACAGATTCAACAACTGGTAATGGTTCTTATGCTCTAGGAACTGTACATGCAAAAATCTTACAGAACTATATTGAAGCCGATGTAAATATGCTTCAAAAGACCCTATACAATCAACTTATAGTCCCCTTTTATAACTTTAACTTTGCAGATTATATTCAAAAACCTAAACCAACATGGGATTGTGTTCCACCTGAAGATGTTGGAGAGGTTTCAAAGGGCCTTCTTGCAAGATCTCAATCTCTTGTACAGTTAAGTTCTGCTCTTTCATCTTTCCAGCAACTAGGTATTATGGATAAAATCAATCTGACAGAACTATTTAGAGAATTTAGACTTCCACTAAATGTTCCTTATAACACACCTTCAGTAAGGGGTTAAATAAATGAAAAAGATTACACTCAGTACATTAATTGAGCAATCAGTGCCTCCACAAGAGTTTCTTCTAATTAGATATGGAAGAACAGAAACAGCAAAAGGCCCATACTTTTTTGATGAGGGCTCTGCAAGACTTCTCTTAGAAAGATACCTTGCAAAAGGAGTTCACTGTTATTTTGATTACAGACATCGTTCTTTAGAAGGTGACTCAGCAGAAGATGGAATTGCTGCTGGTTGGTTTGATCTAGAACTAAGACAAGATGGCCTTTGGGCAGTTAATATAAAATGGACCCCAAAAGCCTATGAGATGATCTCTAATAAAGAATATCTCTACATCTCACCAGCCATCGTGACAGATGATGAATTTGTAGTTAAACTGATAAATGTTGCTCTAACAAACTCACCAGCAACATTTGAAATTGAACCTCTAACAAAACTAGAGGAAGACAGAATGGAAAAAGAATTATCTTCTAATCCTGCACAGGATAAAAGTAAGATTAGTAAGAAACCAGGAGACAAAATGAAAGATAAAGAACATCTTATGTTAGCAAAAAAGCACTTAAGAACTTATGCAGTTCATGCTTCTAAGTGCATGTTGGAGTCTGACGAAGAGATGGTTAAAAAGATGTATTCTGATCATCATAAAGACGTTATGAAGATGGCAGAAGAAGTTAAAGACCACCTAAAGCAGATGGGTTATATGGATGAAGCCGAATCAGAAGGAACTGATGAAGATGGTGATGAATCTGTAATGCTCTCAGATTCAATTAAAGCCCTTACAGGCAAAGAAAAGGCATCTGAGCAGATTATGGTATTAACTGCCCACAAAAACCTTCTAGAGACTGTTAAAGTGCTCTCTGATGAAAAGATTGAACTTGAGAAAAAGGTCAAGCTATTAGAAGAGAAGCAGGCTGAATCTGAAAAATTAGCACTTATTGAAGAAGCTATTTCTGGAAAAGAGAAGAAGCTATATCCAAAACAGAAGTCTTGGGCACTATCTCTTTCAAAAGAACAACTATTAGCTTATTTGGAGGCCACTCCAGTTATTAATGTGAACACAAAGTATTCACAACCTGAAGTAGCTAAAGAAGAAGTAATTTCTCTTAGTGAGTCAGATATGATGGCTATTGCAATTATGGAAAAGGCTGGAGTTAAGGTTGATAAGGCAAAATATCTCCAGGATAAACTTTTAAAGGTGAAAAAGTAAATTAAAGCTTCACAATAATGTGGGCTTTACAATAGGATAAAAGAAAAGGTACAAAAAATGGCAACTACAGTTGAAAGACGTACAAGACAAGAGGATATCGAGAGATCTCCCGTAGTTATTTATAAACTTCCAGGTCAGCCACCTGTGCTAGCAGGTAATGTAATCCTTGAAGGAACTATTGCCTTCCTTAACTCAGCAGGCAAGGTAATTCCAGCAACTAATGGTGTTGCAGGAACTGTTCTTCTAGGAATTGCAGAAGCTACTTATGATGCAACTGGTGGATCTGATGTTGGTTTTAATATGGTTTTTAAAAGAGGTGCTTTTTATCTAGATGGTAAGAATGGTGATCTACCTACTGCTACCGATCTTGGTAAGTTTATTGCAATTAATGACAATTCAAGTGTGAAAAAGACTGTTGCAATGAATGACGTGACCGTAAAGCTCCTATCAATTGATAATGGTCAATACAAGTGTGAGCTTGTATAAAGGAATTAAGAGGTAAACTAAAATGGCAGGATTTGCTCCTAATGTAATTTCTACACAACAGATTAATGAACTATTTATTGGTGTAAACACAGCCTTTACTCAGCTCACATTCGACGAGACTGTAATTGCTGACAAGATCTCATTCTTAAATAAGAATGCAATGGGTCTTCAGTTCGATTACCCTTTCAGCCCAGTTGCTGGTAAGGAGAGAGTATGGCTAGAAGGTAAGCCAAGAGAGTTTGCTGGTGCTCTAGTTTATAAGATTACTGGAACACACCAGAGAATTGCTCCACCTGATGAAATGGTGTTTGATTCAACTCTCCGTTATGATCTTTATGGCATTCTAGAAGGCAAGCTCTCTGCAATTGCAAGCAGAGCAAAGAGAATCTGGGATAGACAACTAGCTGGTGTTATTAATCAGAACCCAGCAGGTTTTGATGGTGTTCCACTCTGGGATATTGCTCACCCAATTAATCCTAACGACCTTGCTCTAGGTAATTATACAAATGACCTTACAGGTGTTGACCTTGATGAGGCTGGTCTAGCTGCTGCTCTTGATGCTCTCAAGAAGATTAGATGGATGGACGGTCAGATTCTTGATGCTGATGACACTGGCCTAGTTATTGTTGTTCCAACAATGGCTCTATATGTTAAGGCTCGTAAGCTTATCTTCGGAACACTTATTCCTAACGTATTTGGTGCCAATACTGCTGCTGCTGCCCCAAGCAATCCATATCTTGGTATGAAGGGCATGATTAAGGATGTATATCTTCTCCCAGAGTTAGATGATCCTTCAGTAGTAGATTCAAATAAGTACTGGTATATCCTAAACTGTTCTCACCCTGTTCATAGACCACTTGTAACCAGCATTGTAAAGATGCCTGAGTTCCACTATTCAGGTCTTGATCCAAATGATTGGACTAGAGTAAACCTCGGTGCAATTACTTATGGTTGGGATGCAATTGGTGCTGTAGCTCCAGCTCTACCACAGTTCACTGTTCGTGCTAAGACTCCTTAATTTTTAGCATATTTCTTCTTAGTAATCAGGGGAGCCTCAAAAGGGTTCCCCTTTTTATTTCTACCAAATTTTCCCCACTACAATAAGGACTTTGTAAAAATACACGTACAACACCATGTCACTTTATTGATTAAATAAGTATAGGTGTGTCTAGTTGTTTTTAATCATTACTGATCATAAATACATGTAGGATGTTGTAATGTTTTAATAAATAATTTGGATGAAGATAATTATAAAAATTACAAAATCTACAAATACTCTAAAAATTAGAGTCTCAATGAAATCTACTTATTTGTCTTAACTTTGTTTTAAACTTAAACCATGAAGATAACTTGTCAGACCTGTAATATAGACTTACCTGTAACTCAAGATATTGAATTGGCCTTGATGCAACATCATATGTTTGGGCCTCATAGTGGTAATCACCCATTAACCTTTTCAGGATATGATGACGGAGAAGTTGAAGTTCAATTAACCTGCTTAACTCCTAATTGCCAGTTTTGTGGAAAGACTGAAACCTTTCATGTCAAAAGGTGGCTTGTAGGGGCAATTGTAGTACAATTCCATTCAAAGAATGAAGGGCACCACTTTTCATTAGTTATTGATGGTCAGGAGATTAAACCAAAAGTAGATTAGACTTTTACCAAAAATGTGTCTATCTAACCTTCCCGTCGGTGGAGAGTAAAAAGAAATTTGGGTTTTGCAAAAAGTGCTTATAGTTCCTGTACTTATCCAAGTCTAATGGAGTATTAAACAGGAAAGATAGTGATCCCAGATAATAGATAGATAAGATAAGATGATTGTCATAGGTTAACAATGTCTACCACATACTCTTATACAAGAAACATGTATGATCCCATTACTGATTGGCCAGCATGGATAATAATGCCTGAAGATGGAGATCCCTTTTTAGCCCAATCAGCTAACATCTTTGAAAAGGCCCTGCTAGATAGGAACATGTATGCTTTTGAAGCATTTGCAAAATTGCCTTCTAGCAACTCAACTATCAAGGCTTCAAGTAGTGATGGGTTAACAATTAATGTGAATCCTGTAATTGTTCAGGCTGTTCTAGCAGGTAGTTATTATCTTTATACTAGTCAAACTACAGTCTCTTTAAGTGCTTCAAATTTAGAACCTGCTGGATCCTTTGCAGCAAATACTTGGTATTACGTTTATTTAAAAGCACTTACAGCCAATACCTTTTCATTTGCAATCAAAACTGATGCCCCCGACAAGTATCTCTTATGGAAGGATAATATGGGCACTTCAGACACATCTTATAAATACTTACTCAGTTTTAGAACTGACAATACTTCTAAAATCTTTCCATTTGTAAAGGTCGGCACAAAGATGCACTACTCAATCATTAGAAATGCTCTTACAAATGGAACTGCTGCAATGGTTACAGATATTAGTATGCTTCCATTTATGCCACCACACTCTACTCAGATTTATCTAAAGATCACCTATAGCAACACTGGTATGGCTCTTGGAGGTGGTTATGTCCATTCCCCTAGTGGAACCTTCTTTGTAAATGTATCACCAGGAGGAACCTTTCAGACCCAATTAGATTTTACAGTTGATGCCCTACAAAATCTTTCTTATATGGTAAATACACCAGCATCAATGACAATTGACATTTTAGGATATTCGGATTAAACCCATGAAAAAAGAGTATGTATTTTCTAGAGAGCAGAAGAAAAGAATTTCAGAAGCCATGAAATTGCACTGGAAGAAAAAGAGAGAAAATTCCCTTCTGCTAGAGAATAAAGATAAGATTGAAAAGAATGATCCTGAAGTAGAAACAGGGTCTAAAAGGGAGTAACATAACACAATGTTGACAAGAGATTCATCAGTTAGAATTCCACTTAGATTGGTTAATTTAATGAATGTACCAACTACTGGAATTAGACCTTCAGATATATTTAATGGCTCTGCACAAATAATTAAAGCAGATGGCACTACACAACTTCTATCACTAGTTTTTAACACAAACTGGTTTGAAATAGATTCTGTGCAATCTCCTGGTATTTATCATATTCGTCTGCCTTCTAGTGCAACTAATGTGTTGGGGCCTATTCAAGTAACCTTATATCCAGCTATGAGTTCCTTTACAGATACCTTTTATTCAGATTTTGTATCTGTAGATATGAAAGCCATGATGCAGTATCTGATCGGCAACCAAAAAGTCGATCAAAATACTCATAGACTAACAATCTATGATGAGGATGCTATTACACCTCTTATCCAATATTATCTACAGGATGAGAATAGCCAGCCTTCAATTTATAATATTAGAAACAAGATAAAGGTGACTTAATGGCTACACAATTTAATCTAGTTACAAATGGCCTTGGTGGTGTTGGTTCTTCATATGCTTCAATACAAGATCTAGAAAATCTTGTCCTTCCAAACTTTGGAGATCCTGCATATATAGATTCTATGGGCATTACAGCACCATTTAATGTAAATGGCTTAACATTATCAGTTACAGTCACTGTTGATGGAATTACACAGCCTCAATATACACAAACCTTTACATCAAACTATGCAACCTTGGACCTTCTAGTTGCAGCTATACAAATACCCGATGTAATGGCTGTAAACAATGCTGGTAGGCTTAGATTAAGAACTGTAAAACTTGGTATATCACAAAACCTTGTAATAGATCATACAGGGACTGCAAATTCGGCCCTTGGATTTAACATCTTTCAGGATCAAGTAGCTTCTGGCAGAAGTTCAGTCACATCTGAAATATCAGAAGATGAGATGACATATGCTCTTGTATCAGCCTCCTCAATGGCCGATGGATATCTATCTAGAAGATATGGCCTACCACTTAAATCATGGTCATATGACCTTATTCAAGCTGTCTGTGATATTGCTGGATACTTACTAATCAAGAGAAATGGTTTTAATCCTGAAGTATATGATGCTAATTGGGTTTCTAAGTATAATGCTGCCCTTAGATGGCTTGATGATGTTGGTAATAGAAGGATACATCCAGTACTTGTAGATGCAGGACATCCTCTAGTTCCTTATGCAGGAGATACTAATGTTCTAGACGATCCTAGAAGTTGGGGACTTGTAATGGGGTCAAGACCTTGGGGAGCTGGAACTTATAGATCTTTTAGATAGCTAAATGTCTATTGAGTTATGGCTATCCTAAACAAAACTTGTATATAAAAAAGGGTGGTACACCCTTTTGTGCATTACATAATTTTTTAGGCAAAACAGTACCACCCTATAAATTTTTTCTGGGAAATTCAAAGAGAAGGACTAGAAAGATTAAATCTAACTGCCCAGAATACATATAAACAAAAATAAGTCCTCTCTGCCCTGTTAATTCCCCACTTCCAGACCACTCAGGGTGTATAAGGTGCATAGATGCTTTCTCCTTTTCTAAATTATACCTCTTTCCTCTTATTTTTATCTGAGTCAATATAGATTAGGTGAACAAAGATGTCATTTTTAGCACTTAAATCATATCCAACATCTGGTCCTGGTCAGCTAGGAGGTTCTACCCCTGCTCTTGATTTTTCTGATGTAGAAATTCTTGTTGCTTCAATGAAAGCAGTTGGTCATATAGCCCATGTTCGTCTTTTACAATGGGACACTGACCAAGGAGCATGGTTTCCTTATCCTGTAGATCCAGCAATAGCTGATCCAAGTGTATTTGATGGTAAGGTTATTCAAAGATATGTAATTGGAAAGACAATTAAGACTACCTCGACAGGGACTTACTACTGCTTTTTAACCGATGCAGTAGCTCCTGAAGATGAGGTAACTATTTCAGTTCGATTAACTACTAGTTAGTCATTTATGAATTTAGACGATAACATTTGAAGATAGAGGAAAAAGAAAATGTTTACAGCTTTAACATCTCTCCCAACAAGTCCACCAGTACAACTAGGTGGCACAACTCCGGCATTTCTAAATTCAAATTCTGTTCTCCTTGCCCTTGCAAGAACTCAGAATTTTGATGCTGGATTAAGTCTTATTACATGGGCTGAAGAACATCAAGCTTGGATTGTGTATCCAGTAGATGAATTACAGCTCCAACTAGCAGTTAATAACGGATTTGGAGCACAAAGATATGTCTGTGCTAATACACCAGATCCACAATACTTTTCGTTCTATAGATCATCAGGTCAAGGAACAATAACAATACAAGTTAAAAAGGGAAATTAATCATGAGTAGCCCAAATACATTTTTCTCATTAATTGAAGAAAAGATAGTAGCTGGTGGTCCTCCAACAGGACCAGCCGGTGGTGATCTAAGTGGGACTTATCCTAATCCGGTTTTAGCTACTTCAGGAGTTACAGCAGGTCCATATCCTACAACTGGGCAAATACCAACTTTTACTGTCGATGCAAAAGGAAGACTCACTGCATCAGGTTCAACAACAGATGGTTCACAGGTTGTAAATACCGATGCTGCTAAACTTCAAACAAGACCAATTGCAGTTACAGCTCCAACTACTGGACAGTCATTAGTATGGAATGGAACTCAATGGACTCCTACAACAGTAGCACAAACAACAATTCTTATTTCAGGATTGTCATATCACGGTGTATGGTTTCCTAATCAGTATGTTGGCCCCGGTTTTATGCAAAGTTCAACACCACAAATTTATGGAAATGGAACACCAGCAGGATTTGCAAGAGTAACTAAGACAGGAACTCTTAGAAACTTCAAGTATACAACTGCAACAACTTCATCAAGTAACTTTACAGTTGATCTTTATAGAGCACCAAATGGAATTCCAAGTCTATTTGCTTATACAGGTATTTCAATTACCCTCCCAGCCAATGCATACATTGCATCAAACACAGTTGATACACTGGCTGTAAATGAGGATGACATTCTAGTATTCTATAGTTCTGATCCAAATATAGGTTATACTAGCAACACATTAACAATTACTGGAGACTTAATCTAAAGGAGAAAAAACAATGGCCTTTTACGTAAATGCATACGATACAACAGCTTATGAAAGACAATCTATTGCTAGCTCAGCTACAAGCCTTGCACCAGGAACTGCTGTAAAACTTGTAACTTTACCATCATCTTTAATGTCACCTGGGTTTTATTATCAGTTTGCTGCTGCTGGAACTGGAGATGAAGTTTTTGGTGTAGTTTCTGCAAGAGGAAGTGCTATTACTGATTCAGCCCCTGGTAGAGTTGTTTTCATGAATTCAGGTTTAATCCCTGTTCTCATGAATGCAGCAGGTACTAAGGGTGATCTACTTAAAGTAGTGACTGCTGATGGTAAGTGGGGAGCTTGTTCTTCAGGTGATCTCAGTGATGCTGAGCTTGTCGAAGATGTAGCTGCTGCTGGCCTTGCTTGGGCTAGACCTAAGAAGGTTGTAAAAGCTTAATCTAACTTATACTTTTTATCATTTATAAAAGAGGAGGCCAAAAACCTCCTCTTTTGTTTTTTCTAATACCTATCTTTTCTGCCATTATATCTTCATGAACTCGATATCATTACCAGTACACTTAAATGTAGATAGTGTAGCAGTGCTAAAGACTCATTTTATTACGATAACCCTTGTGATAATTATCCTTGTATTGATTGGAAAGCTTATCCTTCCACAGGTTTTAAATTACTACAAGACAAGGTTTCATATGGAGAAGGAGATTCTACAAAATGGTATTACAAAGCTTGTAGATGGCCAGGATAAGATGAATAGTGCTTTAATACACCACCTTGATAGAATTAATACAAATATGATGGAGATAAAAAACTTATTTGTCGGCTCTTTAAAAGCTACCGGAAAGGTTCTTAGTGCATTTATTCTTATGTTATGTCTTACCTTTTCTGCTTGTGATTCAGATACTTTAGTCATCTATCACATAAAACAGGACTTACCAAAGCAGGAGGTAAAACAGGGATCACAAATCGAAATAAAAACCCCTGTAAAGACTGATACAAAGATTGATGAGCTAATACCTTTAGTTATTCCTGATACTGTAAAAGATAAGGCAATGAAGCCATTTAAGGCCAAAACCTGTTCTCCACCTTGTACAGGAAATACTTATTGTAATGATCAAACTGGTAAGTGTGAGGGAATTGCTAGCCAGAATAATCAAAAACCTTTAAGTGCCCTTGAATTTGTAATGATGGATAAGGTTGGCACTTTTGATAGATATACAGAAACATTTGAGATAACAGGAGGACATATAAGATAATGGAAGAAATTTTAAAATGGGCAAAGGAACTTGGAGTTCCATTAGCTTGTGTTGTTGCTTGTCTTTACTTTTATGCTGCTAAGATAATCCCTGCTCAGCATCAGAGAGACAAGGAAAAGGATGAAGGCTTTATAGCCAATTTAAAAGAGATGACATCAAGAACTGAAAGTCAGACAAAGCTATTTATTGAATCACAAAGATCAATGTTAGATACATTTAGAGCAGAAGCTGAAGAAAATAGAAAGCAGGATCAGGCTGTTAGAGAACACCATAAGCAGGTTATTGAAGCAATTACTAACCAGACTAGAGAATCCCTAGACCAAAATAGTAAGTGGCTAAACACAACTCAAGCAAACCACAATGAAATTAGAGAAGATTTAAAGAGTATTAAGTCAACAATCGATATGAAATTTGATCAAATCATTGGTAAGTTAAAATAAAAAGGCCCAAGGATTTCTCCAAGGGCCTTCTTTTTATCTGTAATATTTTGGCTACCTTTTAGTAAGCTCCTCACACTTCTTTTCAATTCTTTTAATCATTAGCTCAGCTTCAGCATCAAGCTTTTTGATATGTCTATCAGTTAGCTTGTTTAACATAGCCCATACAAAGATCCAGAAAATTAAATAAACTAGAACGTCAATGATTGCTCTTTCCATGTCTTTATATTGTCATAGTTAAAAGATTATGACAAATATTATTTTGAAGAAATATTATTACTAATATGAAACAGGGATGTTACTAGTAGAATCCTCTTAAGTTACCGTTCTGTCTCTTGAGCTGATCGATAATTTGATCTGCCTTATCAAGGAGTTGTTTTAGTTCATCACCATAATCTATCTTATGGCCCTCTAAGGAGCCTTTTATATCTTCTATCTTAGTCCATAGCAAGTACAGACCAAGGATTGTTATTGGATAAATCATTCTTCAAAAATATCACACAAAGTGCTCTAAAAGAACTTAACCATTTCTCCGTCGGAGACGAGCAAAAAGAAATTGAAAATTTTAATTCTCCGACGGTAAGTCAAATATTAGTGGAGTATTAAACAGGAGGGTATATATATAGGTGTAGATAGTGTATAGTTATCCTATGAGATTATCTGTAATACTACTTCTACTACTTATCTCCTGTTCAGCTCCTAATGTAAGACTTACAAAGGCCCTAGATAGAGAACATATCGAATGTGTTCAAGTTCAGGCTGATGTTTCAAGATGGGTAGCATCTAAATCATCAGAGTGCCTTGATAAAGCCCTTATAGTTAAAAAGACTGATGGTAAGGAGAAATCCTTGGCCTCTTATAATGAATGCATTAAAGGACCTTTTGAAATAGCTAAAAAGGTGGCTGATGAGATAGATACAATTAATGCCTCTATAAAAGACCTTGGAAGAGAACTTCTGTTAACATTTAAAGAGGATGCCTCAAAAGAGGAACTAGAAAAGATTTCTAAAAGGATTGAAGAGGATATGAATAAGTTAAAAGATGTTAAGGGGAGAATACAATGAATTTCATACAAGCAGCTTTAGAGCTACTTCCATGCCTAGTAAACCTTATCAAGGAGGCAGTTTCAAATAGAAACAGGGAGGAGGCTATTAGATATCTTGAAAATATCCTTGGAGAGACTGAAGAAAATAGGGTTAGAATTAGTCTTGCACTAAATAGATTAAAGGCCGAAGAGGAGATAAATAAGTAGTCTATCTTCCAGCCAAGTCTAAAAGACTTATAAGAGTAGGGTTTACAGCAAACATTTTAATGTCCTGCTCTACACACTCCTTACCATTATTGTAATAAGGCTTTTCAAGGACAACCTTGTCATATTTCATAAAAGCCTTTCCAGTATCAGTTTTTACAACTCCTGCACCATACTTATTTAAAATATCCATTCCTGGATAATAAGTTGTATGACCTATTACAAGAGTTGTGCTCATACTTCCTATTACAAGGGCCACCTTTTCAGTACATTTATTATCCTTGTAATAATTTATATCTGGAGAACTAGAGGAGAAGGAGATAAGAGAAAAGGCTTCCATATCATGTAACAGACATCGAAAGCACCCTTTAGAATCTTTTATTTTATCCCAATTACAAAGAGCCTTGAGCTTTGAATCATAATAAAGACCACTATCAACTTTAAAAGAAACCCTTCCAGGCTCCTCACAAGTTGACATATCAGGCCCCATATCAATTGTCTTACGATTCATATCCACAAGCATATCAAAAGGCCCTGAAGAAGCCATATCAAGAGGCTTGTAAGTTGGTGTAATACTGTATGCACCAATTGCATAAGGATCTTTAGGTGTAGGTTTATATGTAAGTTCTTCACCACAACCAGACATACAACCTGAAAGGAGGAGGATAAGAATTAAAAGTATTTGAAGTGCCCTCATGACCTGATTCTCCTTTTAGCCATCTCTTCAGTCAAGCAATAATAAAAAGGGCCTCTTTAAAGGCCCCTAAACTCTTCTACATTCAACGATTATCTTAATCTCGACCTTCTCATCATCCTTTTTCAAAAGGCCCTTATAAGCAGTCCTAATGAGCCATTTAATAGTACCTGAAATACTTGTCCTGCCATTTTTAAGTCTAGGACCATAGTTCATAAGTTCCTGTAGCATAAAGTATTCTTCTGTATCTAGTATGGAACTAATGATGTTCATGTCTTCTCCTTGGATTCAAGATCCAGGAAGATTCTTAGCAGTTTGAATGCCAAGGTATTTTGGCTCATCCTTATATCCTTTTACCAAGGAATTTGTAGATTTTGCAGAATTTGAAGGGTAGGTTGTGAACAGAAGTTAATAGTAGAGTTGTGAATAATTGTTTACAGCAATTTTATGCCAGGTGGCATTTACACTGGCAAGGACCAAGATAAGATCCTACTCTTACATATTCTCTCTTACCTGTAGTGCAAGCACAACATCTTGTAACCGTCTTTGTAAGGGTCTCCTTTTCAGCTTCTAGGAGGGTTCTTAAATCATCCCAAGATAGAGACGGGTTTTCTCTATGTAATTGATCCAATCGATCTTTATCTCTCCTCTTTTGTTCTTCATATCTTTGCTCCCATAAAGAGCCATCCCAAAAGCTCATTTACTTATCCCTCCTAGATTTCTTAGGGTCTGCCTTTAATTCTTTTAATAGTTCTGCTAATAGTTCAGCTATAAGAGCCTGACCTTTTAAATTCAAATCACCAAAGGTATTGGCCTTAGAAACATATTCATTAACCTTTTCCTGGATATTTTCCATAAAGCTATTATTGGCACAAATAAGACAAAATGGCTATACTTCTTGTATGGCAAGACGATTAATACCAATAGAATTAAAAGATGAATGTATAAAAATTTATGAAGATGTTCTGGATAGAGAAGAGACTGATGCAATTGCCATTAGTAGAATTCAAGATCTCTTTAAATCACATGGCCAGCAAATATCTGAGAGAACTATTTATAGGTATATTTCTGAATGGAAAAAGAATGGAGAACTTTCTTCTATTATGGAAACCTTCGAAGTTGAGCTTGATAGGCCAAAATATATCTCTGAACAGATAATGGAACGGCTTTTTGAAAGGTTTAAAAAGGCTGATGAAAATCCTAAAACAGATCAAAGATCTCTTATTAGTTGGGCTGATGCCTTGAGTAAATATATTGAGCTATCAGTTAAGATCGAAGTTTTGAGGTCAAAAAAAGTAACTAATGTAAGCTCTACTCAAGAATCTGGTAAAATTGTAATGATAAATGATTAATTGTCATTATTGGCACTAATGAGTTCTTCCAATAT
>CAZWRK010000043.1:0-6277 GCA_964635875.1 uncultured Aquaspirillum sp.
AGCAGGCATCAAGTTCGCTGTCCAGCAGCACAGGGAGGTTCAAAATGGCGAGTGATCGCAAAGCACAAACAATGCAGCTGTCCGGCAATGCCTATGCCAAGGTCGCCGAGCGTCTTAAATTATTCCGTGAGGACAACCCGCGCGCTAAAACGGAATCGGCTTATGAAACCGACGTGGATGGCACCATAGTCTTTACAGTTTGGCTTTGGAGGGAAAAGGCCGATCTGCTAGAGCTTATGAAATCCGGTGTAGTTGATAAAGAAGTTTTGCGCAGCAGCGCCGACGCCAATGGTACTGCTAAAAGTAGCACACCGCTTGCCAAAGACGCTACCACCGCCACGCGCGTGGCAAAGACTAAAGAGTTTGAAAAACTCGAATCAGTGGCCTTAGGGCGCGCCCTGGCTATGCTTGGGTACCTAGCATCCGGCGAGATCGCCAGCTCCGAGGAAATGGAGGAGTTTGAGAATTTCCGAGCCCAGCAGCGTAATGATGCAATTCAGGCAGCTATCGAAACCCTGAACGCGGCCAAAACGATGGATGAGCTCAAGAAGGCATTTATTGCTACTCGCATGATGGCCATACCCGAAGTGATCGAGGCTAAGGACAAGCGCAAGGCCGAATTATCACAACCTGAAATTAAACCAGTCGGCAAGCAGGACAGTGCCAAGGTTGGCACTAACCCTGAAAAGACCAACCACCTAGTACCGGAGCAACCGAATGCAGCTAATTGATGTCGAGCAAAACACCCCCGAATGGCACCAGTTTAGGAAGGGGCGCATTGGCGGGTCCCGCCTGGCCACTATATGGTCCACCCGGCAATATACGGTAGCGGACGTTGAAAACCTGCTCACCGGCCGGGGAATTGATCTTAAGGTGTTCCAGGCTGAACTGAACGAAAAGCGCAAAGCCGAAGGGCTCAAAGCCAAAAAATACACCAAGGCTGACCTGGAAACCCTACTAACTGATGAGGACAAGGACCAACTATCAATCGATTCCGAAAAGCGCATTGAGTATTACCAGATCCTCGCTGACATGCACACTAGGGCCCCTGAGGGCGAGGAGGCCGAATATGCTGATGAAATGGATCGGGGACACCAACTCGAGGCTGAGGCGTGCGAGGGAGCCGCTAAAGTGCTTGGTAAAACCGTCATGGCCGTTGGCTGCATAGTCGATGATGATGAGGACCGTATTTACACCTCACCGGATCGCATAATCGTGCCGGAAAAATATGCTGATAAGTACCTCGAGGTGCTCAAGGACGTGAACAGCGGCAAGCTCAAAATCAAAGAGGAAATGGAGGCCAAGTGCCTCAAGGGTGGTTTGCATCTATGGGCGTATTTCGAGCGCAAAGTACCGGAAAAATACTTTACCCAAAAGGTGCAGTATTTCATCGCCAACAAAGATCTCGAGACACTTTATTTTGTTTTCTATCACCCGCTGATCACTACGCTGCCGCTTTTCATTATTGTGGTAAAACGCGAGGATCTTGGCCACTGGCCAGAAACTCTGAAAAAGTACCAAAACCGCACCCTCAAGGAGCTAGATGTCCTAACCGAGCGCTTGTTTGATGAGTCAGACCAGATCGTATTTAGAGAGCGTAACGCAGCGGAGGCACCAGATGTACAAGGTGATCGGTAGCGCCTGGCATACGCCACCGCTTGATAGTTTGATTATTGATGCGCTGTTGCAGCCGCATATCTGCATTGGTGTAGTGGCAATTGAGAGCGGACCACCAGCTGAGGACGGTACTATCAGCTGGAAGGCTTACATCGGTTACGGTACCGGTTTGGATGAATCTAGCGATGAGCAAAAAATAGCTGCCAACGGTAGCAAGCTGACAAAAGATGTGGCCAGTGCATACTTCCCACACTTGCCGCTGGAGGGTTGGAAATCGTAAGGGGAAAAGGAGGGGAGTGTGTCAGAACAAAAAGTACCACTAAAAAGGTGTCCGGGGTGCATGGAAGTCAAACCATTAACGGAGTTTTCGCCGGTCCGTAAGGACGATCCGGAGCTCAAGCCGTCAAAGCGGCAGGGGATCTGCCGGCCGTGCAACAGCCTCAAGCGCCGGCAATACCCGTTTCGGGTGTATAAAAGAGTCAATAATAAGTACGTTTTCACAGGCCAATATCGATGAGCAGACTGATAGAATCGACAACCGCAAAAGCACTAGGCACCCAAATCGGGCGGCAGCTTTTCGACCTCGAGGAAATGGCCATGCAAACGCTCACTGAAATGGCCCGGCAATATACTAATCGGGGTATTGGCATCGACACCAAGGGCATGGAAAAAGAGCTCAAGACTCACATCATGGCTGAGTATCAGCGGTTGAAGGCAGAAAAAAAGCGTGAAGTATAACCTTGCTAATCAAACGGAAGTGGCGCACGCCTATGGGTACCTGACTGATTTGGCCAAGGAGGAAAAGGTAGTTGAGATCAAAAAAGTGAGCCCACGCCGCTCGCTCAACCAAAACTCATACCTACATCTGTTGCTGGGCGCATTCGGCAGCCATTTCGGGTACACGCTCGAGGAAGCCAAAACCGTTTATAAAACATTGCCTGGCAATATTGAGATCTACGGTTACACCAAAGAGATCCGGGGCAAAAAATGGGAATTTCTGCGCAGCTCGGCCGATCTGACCAAGGAGGAAATGGCTAAAACTATCGACACGCTGCATGAGTGGTCCCGCAAAGGCGGCTACCCACTGCCGCCGGCGACTGATAAAGAGTGGTTAATGCAAATCGAGAATGAAATTGAAAGGAGCGGGTATTATTTATGATCTATACACTTGAGGAGCTCAAGCAGCTCGTACTACCTATGCTGTTATCAATGGAAAAAGGGCACGAAAACGCTGTTGCTACCGCTATAATTGAGCTGATAAAACAAGATCGCGAGGCGAGGGATGGCAAGGCCGGATAAAATCCAGACAGTCGGTTTAAGGCAGTTTTTGGACCAGAGTGCTAAAAAGCACCGGGGCCTGGGCTACGATGCATTCTGCGCAATGGTGGAAGGCCAGGCGAGTGTTTCCAGCATGGCCCGGTCCTTTAATGTTACATTCCGGACGATGGATAAGTGGCTCGCTATACACCGCGAGGAAAAGTTACAAGCTGCCAAAAAATAATGCTACAATTCGGGTATGAAAAAGCTATTGCTTTCAGTTGTGGCTATTGTGGCCATAACAGTGGGTGGTTGGTTAGCGGCCGATCACTACCAAAATTATCAAAATAAAAATCAGGCAAAGCAGCAAGTTGTTGTGGATGCAAAGGCATCTGAAATAGCGCAGATTAGGTTATCTGCCGCCGCTGAAACTCGGGAGTGGAAAAACAAATACTCCGCTCAGGTAACCGAGTGCCAAAAAGGGAAGGCAGCCTATGACTCGCTCAGTGCTTTTAGTAAAAGCAAAATGGCGGCTCCGCAATGCGGTCCGGAAGTTGTCGAATAGACCCACTTTACCTGATATACTGAACGAGGAACTGGCGGACGCTTATGTTCGTCGCAACATCAAAAAGGCCAAAAAGCATGGAATTTCTAACTGAACTCATTAACTTTGTAGTATTTACTGTAATTGTGAAAATTATAATCGGCCATTGGATGGCCCAACAGATCACGAAATACTCCAAGTCCTGGTTTGCCACGACCGAGCGGAAGTGGGCTATTTGGGAGCACTACCAGCACCGAGCTCGCGGCGAAGGCCACAACTTTGACTCAGTATTGGATTGCACACAGGACTCCTGCGTGGTGTTCCACGTTTAGAGAAACCGCCGGATCTCTTTGGCGGTTTTTTCATCAAGGCGGCGCAGCTCCTCAGCCTGCCTTTTTTCATATCTTTTAGCCATGCTGTCAGCCCGCTTCCGGGCTTTTAATTTGCCCCGAAGTTGGCTGACTTGCTTTGGCGTTAGATCATTTCCCAAAATCTTGGACCTGAACATCAAGTGCGCGTGCAGGCGGCGCCTCGCCCTCGGCCGGTACACCGGTGGCAGGCTCGGCAGCTGATAGCAATTCGGCACGGTATGCGGCAGCTAAGGCTAGTTGCTCACTCAACCACTTCCAAGCCGGCTTCACCATGATGAAGTAAAACGGCTGTGCAGCTAGGTACACGGCGGAAGTTTGAATGGCGATCACCCAGGGGTGATTGGGGTTGCTGTCAATCAGATACAGGACCAGTGAGTAGATGGCGGAAACTGCGGTAACTACGAGCACCATTTTGCCGCTTTTTTTGATCTTGCGAACTGCCTTTACGATCTGGCCCGACAAGGCAACCGGCAACCCGCCCAACAGGGTAACCCAAACCTCGCCTGGAATAGATCCAATCCAGTTAGCAATCTGATTCAGAAAATCAACGACTACTTGCATTTTTTTCTCCTTTATTTTTGTTTTTTATCAAGGTCGCAATGCGGGTGCCCACACTAAGCACTTTGGCGAGCACGACGACCCCGCGCTCTTGGATGCTTAGAGATCCGTTAATTGCAACCCGGGTGGGTAGATCAACATGGGTATTATACAACTCATCCTCATCGATGAGCTTATCAAATGGAATGCCAAACCACAGGCCGGCATCAACAGCATCAGTTGGCCGCGCGTAGGTTACGCCATCTTTTTCAAAGGTGCCAAACACTTTAATGCCCCGGTGTTTTGGTACAAATACCGGTTTCCGGCGGTTATCGAGCTCCGGCACAGTAAGATCCTCGTTAGCCAAAAAGATTTTGGACAGGCGTTGCTCATTAAGCGGCTTAAATGTGTCCTTCCAGGGCGTAGCCGCTTTGGGTGGGGCAAGGGCCAACTCGATATCCTCAGGTGTGGCGGTATTGATTTTCGGCTCGGCAACCGGTGCCGGCTCCTTTGGTTTTGCCTCAACGTGGCCATCCGCTAGGTGTTTATGGCTAAAGCCGATCGAAAACTGGATCTTGCCGGTGTTGCGATAATCACCGGTGGCAATGCTGTCCATCATATAAGCGGCGGTGATTTCCTCCCCATTTTCCTCGAGTGGAACGTGTGCGATCATGTGGATTTCAACATTGGCTCCCTCGGCATACAGCGGTCCGGTGGGCTTGATGTCGCCCCACTCCTTAGCATTGCCAAAGGCCCATTTCCGGGTGCCTCCGGGCTTCACAACGTGCATTTTTCGGGGTTTGTCTAATAATTCAAAACGTATCAACTTTTGCTCCTTTTTCTCTTGAGGGTAGGGAAGGTGCAGGATCGTTCCGGCCGGAATAAAATGCGGATCCTCAAGCTCGTTGTGTTCAATAATGGCCTCAGCCGGTTGCTTTAATTGCGTCGCCAGCTTCCAAGCATCCGTGTTGTCCAGGACTTTAATGGTCCTAAAATCATCAGGGACTTTATTTTTTTTTGTAACCGGTTTGGCTGCCGGCTTATCTGATAATTTGTAGCTGGCCCAGCCCATAGGCTCGCCATAATAACCGGGTTGTTTTATAACGCCATCGGCCGAGTCCAGGATTTCTTTATCCACCCAATTGGCTACCAGGCAATAGTGATCGATGATGTTTGCCATCCCCTCGGGAGTTGTGGGCTCCTCAAGTGATCGAAATTGAAATCTAATAATAGCATCGTTAGTTCGCGGCCATGTGCCAAGCTCGCCCACTTCCAAAACCTCAAGCCCTCCGAGATCAGCTACTCTATCCCAAACCTCATGGGTAGGTACATCTAAAGAGCCCTTGCGGCCGGCTCGCTCGAACCGCTGCATGAGTGCGGCATATGCGGCTGCCAAGCTGCTCACCGGTGTCTCTTTTTTTGTAAACAGGCTCATTTTTATTTGCTCCTAGTAGTATTCGTAAACTCTTACTATACCGGCTCCACCGGCGCCCCCAGCTCGCGCTGTATTAACACTAAAGTCCACACCACCGCCACCACCGGCGCCATAGCCGGTTGCAGCAGCACCAGCGGCCGAACCGCCTGTGCGCCACTTACCGCCAAGCCCAAGCACACTATCACCACCCTGGGCATCCCAAGGCCACCCGCCATGTACACGACCAGTTTCGCCATTTTGACCAGTTACGTTGATATCACCACTAGCAGCGGATCCACCGGTACCGCCGGTTGTTACACGGTTACCAGTTTCAGATTGCATACCAGTCCCACCAACACCACCGTTGGCGGTTGCATGAGCACCAAAACTACTGTTTCCACCATCGCCACCAGGGTTGTTGCCGGCCGATCCAGGTGTACCGCCGGCACCAACGGTTACGGTTTCAGTCGATCCAAGAGAGGCTGCGGCAATCTTTTTCTGAGAGTAGCCGCCGGCACCACCGCCACCACCAACGGC
>CAZWRK010000043.1:6377-21429 GCA_964635875.1 uncultured Aquaspirillum sp.
CTGCGGCAATCTTTTTCTGAGAGTAGCCGCCGGCACCACCGCCACCACCAACGGCCGCACCGGTTGTGTTTGCGGCACCACCGCCGGCACCACCGCCGGCCTGGACCTCTACGATTACAAATTTTAAGTTAGCAGGCTTTGTCCAGGTTGCGCTGGCAGTATAGTTTTGAACTGCGCCTAATCGTGCATAGGATCCGCCTGTCAGGACTTCACCGGTGCCTTTTGGCACCAATGATAAGTCGATGTTGGTATCGCCACCGGTTGCTTGCAGCTGCGGCGCATTGGCTGTTGCAGCGTTCTTTACGGTTAGTTCATTAACGGCCGAGGCAGTTTTAGAGAATTTGACAAGCTCATTATCGGAGCTGTCCCGGATTGCAGTTGAGGAGTCGTTCACATCGATGTTGCCAGACACACTCATGTCCTTGTGGCCACCGGACTGATTATGCTCGGTTAAGATCAGGTCGATCAGGTCATTCCACATATCACCGGCCAAAACGAATTCAACTACCGCACCAGAGTTGTGGGACTGCGCTGTGGTGCCATCAACACCACGCACCACGTTGGTCAGGTTGGCGCCGGAAATAACGCCGGTTACGATTTCGCGAGCGGAAGGGGTTTTATTGCCGGCACTATCTACACGGTCGATCACACAAGTAACAGCGGTGTCAGTGGGGATGTTGGTGCCATTATTTAAGGCAATCGTGGTGTCGTTATCATCGATTGCACCATTCAAGGTCTTTTGCAGAAAACTGTATGATTTTCTTGCTTTGTCGTTTATATCAGCAGCCATTGTTTCCCCTTAAAAATAAATAAACAGCACTGCTCGAGCGCTGCTTTATGTAAGCTAGACTGAGCACATTGTACCATTTTGTTAGCGTTAGCAACATGATTAAGCCTTCCAATCTGATGGATCTGTTGTTGGCAACAGCACGCCATCGATTACAACCTGAATCAGGGCATACCGGGAATCGATCTTTGAAGTGTGGAGGTTCCAGCGTAAGTTGTTCAGGACTTTTTTGATGTTTAGCACCTTCTTAATCGAAGGCTGGCTAAATGTGGTGCCGGAGTATTCGGAATCGCCAAACTCGGTGTCGGCAAAAAGATCGGCACCAAAACCGGACTCACCCCGGTTGGCTTCGATAGTTCGGGTCCCAATAGCAGCAAAATCACGGCCGCGCCGGGTGCCGGACACGCTAAAGTCAATCTCGCCGGCCGGATCGGCCAACTCAACATATACCTTACGGATATAGGCCCAGGTCATGTGGTTTTTATCCCAGTGAATCAAACCGGATAACAGGTTAGTTTCGTAGGCCACCCCGGAATCGCCGATGCCGCTGCCGTCAATCTCGATCAGCTTGGTGCCATCAACCGGAATCGCCAGCAAGTGGATAATGCCGCTCGAGTCGGTATATTCAAAGAACTGTTTAACTCCAAGGCTCCAAGGCAGTGCCCAGGCACCTTTACGCTCAACGTCGTGCACGATGGTGATGT
Source organism: uncultured Aquaspirillum sp. (assembly GCA_964635875.1). GTDB lineage: Bacteria > Pseudomonadota > Gammaproteobacteria > Burkholderiales > Aquaspirillaceae > CAZWRK01. Next base: position 7,869 of record CAZWRK010000043.1, read on the forward strand.
TGTTTTCATCGGAGCCCAAAGGTACGGACCAATAAATGCGGCCATCAGAGGCAAAGCCCGCAATACCAGAAGCGTAGGCGTTGTTTACACCTCGCACGGTTGGGCGGATCACATCCGACAAATCACTGGTAACCAACACGTTCAAAATGGATTGGCGCGAGCCCTGGTTGTGAAAACCTTTTGGTGAAGGGAAGTAGATGGCATCGTTATATTCCACAACACCCCGAGGCGACCGCGTACCAACACTGCCCTGCTGTTTGCTTGCAACCGGTATCACGATCACCAGGGTGTCCACAGTTAGGGTACTGAGCGCAATGGCCCAGCTAGATCCAACGCCGTTTGGATCGGAGGTTAGAACGGTTGCGACAGAATCACCTTTACCGGTACGGAAGTGCACGACCTTTTCCGGCCGCTCGGCGCCGCCTTTTTCAAGATCGATATAACCACCGCCATAGAAGGGGTTAAACGCACCCATGTATTGGCCGGTGCCGGTCCAACCGACGCGGTAGGGAAGATTAGGATCCTTGGTGCCCCAGATGCGGTTGCCGGACAACGCCAGGTCCATATATTTAGGACCACCGGTGCTATCGGCTTCCGGGGTGGCCTGGTAAGGGTTAGGTGTGGCTTCGCCGGTGTCGTTGTAAGCACTCACGGCTACCGAATCAAGGTACACTTCCTCGCCGGTCCGATCGGAGTAATAAATGTTGTAGCGGGTGGCACCGGTAACATCGGCCCAATCGAGCGAAACGGAATCTGTGCCCAGGGTCCAGTTGTCGCGGGTTTTGTTGTTGGAAATGGTGGCCTCAGCCGATGCCAGGGTTTCGCCAACGGCATTGACTGCGGTAACTTTGTAATAAACCGGGTAGCTGCCGGATGATAAACCGTTTCGGGTAGGAGTAACCGTGCCGGGTGCGCTGATCGATGAATAGCTGCCAAGTGCAGCAGCATCAATGTCGTAATAAGATAGGGCTTCGGTACCGTTTGCCAAAAGCAGCAAGTTAGCCCGAGATCCGTTGCTTTTAACACCGTTCACTTGCATGCCCTTCATCGGCTTGCCAACCGTCCAAGTTACACCAGCCTTAGTAGTCCATGCGCCGCCATCCTGGCTGATTTTGAATGCACCGTTATCGATAACCCATAGATAGGTTGAGGCTGTGCCATCGCTGTTGTATTTGGTGAAACTACCACCGCCATCGATCGGGCCAGTCAGCGAGGCTCCATAAGGACTTGTAGGCGGCCTGGTTGCCCAAATGCCGTCTTGGTTCAGGTACATGTTCAAAGCCTCTTTAACGGCATCCAGGGGCAGCCTGGTGTCGTCAAACAAGGTCATCACGCCTCGGCCGAACTTATCAATAACAATTCTAAATTCTTTGCCGTCGTCGCCTACGAGTTGCCGTTTTTTCCTAGGCACATTATTCTCCTAGAACTGCGCCATTAAGTGCATCTGTATTTTCGACGTTATCACCACCCTGATCAGGGGTAAGGTCGTTCATAATTACCATGTTGTCCATGCAGTCGGCCGCTTCATCGTCATAAACGGAAAACTTATTGCGCTGGCCTTCGAGCAGGGACTTGATGCCGGCCACTTTCCAAACAATAAAGTTTGGATCGCTCATTTCCACTTTGTCGCTGTTGGCAGTGGGCTTATAAGGGAATTTGTAGTAATCAAAGGCAAAAGTACCACCATAGATGCCATCGCCGGCCGTAGGTACCTGGGTGAGGTTCAAAACAAAACCGTCCTTTTGGTTACCGGTGATGTAAGCCACCTGGGCGCCGGCCTCCTCGTATTTTTCAACGTCTTTGGTTTTTACGATGTTAATGCGCTTGATTTCACCGTTCAGGGTAACGCGCAGCTTGTTGCCGGGGAATCGATAATCAGTTACGCCGGACAGGGAATAGGTAGTGGCCGCGCTGATCGTTGTGGGGCTCGAGCTGTATGTTTTCCAGAGTTCGGCAAAAAATACATCTTTGGTGGTGCCCCAGGTCCTAATAACAGTCCAGATCAAATTGAGGCGGGTGGTCCACTCCTCGTCGCCCTCCTCCGGAGTGTCGGAGTCATTGGCCACCAGAGTGTTAATTGCGTCCTGGATGTCCTCTATTGTTTGTGGATCTACATTTGCCATAAAGTTCCTTAAAAATAAAAATAGCCGCTCAAGGCGACTGTTTTAAATAAACTTGTCTGCCCTGATTGTAGCACAAGCACTAATATCTGCGAATCTTTGGTTTTTTGGGCTTCGCGGTTTTGGCCTTTTTGCGGGCGGCCTTGAGTTTTCGGGATGATTTGGGACTATACATTGGCCAACTTCTTTGGTGCCTTAATCTTTACGCCGGATCGCCGACCACTCGCCACGCGAACGCCCGGCTTGCTCTTAAGCTGTACGCCCGGAGCCCGGTAACTAGATTTCTGGACCACAGGGGCAGATAGCTCACTGGAAACCATGACACCGATATCAGGCAAGTTAGGACCGTTGCCTCGGCCGGAGCCCTTCTTGAAGCCGCCATAATCGGCGTATTTTTCCATGCTTTCCATGAGGTTTTCTTGTTGCAAGGTGATTTTGTCGATCTCATCACGCTCAAACATCGGATCGTAAAAGGCTTTTTTGCGCTCGAGATTTTCGATTTTCTTTTGGGCCAGATCCATCCAGGCTTGCAGGTTGTTGGCACCTTTGGCGCGATCCAGTTGCAGGTTCAGGTTGGCGTCGAATTGCTCGTACTCGATCAGCTGCTTAGGCTTCACGATCACATCACCGTTAGGGGCTTTGTAGTACACGTTATCGCCAATGATCTGGTATTTCTGACCAGATTTGCTGAAATTATCACGCATGGTTTGGTCGCCGGCGCCGTGCAGGTAATCAACCATGCCCCCGCCGCCATCACTCATAAGCAGGCGTTGGTTGGTTGATAGTGAGTTCGGATCCATGACTTTAATGCCTTGCTGCTGGCCATATTGGGCGCGTATAACGGCCCCAATGTCATCTTTGATCTTTTCTAGCACCCGGCGCTTATCGCCGTCTGTGAGGCTCGAATAACGGCCATCCTTGATGGTCTCGGCCCAAGCACCCTTAAGTTGCTGGCCAACGAGATTTTTGAGCTCAAGTTGCTGATCGCGGTTTAGCTCGGTCCCTTCACCCAAAGCATCCTTTATGATCTTTGTGGCGGTAACACCCTCATCTGCGTCTTGTAAGCGCCGGAGCTCGTTATTTAGATCTGTTGATGGCGGAATATCGGATGGCCGCAGCGGGTTCAGGAAGGAGTTAATAGCATCAGTCTTGCGGGGGATCGGCTCACCAAATATGTTGGTTCGTTCAGGCAATATTTCGCGCAGTCCAGGAATGCCGGCGATCACGGATTCGCCCAGGCCATCCTGCACCCGGTTCACATCATCCATCGATCGGGCACCGCTTCGGATGAAGTTTGGCACCACGCTGCCGGCAGTGTTTTCAGCAAATTTCTCAGCTGCTCGTTGAGGATCTGCCAAAGCCTGCAAACCACCGGAAACACCCTTAAGGAATGACTGCTCGGTAAATGCCTTGGAGGCACCGGCCATCGATGCCGCAAACGCATCACTGTTGCTCTTGCCGCTATCTTTGGCTTTTTGATAATTGGCGCCGGCGGCAAATAGGGCACCCATTGGCTGGAAGTAGTTGAGCGATACCCAGGTGTTGCCGATTTTAACGGAGTTAGGCTGTTTACCCTCGAGATCCCACAGGTCGCGTTCTTTTTGATCGGTTGGGTAGCTGGTCGTGAGCATGTTGTTTTTGGCGAGGGCGGCACCGGCGCCAACAAACATCAGGCCGGCAGTGCTATCGGACAGGGCGCGGCTCATTGCCCGCTGATCAAACTGGCCAGCGTGGATCTGCTTAACGATTTCTTTGGCAAACCCAAGCGGCGATCGCTCGATAATGCGAGTAGCGATGGATGATGGCACCTGACTAAACGGAATCATAAACTGGCCAACCGGGCCCTTGTTCACCTTGCTGGCAACATTACCGATGGCAGTTTTGTTTTGGAACACAGCGTAGCGAGCTTCATCATCAGCCAGCTGCATGGCATCACCGGCCGGTTCGGTAATGAATTTCTTGATAAATGCGGCGCGGGCATCACCCTTAAGGCCGGCATTCTTAGCGGCCGTAACCGCCTGATCAGCCAGCGAATTCCGCAAAGCGGCGTAGTAGTACGGCTGGTCCTGGGCACCCATCAGTTTGAATATGCCCTGGGTGTATTTCTCAGCCGCCTTGCCGGCCACACTATTAGAAAAGTGAATACTCTGGACATCGAATTTTTGCAGCGGATTCCGGGGATCGTAACCGGTTTTGAAGTATTGCACACCCTTGCCAACACCTTCTTTGGCACCGCCAAATAGGCCCCGGCCGGTCCAGGATTTACTGCGCTTCCCGGTAAATGCCGACATGATTGTGTCCATACCGGTAGCGATAGGATCCTGCCACAGCTTGCGGTAAACGCCTTCGGCAGTGTTGGCCACAAGGTTACCGCCGGTAGTGGTAGGAGCGGATAGCAGGCCAGCCTTCCACAGCTGCACGCCCTTTTCGGCCATATTGTGAGGGGCCGCTTTTTCGACAAACTCCATAACTTTGAAGCGGGCAAGGCCATCCTCATAAGATCCTGGTTTGGTCTTTTTGACATCATCAACCAACCCCTTAAGAGTTGTTTGGACCTCAGGCGTGAGCTCGATGCCGGCTTTGCGCAAAGTCTTTTGAGCCTGGTACATCAAACCTTGTGGAGTACGGTTAGCCAGCAGGCTGGCGGCCTGGATCTCTTGACCCTTTTTACTGAGGTGTTCGCTTAAGTTATGGTAGATCTCGGTGGCTTTCATCAGGTTGGTTTCTGTGCCGGTAGCATCCAGCCGTTTAGCGGCCTGGATTGCAGTAACTACGTCTTGATCAGTAACTTTTTTGGTGTTCTCGAGCGATTTAATAACGTGGTTGTAAGCGGCGTCGTTCGATTTCTTATGCAGGAATTTATCGGCGGCGGCCAGGCGATCCTTGTTGGTAACAGGGTTATAGGTAACGCCTTCATCTTTAACCATCACCTTGAGTGGTCCGCTCACTTCGTCGGAGTTTTGAACGGTTTTATTGGCAAATCGGCTTAGTTTGCCCTCAGGCTGCGCATTACCGACTTTGATGCCACCCTTAGGTGCATCACCACCCACTTGGATATAACCGCCTTGGTTGAGCGGGGTGAGCTTCTTGGGGAAACGCTCATCGACGAGCTGGCCCATGTTCGGTTCGATCTGCCGCTGCATGGTAATTTTGTGGGTTTTTGGATCCACCACAGGGTGCATATCGGCTTGAGCGGTAGGACCAACGTGTACGCGCGGATCACCAGGGTGCTGGGCCGCGATTTTGCGCATAGTAGCCTCATCACCAGCCCTCGATGCTTGCTCAAATTGGGTGAGGAACTTGGCCTGGGTAAGATCCTGGATTTGCCCGGTCGTGAGCTCTTTGCCGGTTTTATCAAAAACGGATCCGAATTTATCAACTTTATAGCCTTTTGGCAATGCGGATTGCAGTTGCGCGATCGGATCAGGTGTAGCGGCACCGCTGCCAGGAATCTTGACAAAGCCACCTTCATTAAGTGGCACATGGTTTTTAGCGATCGTAACACCCTTTTTAATGCCAGCGCCGGCGACCGGCATTGCAGCACCGATAACAAATGAGGTGCCGCCGGCTTTGAGTACCTGGCCGGGATCAACTTTGCCAGTCTCGGCATATTGCAGGGCGGCGTTTGAGCCACTACCAACCAGGGCATTAGTGCCGCCGGCTTTGAGTGAAGTGGTAAGAAGGCTGCCGCCCTTGCCGGCTGCCGGAACGACGAGCGGGCCAACCTCGGCCACACCTCGCGCAACCGGTACCAAGAAGTCTTTGCGTTGTTGGGCATCGCCAAACAGACTGGCGTTTTGAGCCTGCTGGCTGTTGGCAAAACCACCTTTATTGCCCCAGCCCTTATCAAGCATGTAATTCATGGATTTTTGGGTGGCGTTTAGTGCTTTTTGGTAACTCTCATCGGTGCCAAACACCGACTCATAGCCGGATAGGCCAAGGCCCATTAGTCCGGCTTCGAGGGCACCAACCGTATTAAACGAGTGTTGAACCGGTGTTACGATGCTTGGCTCAAGGAAACCTCGATAGAATTGCTTGCCGGCAGATAGGTTGGCTTGCTCCTGGGAGGGGAGGGCAGTTTGCCAGGACCGGCCGCTATCGACCGGGTTAATCTGGTCAAAACTTTTCTGAATAATGTTGCGGTGTCGAACGCCGGCTGGTGGCTGGTAGGGAGCAACGCCGCGCGAATTGGTACTAAAAGTTCGGCCGCCATCAAAGGGATTTACCTGGTGGTAAACACCTTGGGTATCATCAAGCCGCTTTTTGAACCAATCGCCTAGGCCGCCGATGCTCAAACCCATTAAAAGCCTCCTATCTGTTGCATGTAAGGAAACTGCTTAAACTCAGGCATGGCCATCGGCATAAGCAGGAAATTATCCGGATTCTGCGGCAGGTTGTTGTCGTTATAAGTGCCGGTGGGATCAAAGCGAGGAAGGCCGCGCCCGGGGTTTTTCAGGACCAACGGACCGACCGGAGCAAAAGTGCTGGTACCGGCTGGCAAATTATTCACGCTGTAACCTCCGTTGGGCTCTAAATTAAATGATGGCAGTGGCATGTCGGGCCGGATAGTTTGCTGGATTGTGGGTGGCCGTTTTGGCAAATTATCAGGATTCAGGATAGGATTGCCCCCTTTGGGAGCAAGCTGCTCACTTAACCATTTGCCTAAATCGCTGATGCCCACTTCAACCTCCTAGAGGCCGAAGCCATAATCTTCCTCAAATGGCCGACGCATGCCAACTTCCAGTGGTTGGTTGCTGGCGCTTACACTTGGCACAACCTTCATCTGGCCGATCTGGCCGGCGCTAATTGGATTAACGGCGAATTGTTGCAGTTGAGGGTTAATCGCTACGCTAGGGCCCTGGATATTGCGGAACTGGCCGATGAGCTCTTGAGCGCCCTGGCGGTACTGATTCTCAAGGTTAGCCAATTGCGAAATCGCTTGATTGACATAATTGGCATCCAGCTGCGCAAGGGCCTGGTAACGATCAGCATCAGCACCAACCATTTGCTGTTGGATCGCCTGGCGCTGTTGCAGGAATTTAGTGGCAATATCGTTAAGGCTCGAGCTTTTCCAATCCTCAAGCATTTTCATGTTGTTGTCGAATTCCATTTGGAGGTCTTGGCCTTGGAGGTCAATTGCACGCTGTTGCTGGCCGGCATTGGAAAGTACATCAGATCGGTTGCGGGAGGCCATACCGGATAGTGCCTGCTGGACCATACCGGCCGCACTGGAATCGCCGGCGCCGTATGCACCCAATTGGTTGTTATAACTCATGCCCATCGTCTGGACTTGTCGGCCGAGATCAGCAAGCGACTTCACTTTGCCAGCCTGGACCTGCTCACCGGCTATTTGCAGGTTTCGCTCGCCAACGGCTTTTTGGCCTTGCAGGGCATTACTTTGGTTTGTGAACTGGTTTTGGACTTGGAGGTTTGCGGCATCTTGCTGGGGCTGCAAGGTGTCCATAACGGACCTAAGGCCCGCGATCTTGGTGTCATAAGCCTGGTTTACGAATTCAGGACTAACTTTGTTGGCAGTGGATCCGCCGCCGCCACCGCCGAATTGCAACTCGGTAGGGCCGCCGCCATTCCACTCGTTTAGGAATCGGGCATTGGCGTTGTTAATTTCGAGGCTGTAAGGGGCCATGAAGCTGCGGCCGTTTGAAAAGTTACCATCGTTTCCGACCAGTCCCAAAAGCGTGCCGGCGAGCTGTTCGCCGTTTTGAGCTTTATAGTTTAGATATCCACGATAATCGGCATTACCGATATAGTTCAGTCCGTTTGGTGCTACCCCTGTTGCCGCTGCGGCCATTGTTTTCCCCTTTTAATATAAAAAACAGCACAGGTTGTGCTGCTAATTTCTAGCTTAAGCCGATTGCCTACTTTAGGCTCATCTGTGCCAAAGTATATCACACATTACTGCTAAAGCTACAAATTGTTTACGCTCTGCCACCCCAAATTTTTTTGAAAACAGGGTAGCTGCCTTCGGCCATGCGGGTGTTATCCCATAGGCCGCCAACGGCCGATAGCTTCATGCCGGCTTCAAACAGCGACCAGGACCACATCCGCTCGGTGGTTTGCGCTTCGGCCTTGTTCTTGGGGATCGGCGGCAGTAGGTTACGTTTTTCGAGTTCCTGTAATGTGGCCCGGTTGGTATAGAAAATTGGACCAAAAATGCCGATGCCGGGGTAGGGACCTTTGTAAAATGATTTGGCCCAATCCTCCTGGGCAGCAGTATCAAAACCCTGCTTGAAATAGCACCAGGCCACTGCGCCGCGCTTGGGCATGAGCTTGGCAAAAGGCTCAACTACATCGGGCACTAGGGCCCGCATACTGTCCTGGATAAACAGGAAATTATCGTACTCTGGATAATCCCGGTAAAACCGGATGTAGGCGCCGGTGGGGTGGCCGCCGCCAGATGTGTCCATCACGATCACCGGGTACTTTTCACCCAATGATTTCAGGCAGTCATCGATGTATTGGCGATCATAAGCCGCCACTACGATCGCGGTTTTATTTAAGGTAGGGTTTGCCACAATCACCACACATGTGAATCTCTTTTTTGAACCCACCGGTATGCAGCCAAAGGTGCCACATTTTGTGCATCTTACGGCCGCATTTAACGCAGGTCGCCTCGCGGTAGCCGGGTGGGGATGCGGAAGCGGCCGGCTCATGTTTGTTGGCCAGCTCGAGCAATTCAGCCTGACTTATTACAAAGTTTTTGGCTGCCCAACTTTGAGGTACTCCCTCCAAGGCTCCCCCTTATCTACCCGATAGGGTACTGTTTCATAGCAGATCCGGCGGATCACGATATTGTCGCCGGGCTCATAATCACCGTTCAAAATATCCTGCACCAACGTGCCGACTTCCAGCGGCTCGAGCCGGGTGCGTGGATCCTCGCCGGGGTAGTCTTTTTCCCGCATCTTGGTATCAACCCGGCCGGGTGAAATGGCATAGGCGTTATAGCCCTCCATGCCCAAAGACTGAACCAGGCTGATCACGCCGCCCTTTGAGGCTGAATAACCGGAGTGCTCCGGCTTGCCGTACATGCCGGCCACACTAGCAATAAAAATCAGGTTTTTAACGCCGTTTTCAACGGCCGCTTTGGCAACGTGATAGCTGCCCAGCAAATTGGTTACGAGCTCATCGGCCCAATCCTCAGGGTCGCTGCCGGCAATCGGGTGCGGGTGTGAAACGCCGGCTGTAACGATCACGGTTTCCGGCTGCATTTCCTGGATAACGGCCTCAACCTGGCGGTATTCTCTAACGTCGCACTCCTCAGCCTCAAGAATTTCGGCACTAACTACCGGGGCAATGCCTTTTTTAGCCATATCGCCACCGCCAATAATCAAGATCATGGTTTCCTCGCAATCATTTTGAAGCGCCTAAAAGTGCTTTCAGGGGTTAATTCTATGTTTGTGTAGCCGGCTTCCATCAGCAGGATCCTAAGCCACTGGTCCGTAAAATACGAATAGTGCTGATTGCCCTGGTAATCCTGGTGGCCAAAAGCCGTGCGGTTGAACAACTCAAAATCGCTTTCCTTGTACCGCCGGTTGAGCGCCGGATTATGGGGATTCCGGACAATTTCCATCAGCTCATAGGCACTCGGGGTTTCCACTTCCAAGGACCCGCCGGGCTTGAGCACGCGCAGCCATTCTCGCAATACGGCCGGCACATCAGGCCAGGGGATGTGTTCGATCAGGTCCCGGGAAGTGAGCATATCAAAACTATCGGCCTCAAAGTTCGATAAGTCGGTGGCTGACTGCACATGCTCGATGTGCTCGAGCGGTCGGGTGTCTAAATGCTCCCAGCCATCCCGCAAGGTCGGATTATCACCGCAGCCTAATTCAAGGACTCTCATAGAGTTTTTGCCACCCTCGCAGCCACCAGGAAGTGTTGCAGCTCCTCAGGTGTGCCCAGCATGGTGCTAGGGGCTTCATACACGCCGATATGCCGGCCAGCGCCAATCATTTCGGCTATGGCACTGGAAACGTAAAACTCGCCGTTGGTACGCTGATCACGATCGATCACGGCCTGGCAAGCGGTGAAAAAGGCTTTGCTGGATTTGAAGTAATACACACCGGTAACCGCCTGGTTGCTGATCACCACTTTTTCGGCAATTTCGGTGATCACATCACCCTCGGTTTTGACATACGAGTGGTGGGGCTTGCTGGAAGGGAACACCACTAGCCGGCCATCCAAGTCGGTATTCACAAATTCCTTAACATCAAAATCAACCAGCTGGTCGCAGTTGGCGATTAAGATCGGCAAGTCCTCATGCTTGTGCAGGTTATCGATAACAGGCTTGGCTTCCAGGATGGTTTCAACAGCACCGCCGGTTTCGTGGTCTAACGCGATCACTCGGCCATTGCCCCAATATTCACCCAGGCCAACATTGTGCTCTTTGCGGGTGATCAATACGAGCTCATCATTATCGGGATCCGGCACGACGTTGTTGGCTACTTGTATAACCATTGGTTTGCCGAGCACATCGATCATTGGCTTTGGCTCTTTGTAGCCGGCTTCGGCGAATCGCCGGCCATTGCCAGCAGCGGGTATCAAAACAATCATTTCAACCACTCCTTGTGTTTCTGTGTCCAGTTAATTGTGTTTTTCAGCGAGTCCTCGAGCGATAGTGGGGCTTTCCAGCCGGCATCCGCCAGCTTCTTACCATCCAAAGCATAGCGCAAATCATGGCCCGGCCGCGAGCTGTGAAAATCAACCAGTGAATATTTAAGCTCTTTTTTCATAATGCGGGCAATCATTTGGGCCATTTCCAGGTTGGTAACTTCCTGCTCGCCAACAATATGGAACTTCTCAGGTCGGTCCGCATCGCCGTACTTAACAGGGGTAATATTCTGTAATATAAACAACAAGGCATCGGCCTGGTTGCGTGCATGTAGGTAGTAGCGGCTACCAACACGACCCTCGGCGCTGGCGTGGATAGTCATGCTTTCGCGGTTCTCGACATGCTGCATAACTTTGGGCACAAACTTTTCCGGATCCTGCATTTCACCGATGATATTCATGGTGTTGGTGATAATCAGCGGCAGGTCGTAAGTGCGCCAATAGGCAAACGCAATCGATTCCTGGGCGGCCTTTGAAGCTGAATAAGGGTTGCTGGGCAGGTAGGTTTCCCACTCAACGTGGTTGTGGCCGTCCGGCGCTGGTCCATACACCTCATCGGTTGAGATCTGCACAAACTTCTCGACTTCGCGATCCCGGGCCCATTCCAGCATGGTGAGCATCAGTTCGACGTTGTTATGGATAAAATCCCGGGGTTCGTCGATGGAGCGGTCCACATGGCTTTCACTGGCCACATTCAGCACATAGTCGATGTGGCCGATCTGCTCATCCATGAAGTAGCTGATAGGCGCGGCCAGATCATGGGTGATGATGGTTAGCCGGCTCATGTCCAGGCCGTCCATCTGCACGTTAATGCGATCGGTCATGCCCTTGTGCCGGAAGCTATCGATCCCGACAACCTCCCAATCGGTGTTTTCCATGATGTGGCGCAGCACATGGCTGCCCATGAAGCCGCCAATACCGGTCAGTAAGACTCGTTTCACTTTTCCTCCTCGACTATCAGGGCACCGGTAGTCATGCCGCTAACACCGAGGGAAACAGCGGTTTTAAGGGCTTGGCTGGTTACTGTGAATGGATCCACGATGCCGGCTTTGAGTAGATCTACCTGTTCGCCAGTTTTAACATTGAAGCCTTTGCCGGGTTCGAGGGCTTTTTCGGCAGCATCGACATCCATGCCGGAGTTGGCAATCAGTTGCTTGAACGGCTCCTGTAATACCTGCTTGAGCAATTTGGCACCAGGGGTTTTGCCTTTAACCGGGGCGTTGTACAGGACCACGCCGCCGCCAGGCAATATACCCTCGGCCAATGCGGCCTTGGTAGCGGCAACGGCATCATCAACTCTAAATTTCTTTTCCTCGATCTCGGTTTCGGTCTGGCCACCCACGCGAATCTTGGCCACTTTGCCGGCCAGGGCTGCTTGGCGTTTTTCCAGCAGGCCACGTTCATAGTCATTGCCGGCAGCGCCAATTTGCTTACTCAGCTGCTCTATACGGCCTTCTAAGTTGCCGGCCGGGTCAATAAAGGTAGTTTTGTCGCGCGAGGCTATAACACGCTCTGCGCGGCCCACAACGGCTATATCGGCCTGTTCCAGGGCAACAGTGTCCTGGGCAATCACCTGGCCATCGGTTGCAACAGCGAGATCGTCCAGGATCCTGCGCTGCTGGGCTCCAACCCCAGGAGCTTTAATAACCAAGGTGCGGAATACGCCTTGCTGGTTATTCAGGATCAAAGAGGGCAGGGCATCACCTTCGACATCGATGGCGATAATAACGGCCTGGTTGTAGCCGCCGGCTTGGACCTTTTCAAGCACTGGCAGGATCTCACGGAATGAGTAAATGCGGCGGTGCAGGATCAGGATGGCCGGCTTATCATAGATCGCCTCGGCAGTGTTTTCCTTGTTCACCATGTAAGGGCTGATCCAACCGCGCTCGATCTGCATGCCGGTAGCCATTTCGGTGGTAGTTTCCAGCTGCATAGTGGGCTCAACATCAACCGTACCGGTGGACCCAATGGCATGGATGGTTTCGGCCACCACCTTGCCAATTTCCTCACTACCACTTGAGATCGTAGCAATCTTTTGCAGTGAGGCCAGATCGTTAGCCGGCAGCTTATTCTTTTCCAGGTAGGCAATAACGCTCTCAGCAGCAACCTCGACCTCGCGGGCCAGGATCATCGGGTTGAGGTTTTCCTTTTCGACGAGATCCGCAGCGGCCTTGAGCAGGTGGTAGGTGAGCACGGTAACAGTGGTCGTACCATCGCCGGCCACGTCATTCAGTTTGCTGGCGGCTTCCTTGATGAGCTCGGCGCCCACATTTTCGCCCTCATCCTTGATATGCACGGCAGTGGCAACGGTTACACCGTCGTGGGTAACAGTGGGTCCGGATCCACGCTTGCCGATCACCACATTGCGGCCGCGCGGGCCCAGGGTGGTTTTAACAGCGTTGTACAGCTTTTCAGCACCGGCCAGGAGTTTGTCGCGAGCCTCTTTGTCGAAAAATAAATCAGTCATTCTTGGCTCCTATTTCCTTGGCTACTGCCTGAATTGCTTTGGTGTATTCATCGTCTAATTCCTGGACATCAGGGGTTAGGTTTTCAAAAGGCACTAACGATTTATGATCCGGTTTGGTTCGGTTACGCCATATTGCCCAGGCGTCATGTACGTTTTCCCAGGTTGTGTTTACGCCAGTCGTGAGAACCAACAGGGCATAGAGATCGAGCAAATCATCCTCTACATCGATGTGTTTTGACAGGAGTTTTTTTACCACATTTACATAGTTATCAAGAGTAAAGTTATCGGGATTGTAATCAGTCATTTGCAACCAACTTTCCCAGCACATCTTGCTGATCGATTAAGTAAT
>CAZWRK010000043.1:21529-33050 GCA_964635875.1 uncultured Aquaspirillum sp.
TAGTGGCTGGACCCACCGACATAACCAATCACCACGTCCGGGCTATTGTTGAAGGTCGGATGCACGAAATCATCGTTGATAAAATTGGGGATCACAATGGTGGTGTCCCGGGCAAAATCCGGCCGGCGATCACGGAACCGGTTGGCTAGGAATTCGTTGGTAGTAGTGAGCCAGGGGTTATGAGCGATCATGCGCTGCATTTCATACACCTGATCGTGGCTAATTTTATTCCAAAAAGGGTTGTCCGGGTTGATGGCAAACATGTCATCGTCGCAGTCCATCACAAACTGCACGCCGGCTTTTTTATTGAGCAGCTGCATCATTATGAAGGCGCTCGGATCCGGGTGGTAGGAGCTGAATATCACATCGTACTGCTTGAGGTTTTCAAAGGCCGCCTGGAATTCCTCCTCGGTAAACTGATCTTTGGCGTGGTTTTCCTCGAAGTTAGGGATAAACGTGGGGGAGTGCTCGATCACCCAATCGGGCATGTTTTTAGCGAGCTCGCGCAGCGGCCGGTAGATCCGCCAGTGATCGACTTGGCTTTGTTTTTCAGGGTTTGGCAGTATCGCGGAATGCACGGCCAAAATTTTCATTTACTCGTCCTCATCCCTCTTAGTGTAATAGTGGTAATCGATGGCTTCCATGTCTTTTTCATGGGCCCTGATCTGGTTCTCGATTTTCCATTGCCAATAGAGGTCGCCGTACAGGGTAGCCTTGATCAAACGCTCGCGCAGGTGCATGAGTTTGCGATCACGCATTTGCGCCATAATTTGCTTGATGGCACGGTCGGCACGCATTCGCCTATAAGGATGCTTGGCCGGGTTGTCTCTATCGGCCTTGAGCCGCATTAGCGTGGTCATGCGGCCATACATGAAGTTTTCCATAGCTAGTTGGTGGTGTAGGGTACCCGGGCTTTTTCGCCTTCGAGGTTGATTTTGTTTTTCTCAGGGCCCATTTCGTCGGCATCAACCAGGTCGCCGCCATACTGCACTTCGCTCATGCCTTCAATGCCAAGGATCTCGAGCACTTCCTGAACTTCCACCCGGTAAATGCGGGCATAGTCCTGGATCGAGCCTTTACCGCGCTGGTAAAGGTGTTTGATGTTCTCGATTTCCTCCTCAGTTAGGCGGCCCATAGGTTATTTGCCCTCGGCGATAGCGAACACTTCGCTGGGTTCGATATCGTACTCTTTAGCAATATTGGCAACAACAGCACCAGGAGCGTTAAACGCCTCTTTGATAGCTGTACGGTCCTTATCGGACAGATTGCGCTTAGGAGTTTCCGGCAACTCATCATCATCGGCATATTCGGTATCGGTGGTGTTCATCACACCGCCATTTTGGTTGTCGGTTTCGACCTTATCAAAGACGTTATCGCCGCCATCATCACCGGACCCTACGGCCCCGGGGCTGGCATTAACAACATTGTGGGTTGGCTTATCAGCGGTGTCATCTGCCGTTGGATCGGCGGCACCGGCGTTTGGTTTCTCATCAGCTTTTTTAGGCATTTTCACCTCCGTTAATTAACAAAGTGGGGTTACGGTCTCACCACATGTTACCACGCGGCTCCCCGCTCACGCACACCCCGGGGCACGTTAATCGGTCGAGCGATCAGTCAGTCCCTACGGCTTAAGTTCGGCCGGTAGCACCTGTCTTAACAGCTAACAACCAGTTGGCGTTCAGGGTCTTACAAACGTAAGATCCAGCCCACGCAACAGTTGAGAAGCGGCCAGCAGGGTTACCACTGTCGATCTTAGTGTGAGGGATGATGAACACATCGGGCTTGTCGCCTGCAAGGTCCACATACCCGAAGGCGTTTTTACCGTGCAGGAAGTTCCAGATGATCTCGGCGTTAGAGGCACCACCGTTGGCGGTCTCATTTTGGTTAGGCGACTCAAGGAGGCGGGCCCCATGAATTTTACCTAACTCACCGTTATACATCTTGGTCGCACCGTTATCGTAGATATCGGCACTAAGGAACGAGCTATCACCTTGAAGGTCATAGCTGGTGTCCGGTCCCAACTTGCCCATCCAAGGAGCGATGCGATCCTGGAATCGCTTGGCTTTGTTTTTCTTTAAGGTACGAACTGCTTTGCGGATCTCAGTAACGCTCATCACGTCAGTGATTGCCACATCGGTAAGTGCTGACTTACCACCGGCCAATTGGGCAGTTGCTCCGGTTGCGAGCTCGTTTCGGGCCAGCTCGTCGATTGTTTCACCCTGGTTCTGACCAACAACGTCGATCTTTTCCTCGTTGTTTTGGTCGATGGAAGTTAAGCTCAAGAACCGTGAGATCTTAACTGTGGTACCGTATTCTGCCAATGCAGCTGATACAGTGGTTGCCGTCAGCGCAACTTCGGCAGGGTTAGTGCCTTCTGTTAGTGCTGTGGTGGCGGTCGCCAGAGGGGTGTGGCGTGTGAAATTGACCTGCTTACCCTCATTAGCAGGCATGGTGCGCATTTGTCCACCTTGTTCAAAGATGTACTCATATTCGGCACGATCAAGGAAAACCTTTTCGTACAACACGCTCATTTCCTGCGTCAGGTCGGAAGTTTTTTGTGCAGCCATTGCTACATATTCCTTTGTTTAGAGGTTGATATAGGGCCTCTGGCTGGTTTTTACACTAAACCCGGTGATAACCGACTTTAGCGCGCATTTCATCGAGTGTAAGATCTTCAAATTTCTTAGCTGCGGGTCTGCCGCCGTTCGGCCTTGGGGCCGTTGCATCGGCGTTCGCATTCTCGCGGTTTTGCGTATCAGCAGAGGTTTTGGCAGCATAAGCACGCGCTGCCTTCACATGCCGGGCCGCAATGTCGGCTAACCGTACCGACGGGTTGAGCCGAGTAATCGGCTTCCCTTGATTGTCGTACCCAACAACTTCAAACGCTCGCTCCTGATACTCCTGGGCGATCGCCTCGTCCAGTTCAGGTGTAAAGGCTGCATTTTCAGGATTTAGCTCAGGGTACTTACTAGGGACTATTTCCTGGTCCCGCTCGAAATGATCAACAGCACGCTGTTGAGCCATTTGCTGGTTTACCCGGATGCTGGCAATTGCATCGGCAGTCTGGACCACATCCTGCTGCAACTGCTGGGGACTAACCACTTGGCCGTCCGCGTAGTTGGGGAATTGTGGCGACTGATTCTGCCCCTGGCCAGGTTGGTAACTCGGCTGACCAGATTGCCTAACTCGCTGATTGAGCTCCTGCATACGCTGGGCTCTTTCCTGATTGCGCCTCTCTTGGCGGGAACCGGGCTGCTGACCTTGCGGGTCTTGGCCGTCGTCATCGCCAGCTGGCGGTTGGCCACCATCATCATCACCTGCGGGAGGCGTCCCATCGGGATTAGCTGGTGGTTGCGGATCCTGATTATTGTCAGCTGGCTGGGCTGGCGCTGCCGGATCTGCGGGGGCAGGGTTTTGAGGAGCCGGGTTGTTTGGATCTTGATTGTCAGGGTCCATAACTACCTACTTTCTAGCACCTTCTTATGGTGAGGGCTCTACCAAGCAAGCACCACTTTTATGGCCAGGGCTCTGCCAGCACCACGTTATTCCGCCAGGGCTCTGCGGTTTGAGCTGAAGCGCTCATGTTGATGCTCGGACTTGATGGCCGGGCACCAGCATCAGAACTTCAATTTACGAATGAGTGGATAACCCCTTTCATCGATTCCATACAGCTGATAATCAGGTGGAATGTAACTAGCATGCCGAAAAGGACAGGACTGACAGGTAAGCTCGGTGCCCCGCTGGATCCAAGCGTGGCCAGTGAGCTCCGCCTGCGGCATGTCATCCAGATTGAATGTATTGATAACCTCATGCTCAACTTCCTGATTTGGATCGTTTTGCGGGCTTGGGTCGAGATTCAAAAGATTCGACTGCACGTTTGACATCCTCCATTATTTTTTCCCACTCTTGCTTGACAGTAGCCTCGGCAATCATCTTGATTTTGAACTCATCAGCCGGCAGGTCCTTATAGGCCAGGGCATTGTCTTTACTGCCGTAGCGATCAAGCACTTCCTGGAATTTTTCCTGGACCTTCGACCAGGCCGGATGCCAATAGGCTTGTGCCAGCTTTGCATCCTCGGTTTCGTCCTGGGCCTGATCCTCCTCAACGGTTGGTAATTCAGGCATTGGAGCCACTGGAATCGGGGCTACATCATCAAGTGCGGCAGTGTCTTGCTTAAAATCAGGTGATTTGGCCATTATCTACCTCCTAACAGCGTGCTGGCTACTTGTGCGATCTGCGGATCCTCGAATGCCGGCATTTGCGGGGTGAGCTGGGGACCAACAGGCGGGCCCTGTGGGGCGGCCATTGGTACGCCAACGGCTTGAGCTCCAACTTGAACCGGTGCGGCCTGTGGAGGCATGCCTACGTTGCCCTGGGGCATACCACCGCCTTGCATGGCAGCGGCCATTTGGGCGGCCGGATCCATTGGTGGCTGGCCTTGAGCGGCAGCAGCCTGCATTTGTTGCTGTTGTTGGAGCATAGCCTGCTTCATTTTGGCCATTTGTTCGGGGCCCATTTCCTTAAGCACGCGCTCCCAATCGGTGATACCGGCCGAAATAAAGATCAGTTTGAGGTGTTCGGCTTCGTCATATTCCATGCCGGCCATTGCCAGGTTTTCAACCAGGTTAGGGGTTTTATGGACCAGCGCCCAGGTCGCCATGTGAGCCTGGAACTGCTCCTCATCATCTTGCTGCATGGAGCTGTTGGCGTCGATCAGGTAGGAATACCCGGTATCGCTCGAGATATCCTTTTTGGAAACGGTCATCTTGCCGGCTTTGGCACCCTCGAACGCCTCGAGTCCTTCGACCGGGCTGGCCTTTTGGGCTTCCTGGATCACCTTGCCATCAGGGGTTTTCTGCTCTTTGACTTCCTCACTGAATCCAAGGGCCTTGATATCATCCTCAAACAGGGTGAAATTGATCGGCTTTTCCATCTTTACAGTTAGCAGGTTAAGCATGCCCTCAAGCAGCTCCTCGGTGGCTTTTTCGTGCATAAATCGGTCCCAGGTATCGCGGGCATTCTCGCGGGCAGATTGCATCTTAAGCGCCTGTGGTGTCTTACCCATTGCCGGGCCGCCGTCTTTGTCGGATATTTCAGTGGTTGAAGTACCGAACATGTTTTGCAGCATGCCTTGCAGGGCAGAGTAGGTGGCTTGGAATTCGCCGAGTGGGGCATTGCCGAATGTCATGGCCTGGACTGCATCCTGCTGTTTGACCTTCCATTTGGATCCGGCTTGGTAGCGGATGGTGGATGGAGTCAGCAGGTTATCGATCATCTTGAGTGGCGGGAATACCCGGTTTTTAGCACCTTCCAGGAACAGGTTGATGATAGAGTCTTTGGCCTTTTGGACCTTCATGCCGCGCTCAAAGTCGCCCAGCCCAAAGATCGAATCCATGAGTGGGAAACAGTGGCGCATCACAACCGGGATCCGGCCGGACTTGTGCGGGTTATCCATTTCACGGATCACAAAGTCCTCGATAATTTTGCCGTCTTTATCAACGCCGGCAGCATCCGGCACAAAGGTGGTCCAGGTGTCGTGGGTGTACTTGGTAACTACCTCAACCCGGTCCTTGGCATTGGATAGGTCGTAGCGGGATCCGACGGTGGTGTTGCGCTTGTTGTTATTATCGTCAGTCGAAGGCTTGTTGAGCTCGCCGGTTTCCAGGCGCTTGATCAGGTCATTCACCATATCTTTGTCGTAGCTGGTTTTTTCGCGGGCAGCGATCTCTTTGAGTTCGGTGAGGTGCATCACGGTGCTGATGTAGCAGCCGGCTTCCTGGACATTGTGCAGGCCATTAACTGGCGCAAAGCAGCGAGGGTTCACCAGGTAGCATTCCGGGCCGCGATAACGCTTGTCGGCGCGGTAATCATAAAACATCGGCATTGAGCCATAGACACTGGCGTACAGGCCCCACAAACGGAGCTTGATCAGCATGTCGAATTGGCTATCGGCATTGGGCAGGATGTAGCGGTTCAGGATGATGTTGAGCAGGGCAGCCTTCTTGTCGTCGGCTTTGCTCATGGCATAAACACGCCCGGTTGGCAGCTGTGCCGAAACCCGGGCTTGTCGTTCATAGGCGAGTGTTGATAAAGCGGCATCACTCACGCGTGTGGCGGTGATATTGCCGGAAACGGAATCATTGGTTTGCGCCATCAAGGCTTGCTCTTTTTCATCCCACGTTGAGCGTATGGGCTCGAGCGCCTCCCAAGCGGTTTCCCAATCCGAAGTTAAACCGACCGTTTGAGCCTGATCCGTTTGCTTCGGTTCATCGGTCTTTGCCTGTTTTTTAGTTGCCAAATTCTAATCCCTTCATAACGTGTTGCAGCACCCTCGGGCGTTTCCGCTAACTATAACATAAACGATTTGCAATGAGATATTCCACATTAAACTAACTTCTTTTCGTACAGTTTATTTACGACCTTGCGGCTCAGTTCACCTACCAGATAGCACAGGGTTTCCTGGTCCTGGATCCGGGCCAGTGAGCGTTTGACATCGCGCCGGAACAGGAAAATGGCGGCATGCGTACACTCATGGGTGATGATCTCGGTGGGGTATTGCTTGAGCTTGTCCAGTGCCAGTCGGATCGTGATGTACGGCTGCCAATCCGAGCTTTTGGGCTCGATATCAGCACTCAGCTGGGCCATTTCGATGTAGTTGGTGGTGGCTGCCATCTGGTCGTACCAGGCCGGGGTTTGCACGGCGCCGGCATTCTTGTACTGCCCATCACGGCGGCGAGTAGCCCGCTTGAGCTCATCGATGGTGTCGTACACCATCACTTTGACACGTCGATATTCACCGGTGTGCCGGGTGCTTACTTGAAACTGGATCACTGATAATCACCATCCCTAAGGTTCTTACGGCTGAAATCCTGGGTAACGAGCTTGGTGGCTTCGCCTCGATCAACCACGACCGTAAAGGTTAGGCTGCCGGTGTCCTGGGCATCTTTGAGCAGCTTGAGCATTGAGCCGATCAGGGTGAGGGCTTGGGCGGATCCGGACACGCTGCGGATGGTGTGCTTGAGCATGTCGATCGTGGTAATGGCACCCTTGGTTTTCTTGAGAGTCAGCACCACAGTGCCGTACTCCATTGAGTCGTGGGCATCAGCAACGATTTCCTCGAGTGATTTACGGCTCATTCAACATCCTTTGGCTCGGCCAGGCTGCCGCCCGGGGGATCGAGCATAACTAATCGGCGCATGTCTTGCAGGTGCTCCCTTTGAGCTTCATACAGGCCCTTGATGTAGCCGTAATCCTCGGGATCGCCGCGAGCATAATCATCCAGGTATTCGGACATGGCAATCACCAGGGCTTTGGCATCCTCACGATCAAACACCATCCACCAAGGCGCAGGTTCATCGATCTTAAGCACCTTCCGTTTGCCGTCGTGGGTCCAATAGGACCGGCGGCCATCGGGCAGGTTATCCCACCGGTACACGGTAACGCCGTTGCCGGCAGGTTCAAATGATGCGCGAATCATACTAAGAATCCATCCTTGTCAAACGGTCCATCATCCAATGGCACGCCGCCATCGTCCTCAACCGGCTCCATGTAGCTTACCAGGAAGTAGGCAAGGGCTCGTATGCCATCGAAGTGGTGGCCAAATCGGCGGTGATCATCCCACTTAGGCACGATCTCATCACCGGTTCTGGCAGTACGCTCCAGCCACACCAGGTTCTCAATTTCCTGGACCATCCAGTTTTCCTCTTTGCCGGATCGCTCGGACACTTCAACCAGTTGATCGCTGATGTATAGCCTTGGCTCACCAGTGCCAGGTTGGATCTCGCCGTACTCATCGAGCTTGGCGGCAAGGGATTCATCCCATGATTGCTGCTCATTCGGTATCTTTTTGACCGGCTCAAGGAACCAATCGTGGTCCTCGAGCAGCTCTTTGGCCAGGCGGGGATCGTCATTGTCGATCCAGCCGCGAGTGATCAGCAGCCGGCCTCGTTTGCGCTCACGCATCTCTTTGAGTTGTTTGGCCTTGGTTTGTTTACGCCTAAAGCCATCAACCACATGCACGTTATTGTCGTTATCAACACCAATCAGCAGCCAAGCGGCAGGGTCGGACCAACCACCATCGAGGATCTCGTACCAGGTCCATGATGGATCCAGACGATCGTAGTGGCGTACATGCTTGGTGCGCTCCCACCAGGCACACACCATACCAACCCGCTTAACGAACTTGCCATGCCGGCGCACCTGGATGGCGGCAGCACTCAAACCTCGGCTCATTTGCTCCTTCTGCTTCTCGGTGAGGTGGGGGTTATCGTCCCAACCAGCCTCGGAAACAAACAGATCCGGGTTGTTGGTGGCCAGGTAAATATCATCGTACACCCAGGTCATACCCTTAATGGCGGTCATGGTCAGCATCACATCGAGATCCTGGCCGGCTTCAACACGCACAAAGATTTCCTCCCAAATGTCGTGCGGCGGTTCCTCATCCAGCCATACCAGGCGTTTACCGGCACCCTGGAACTTATCACGGCCCTGGTCGTAGGACTTAAAGCTGATCACCACACCGTTTTTCATGGTGATTTTGCGAATGATTTTGCCGCGCAGGTAGCTGATGCTGGCGATTTGATCAGCAGGCAAGTACCTAAGCAGCTTTGGCTGGGTTGTTTCCTCTTGGACCTCAAAGGAAGGGCAGGCGGCCCATATTTCGTATGGCGGGGCTAGTTTGCGGTATGGGTGGCTGGCGGTGGCATACCTGGCTGTTTCCTGGGCTCCCCACTCGGTTTTTCCGACACGGTTGCCCCAAAATAGGGCACGGATAGCAGCCATTGAAGCAGTGGCCTCCTGTTGCTTATTGTGCATGGTTGCATACTTGAGCGGATCAGCAGCGCGGCGGCGCTCCTTTTCAGCTACCAGCTCAAGCAACTGTATCTTTGATTGCCTTGATTCTAGCGTCGAGTTGCTCATCGTCGAGGTCCTTAAATTTGTGCGTGTGGGTTTGTTCACCTGTCAAATCGAGTTTGTCGCCATATTTCTTGGGCTTGAGCTTTGAGGCGATCCACTTTTTGCCATCCATTGCGACTCGAGCAGCCTGGGGGTCGTATCGTTTTTTGAGTACGCCTTCGCTGATTTCCTGAATATCATCGGCTAGGGCATCGGCTGATTCCTCTTTCGCGCGCGCGTACTGCTCCGAAAACTCATCTATCTCACGCAACCATTTGAAAACAGTTGATGATGCCGGCATGTTTTTCAATTTGACAATACTGCGGAGGCTCATGCCATCAGCAAGCATGGCGCATATCTCATCGCCAAGCTCGGGGGTAAAGTCAGTTGGCCTGCCCTTCCCTTTTGTTTCTGTGGTTTTAGCACTGCCAGCCATTTGGTGGCATTATAGCACTTACGGTTTAGATGGCTCGATGAGTTTGGTTTGCCCTTTTCCGAACATTTCCCGGATCTCTGCCATGCGCTTCGGGTTCACCGCTTTTTTGGGTCCCATGTCGTGATCATTGGGTTTGCGCCATTTGTCGAGCTTTTTGATTAGGAATGGATCTACCACTTTGGTGAGGTGCTCCGGGATCGGACCATTGGGCTCACACCAAATCGACACTGCCAAACACCAGGCTTGGTTCCCTTGCCTGCCCTCCTCCAAAATGTAGTACCCGGATCCGGCATGAGCATGGGCCAACACTGATTTGGCTCGCTCCCCATTGTATCGGCCGACAACGTAATCGAATAAAACTACATCCTCACTTGGCATGGCGTGCTGCCCTCGCAATTTCCTCTTGGGTTGGTGCGCGCTGCTCGGATCCAAATGCTTGGTCCTCCTCATCAAGCGCAGCCAACTTTTCGACCTGTTCGTAATTGCGGATTATGAAATCAATGTTTGCCTTCCACCCGCGATCATTCTCACCCCTGTGAAATGGTGATCGGCTGGTGTTGAGGATCGCTTTCATCACCATGTCTTTGCCAGCATCCTTGAGCCGCATACGGATCTTGGTTTTGCGCTGATCACTGAGTTTGATGTGAGCGCTGCCGGCTTGGAAACATTCAACGTAATAATCAAAAATTTCTTGGATATCAGCTTTTAGCTGATGGTCCTGCGGCTTGCCCGCTGGACTAGTATTTTTAATATTAGAATTAAAGTTAGAATTAGAATTAATATTAGAATGCGATGAGTCATCCATAGGACTTGATGGGACATACTCTAACTCCTTTCGCTTGCCTTTCGCTTGCTCATCGCTAGGGTATCGGTGAGTCATGGCTGATTCATCGAGCGAAGTGCCAGCGAGACCGAAGCCAAGGGCATCCGGCATGTCCATGTACTGCAAAACCGACTCAGGCGCTTCATTCAGCGCATTAAGTATGGCCACTTTGATTTTGCTGTTGGTGTAATTCTGGTGCTTGATTGCTTTGCGCAGCACGATCCAACCATTTTTGTAGATCACCCGCGACTCCAACCGCTCGAGCATTTTGATAACTTGTTCTTTTTCGAGTCCGGTTTCATTGGATATGGTCCGCAAAGAAATTTCGTACACTCCGGCTAAATTGTTTTTGTCATTGGTTAGGAAATAAAGGAACAGGTAACGATCCAGTGGGTTGAGGTCATCCACCACCCAAGGATCACTCCAAAAGTGGGTATTGACCATGCGTTGTTTGCTCACAAAAAAGGCCCCTTCCTGAGGGGCACTGTTTTTGTCTTTGATTGCTGTGGTAAGACCTTCATCTTAGCACATCGAGACAATAGAGTAAACACCCTCTTACGTTAATATCAGGGCTTTGGCCTACCACAGCATCAAAGTCCTAGACCACTAGAGTATCAAATTACAGAGAAAATTACTAGCGCAACACAGCCTAAACTTTTCCCCACTGTGGACATAAATGTGTATAAGTCTATTTCAATTCCAGGTGTGGGTACCTCAGTCGGTTTTACCGGGCAGGGCCTCGAGGATGCACCGGAAGGCTGGATAATGTTTAGCGGTCGGTCGAAACCTTAGGCATTTGACTGCGCCCACACATTTGCAGGCACCCACGAACGGCAGTATATCAGCAATTAGCCGCGCGTATGCGTGAATTGGTATAGAGCAGCCTGGCGGTGTTCCAGGATCCATTTGATACGGTACTTATGGAACGCCTTGCGGTTGGCCAGTTCCCCGCCCTCATATACAGGCAGGAATTCACCGGGCTGGTAAGTGTAATATTTGCTTTTGAGTGTCTGTGTTATATGTTTCATAACAACACTATTCTAGCACACACTTGCTTTTGTGTCAAGTTATAGTTCGCGACTACCTTTTTGCTCATTACATGGCCAGCATGCCGGCTGCAAGTTAGCTTGGTCCACTCGCAGATCCGGCCGGTGGGTCCGGCTTAATCTATGGTCCAGCGTTGTTTCCTCCCGGCGCATGGCCCGGGGGCAGCGCGGCGAGATCTGCAAAGCACACACAAACCATTCATCCGGATGGTCCTTAAACCATTGTCGGCGGGCTCGATCCCAGGCTAAGCCTTGCTTACCCTTCTGCCTCATCCAATATGGCCCAGGACGTTGCGGATCCAGTTGCCTACCATGTGCCA
>CAZWRK010000044.1:0-33023 GCA_964635875.1 uncultured Aquaspirillum sp.
CCTTCACGCCACTCATCAAAACGATGGGCGCTGTGCGACAATGCGCAGGGATCTTTTTTGGTGAATACAGGGGGGCATGATGGCGATTATTGATCTGGTGAAGTGGAACGGCAATCCGAGCATTTTGGCGTGGAAATTTCCATCTGAAGAGTTGTCAACGTGGACGCAATTAATCGTCAACGAAACCCAAGAAGCGTACTTGGTGAAAGAGGGCGTGTATCAAGGGCCGTTTGGCGCGGGGCGGCATACCCTTTCGACCAATAATATCCCGCTGTTAACGACGCTAATTGGCCTCCCGTTTGGTGGGCAATCGCCGTTTTCAGCCGAGGTGTGGTACGTCAATAAAGCGACTAATCTCGATGTGAAATGGGGGACGCCCGACCCGATTCAGCTGCAAGACCCAAAATATCAAATCATGGTGCCGGTGCGGGCGTTTGGGCAGTACGGGATTAAAGTCGTCGATCCGAAAAAATTCCTGCTTAAACTGGTCGGCACTTTGTCGAGCTTTGATGTAGAAACCCTGTCTGATTATTTTAAGGGCGTATTTACCACCAAAATTAAATCCAGCATCGCCAGCGCCATCATCAAAAATGGTCAGTCGGTACTCGAAATTTCGACCGAGCTGGAAACCCTCTCCGCGTTGCTTAAAGCCTCGCTTGCGCCAGAAATGGACGATTACGGCGTCGATCTGACGCAGTTCAACATCCATTCGATTAATGTCCCCGAAGACGATCCCGCTGTGGTGACGCTCAAATCGGCGCTGGCGCGTCGGGCGGAGATGGGCTTGTTGGGGACGAATTATCAGCAACAACGGACCTTTGATGTGCTCGAAACCGCTGCCGGTAACGAAGGTGCCGCTGGAACGGTGTTAGGCGCTGGTATGGGTATGGGAATGGGGATGGGCATGGGAGGCATGATGGGCGGCGCGTTTACTCAATTAGCGCCGCACATGCAAACCCAGTCCGTCGCGCCGCAAGCACAGCTGAACTGCGCAAAATGCAACACGCCATACACCGCAGGGATGAAGTTCTGCGGCGGCTGTGGCAATGCCCTCGCCGCGCCCGCGACAGCCACCGCGATGCCGATGTTGAGTTGTGACAAGTGTCATGCCGAGGTGCCCAAGGGTGCGAAATTTTGCCCGCATTGCGCCGACCCCGTTTACGCCTGCCCATCGTGCGGCGAAGACAATCCGAGCGGCGCGGCGCATTGCCGTCGCTGCGGTGATGCGATGCCGATTCATTGCAGCAACTGCCAAGCCAGCGTGCCCGCACAGGCTAAATTCTGCCCTGCCTGCGGCACTAAAACCCAGCCTTCGTGCAAAAAATGTAGTGCCGACATCGTTGCGGGTGCGAAATTCTGCCCGTCGTGCGGCGAAGCGCAATAAGTTCATACGGGGCGCGGGCGTGAACACATCAAAAGAGGCATTCGATGCGCGACAAGTGTAAAAATTGTGGGGCTGAAATTGAGTACGCAGCCTCGATTCAATCGTTGAAGTGTCCGTATTGCGACACAGTCAACGAAATCAAAAAGCCAGAAAATGCATTGCCCCAGCAGGTCGATTTGATCATTCCGCTGGCCTTAAGCGTCGAGCAGCTTGAGTCGCAGGTGTATGCCTTTATGGCCAGCGGTCATTACACGCCGGATGATATGTTGGAAGCGGCCACGTTGATTCAGCGTGAGCGTTTTTACGTACCGGCATATCGCTTTGCAATCGAGTACGAGGCGACGTGGACGGCGTCCTTTGGCTACGACCGGCAAGAGCCGTATACGAGCTATCGGACGGTCACGGTCAACGGCCAAAGTCGCCAAGAGGCCTATACCGCATATCGCACCGTCACCGATTGGCGGCCTGCGAATGGGGTGGATGCGGGGACGTTTGTGGTGTCGGCCTATGCGGGTCAATCGCTCGCGAAATCGGCATTAACACCCGCCGATATCGTGTCTGAAGTGGCGGCGGCTGCCACCCCGACGGCGTTCAACGCCTCGTTTATGACGGGGCTGAATACGGAAGATTTTTCGATCTCGGCGTCGCAAGCTTTTCAGACGTTGGGCGGCAAAATCGACAATATGATCGGCGATAAAGTTAAGGCACATGCCCAAGGCGATCGCCAACAAGATTGGCGCTGGAATGCAAAAACCTCGCATGTCGGCAATACCGTGTATGTGCCTTTGACCCATGTGGTATTCGATTACAAAGGGCGCGAATACCACTATTGGGCAGATGGTGCCTCGGGTAAGACGATGCGCGCCGATCCTTTGCCCGAAGACGATGACCGCAAGCAATTGGTCAATAAAGGCTTTGTTCCGGTCGGCTTGGCGGCGGTCGGTGTGGCCGCTTCGTCGGCGTTGTGGTCGTTTTCATGGGCGAGTTTGGCGGCGGTGGTGGCATTGGGCGGCTATGGTTTGCTGCGTCGCAGCGCGATTTTGGGCTATTCAAAATCGATTCGCGAGTCGCTATTGCTGCAGCGGCAAGCCTCTTCGACGGCGACCACCCGTTTGAGCGCCGAGGAGCAAGACAAATTTACCCGTGCCTTTCAAAAGCCCGAAAAGCCGTTTCTGGCGAAAACGAATCATGATTATGCGCTGATTCCCTTGCTGGCTTCGGCGGCGATGGTGATGTCCCTCGCGCCGTCTTATTTGGGGCGTCATCATGTTGCGGCGGCGGTTACGCCGCAAGCGGTGAGCCAAACGGTGACACCGCACGCGGACTTGTCGCCCAAGGTGGTTTCTCCGGTGTCGAACACACCAAACCCGCCAGTGACGCCTCCCGTGGCGACTGTGTCGAGCGGACTATCCGAGCCTCTGCGTGTTTTGTTGACCAAGGCGGAGCATGCGCAATGGTCGGAAATTGACGGGGTGGCCGCGGAGATTCGTCAGCATGCACCGTCGGTGGACAAGGGCGACCGTAAGCTGAGCCGGTCTTTGAATCAGGAAGCTACCGCATTGCTCAAAAAGGGCAATAAAGTTGGGGCGATTGAGGTGTTGCAGCGTGGTTTGGAGGCCGATCCTTCAGACATCGAAACCAAAAATGATCTTGCGTACGCCCTGCTGTTACACGGCGATCTCGCGCCCGCTGAAACCCTTTTGAATGAAGTGTTGCTCAAGGTGCCGTCGCGGTCAGCCGCATGGATGAACTTGTCAGAATTGTATGCGCGTAAAGGCGCAGAGCATGCGAGCCCATCGCTGTCTGCGATGCGTTTGGCGGTGCTCTTTAGCCGTGATCGGCAGCGTTTGAGTGCGCGCTTAAAACATGCGGCGCAAGATCATTCAGTTGCGTTGTATCGAGACACCGCAACGAAGGTGATGCAGGAGATGGGTTCGATTCCTGAAAAAGCTTCTTAAGTGTTGTGCATGAAAAAACCCCGCCGAGGCGGGGTTTTTTGTGCGGACGTGTGCGGTGATTACCACGCGCCCACAAAGTTCAGAATGCCTTCTGCGGCTTGGCGGCCTTCAAACACGGCACGCACCACCAAATCTGCGCCGCGCACCTGATCGCCACCGGCAAACACTTTCGGATTGCTGGTTTGGAATTTGAAGGTTTGACGCTCGGCAGCGATTGTCCGGCCACGCTCGTCGGTGTTCACCGACACGCCATCGAACCAGCTCATGCGCTCGGTTTGGAAACCGAAAGCAATCACGACACGATCGCATTCCAAGACTTGTTCCGAGCCTTCGACGATTTCGGCGTTGCGACGGCCTTTGGCATCCGGTGCGCCCAAACGGGTTTCAGCCAGTTTTAGACGCAAGCTGCCGTCGGCGGCTTGTTCAATGCCCATCGGTTGACGGTTCCACAAGAACTCGACGCCTTCTTCTTTGGCGTTTGCGACTTCACGCTTAGAGCCCGGCATGTTTTCTTCGTCACGACGATATGCACAAATGACCGATTCTGCGCCTTGACGAATCGAGGTGCGGTTGCAGTCCATTGCGGTATCG
Organism: uncultured Aquaspirillum sp.; assembly: GCA_964635875.1. Lineage (GTDB taxonomy): Bacteria > Pseudomonadota > Gammaproteobacteria > Burkholderiales > Aquaspirillaceae > CAZWRK01. The sequence continues at coordinate 3,934 of CAZWRK010000044.1, forward strand.
CCACCGCCCAACACCACGACCCGTTTACCGGCCATGCTGTTGAACGGCTCGTCGTTCAAGGTGCCCATAGAATGGCGCACGTTGTTAATCAGGAACGGTAGCGCCTCGATCACGCCGGGCAGGTTTTCACCGTCGAAACCGCCCTTCATGTATTTGTAAGCGCCCATGCCCATAAATACGGCATCAAACTCTTCGAGCAGCGATTCGGCCGAAACATCGGTGCCGATTTCGGTATTCAGACGGAACTCAACGCCCATCTCTTCCATGATCGCGCGACGACGTTGCACCACGGTTTTTTCGAGTTTGAACTCGGGAATACCAAAGGTCAGCAAGCCGCCGATTTCTTCGTAACGGTCGAAGACAACCGGCTTCACGCCATTGCGCACCAAGACATCGGCGCAGGCCAAACCCGCAGGACCGGCACCAATCACTGCGACGCGCTTATCGGTCCAAACTACTTTGGACATATCTGGCCGCCAGCCGGCTTTAAAGGCTTCGTCGGTAATGTATTTTTCGACCGAGCCAATGGTCACCGCGCCAAAGCCACCTTGATTCAAGGTGCAGCTGCCTTCGCACAGACGATCTTGCGGGCAAACGCGGCCGCAGATTTCTGGCAAGGAGTTGGTTTTATGGCTGAGTTCGGCCGCTTCAAAGAGCTTGCCTTCTTTGACCAGTTGTAACCAGTTTGGAATGTAGTTGTGAACTGGACATTCCCATTCGCAGTACGGGTTACCACAGGACAAGCACCGACCGGCTTGGTCGGTGGCTTCGCCGCTGTTGAGCGGCTGATAAATTTCAAAGAACTTCTGCTTACGCATCTCGGCGGGGAATTTTTCGCCGGGATTGCGCTGCAGGTTCATAAACTGGAATACGTCACCCATGTCTTTTTCCTTTACGACTTCGTGGCAGGTCGATGACCTGCCACAGAAGCCCAACGCCCGTTCGATTAATCCTTCAGCAAGCTATCGAGCTTGGCAGCCTTCGGTTTGACCAACCAGAAATAATCGACGTAGTCATCGAAGTTTTCCAGCATGGCGCGACCGATTTCCGAGCCGGTCAACTCAACGTGTTTTGCAATCTTGTCGAGAAGGTAGGCGCGGTATTGACCCATGGCTTCGCCATTGATCAGGCTGATATCAATCAATTCGTTGTTGTAACGGTAAGCAAAGCGTTCTGCGCGGTCGTACACGAAGGCAAAGCCGCCGGTCATCCCTGCACCGAAGTTGTAGCCTGTCTCACCCAATACAATCACGCTACCGCCGGTCATGTATTCGCAGCAATGGTCGCCTGCGCCCTCAATCACGGCGAGTGCGCCGGAGTTGCGGACCGCAAAACGTTCCCCTGCGACGCCCGAGGCAAACAGCTGGCCGCCGGTGGCACCGTAGAGGCAGGTGTTGCCCACGATGATGGAGTCGTGTGATTTGTAAGCCGAGTCTTTCGGCGGACGCACCACAATGCGACCACCGGCCATGCCCTTACCGACGTAGTCGTTGGCATCGCCATCGATTTCGAGGTGCAGACCTTTGGCGTTCCAGACCCCGAAGGATTGACCAGCAGAACCTTTGAACTTCACGGTCAGGCAGCCTTCTGGCAAGCCATCCGCGCCATGAATCCGTGCGATTTCACCCGACAAACGCGCCCCAATCGAACGATGGATGTTACGAATATCGTATTCCAAAGTCATCATTTGGCGTTGTTCAATGGCAAGTTGCGCATCGACGACCATTTGTTCGGCCAACTCGCCTTTATCGAACGACGGGTTCGAATCGGTGATGCAGAAACGCGGTTGGTCGGCCGGAATGCCACCTTCGCTCAGCAAGGCCGACAAGTCGAGTTTGCCTTGTTTTGCGCTTTCGCCTTCGATCAGCTCGATCAGGTCGAGGCGACCAATCAGCTCTTCCATGGTGCGGACGCCCAATTTGGCCATCCACTCGCGGGTTTCACGCGCCATGAACAAGAAGTAGTTCATGACCATTTCCGGCAGACCGATAAAGTGCTTCTGACGGAGCTTGATTTCTTGGGTCGCAACGCCGGTTGCGCAGTTGTTCAGGTGGCAAATCCGCAGGAATTTGCAGCCCAAAGCGATCATTGGGCCGGTACCAAAGCCGAACGATTCCGCGCCCAAGATGGCGGCTTTGACCACATCCAAACCGGTTTTAAGGCCGCCATCGGTTTGCATCCGTACGCGACCCCGCAGACCGTTCGCCCGCAGCACTTGTTGCGCTTCGGTCAGACCAAGTTCCCACGGCGAACCGGCATATTTGACCGAGGCCAGCGGCGATGCACCGGTACCACCGTCATAGCCGGAGATCGTGATCAAATCGGCATAGGCTTTTGCGACACCGGCGGCAATCGTGCCAACACCCGGCTCAGCCACCAATTTCACCGAAACCAAAGCTTTCGGGTTGACTTGTTTCAAGTCGAAAATCAGCTGCGCCAAATCTTCGATGGAGTAAATATCATGATGCGGCGGCGGCGAAATCAGGCTGATGCCCGGTTTCGAGCAGCGTAGTTTTGCAATCAACGGGGAGACTTTGTCGCCCGGTAATTGGCCGCCTTCACCCGGTTTTGCACCTTGCGCCACTTTGATCTGCAACACTTCTGCATTGACCAAATAGTGCGGTGTCACGCCAAAGCGTCCAGAAGCGACTTGCTTGATTTTGGACATTTTGACGGTGCCGTAGCGGCTTGGATCTTCGCCGCCTTCGCCGGAGTTCGAGCGACCGCCCAAGCGGTTCATCGCTTCGGCCATGGCTTCGTGGGCTTCAGGCGACAGTGCGCCCAAAGACATCCCCGCCGAGTCAAAGCGTTTCAGAATGGCTTCGATGGGCTCGACTTCGTCGATCGAAATCGCTTGGCTGCCGTCGAGCTTCAGCTTCATCAGGTCGCGGAACATGGCCACAGGGCGTTCGTTAACGAGATGGGCATAGGTTTGATACGCGTCGTAGTCGTCGTTTTGGACGGCTTTTTGCAGCATCATCACGACGTCAGGGTTGTAGGCGTGATATTCCTCACCGTGCACATATTTGAGCAAACCGCCCTGAGAAATGCCGCGCATCGGATTAAAGGCCACACGAGCGAGGGCTTTTTGATCCAGTTCGAAGTCTTCGAAGTTTGCGCCCGAAATCCGCGAAACAGTGCCTTTGAGGCAGCGTTCGATGACGGCTTCGTTGACGCCAACGGCTTCAAACAGTTGCGAGCCGCGATAGCTGGCAATGGTCGAAATACCCATCTTCGACAGCACTTTCAGCAGGCCTTTGTTGATGCCTTTGCGATAGTACTGAAGGGCTTCGTTGACCTTTTTCTGAATCACGCCGTTGTTGACCAAATCAATAATGGTTTGGTAAGCCAAGTACGGGTAAATTGCCGTCGCGCCATAGCCGAGCAAGCAAGCGAACTGGTGCGGATCGCGGACAGTGCCGGTTTCGACCAGAATGTTCGACTTGCAGCGCAAACCTGCGTCGATCAAGGCATGGTGAACTGCACCGGTCGCAAACAGCGCGTGAATCGGTAAACGGTTCGGCGCAATGCAGCGATCCGACAGCACCACAATCACGGTATCGTCGCGAACCGCTTCGATGACGTGTTCGCACAGACGTGCCAGCGCGCCTTCGAGTGTGGTTTCAAGCGGGTCGTAGCACAAATCGAATGTGGTCGCCTTGAGGTAAGACTCGGGGCGAGTGGTCACATGATTGAATTTTTCATGGCTGAGAACCGGCGAACGCACTTCCAAACGGCGTGCATGTTCGGCGGTTTCTTCATACATGTTGCGCTCAGGGCCAAAGACCGTGTTCAACGACATCACGATCGCTTCGCGAATCGGGTCGATCGGCGGGTTGGTCACTTGCGCAAATTGCTGACGCAGATAATCAAACGGCGAACGTACGCGCTGGCTGAGGACGGCCATCGGCGTGTCATCGCCCATCGAACCGACCGCTTCTTGGGCATTTTCTGCCAAGACGCGAATAATTTGATCGCGTTCTTCCGAAGAAATGTCGAACATTTTCTGGAAGGTCAGCAGCTGCTCTGCACCAAACGGTGCGAGCGTCGTGTCGTCTTCCAGCGAGAATTCCAAGCGCTTCGCGTTTTCTTTGATCCACTGACGATACGGCTTGGCGCTTTTGAGTTGCGCGTCGATATCTTCAGGGAACAAGAGTTCGCCGGTGGTCAAGTCAGCGGCAAAGATTTGGCCCGGTTTGACACGGCCTTTGGAGACCACATCTTCCGGTTTGTAATCCCATACGCCCACTTCCGAAGAAATGGTCAGAATGCGATCTTTGGTCAGCACCCAGCGCGCCGGACGCAAGCCATTGCGATCCAACATACACGCGGCGTAGCGGCCATCGGTCAGCACGATACCGGCCGGACCGTCCCACGGTTCCATGTGCATGGAGTTGAATTCGTAGAAGGCGCGCAAGTCTTTGTCGGTGGAATCGACGTTTTGCCATGCCGGAGGCACCAGCAAACGCAAAGCGCGGAACAGCGGAATGCCGCCCATCAGCAAGCCTTCGAGCATGTTGTCCAGACTCATGGAGTCCGAACCGTCGGTTTGCACGATCGGGCGCACGGCGTCCATATCGAGCAAAGTCGATTCCATGATTTGTTCGCGGGCTTTCGACCAGAAACGGTTGCCTTGAACGGTGTTGATTTCACCGTTGTGCGCGAGGAAACGGAACGGCTGGGCCAGTTTCCATTGCGGCCAAGTATTGGTCGAGAAGCGTTGGTGGAATACCGCCAAGCTGGATTCGAAGCGTTCGTCGCTCAAATCCAAGAAGAACAACGGCAAGTTATCCGGCGTCACCAAACCTTTGTAAGACAAAGTGTGTGGATTGAGCGTCGGAATATAAAATGCCGAATCCGCGCGATTGGCTTTTTCGGCCAAGCGACGGCCAACGTACAGACGACGTTGGAATTCTGCTTCGTCCATGCCAAACGGGCAGTTGACGAAGACTTGATAAATCGCAGGCAAAGTCCGCATCGCGTACTCGCCGCAAGCCGCGTTATCCGTGGGAACCAAACGGAAGCCCGCAACTTCTAATTCTTGTTCTTCCAGACAGGCTTTGAGCGTGTCACGCGAAGCCTGACCTTCTGTGGCGCTGGCAAATACCAGCCCTGCTGCGTAGTTTTTTTTCAGCGCGATGCCGCACTCAGCGGCCACCTCGCGCAAAAAGCCATCGGGCTTGCGGAATAAAAGTCCACAGCCATCGCCAGACTTGCCATCCGCTGCGACCGCACCGCGGTGCGTCAACTGGGCAAGAGAGCTAATTGCGGTTTTCACGAGCCAATGGCTAGGCTGGTCGTCCATCTGGGCGATCAGGCCGAAACCACAGCTATCCTGTTCAAAGCTGGGGCGATACAGCGTGCCCTGCAACCATTGCTGTCTTTCCATACCAACGTGCCTACATCGAACATTAAAGGGATGTTTCGATTGTAAGGCCGAGTCTTTCCGCTTCGCAAACTGTTTTTGTGCACTGCGTAAATCGAATTAGTTTTTTGATTTTTAAGGAAAAAACGTTAAAAAGTGCGAATTGTCTTTGGCATAAGGTGATAAAAACTTCTGTGAAACGGACAAAATTCTTCAAAAAAGCGACGGAAAAACCTACGGAAACGCACAATTTTAGTGCCGAGACTCCGCATTTTTGTGCATTTTATGACCGTCTTATGGAAGGCGCATCTTCGGTTTCTCAGTTGTGAGATGCGCCTTGTGTGATCGCTTAAGCCGTGGCGAGCCAGTCGCGGCCAATTAAAAAATCGGTCAACAAACGGGCTTCGGCGCTGTCTTGCGGCGGTTGCCAGTCGTAGCGCCATTTCACCACCGGCGGCATCGACATCAAGATCGACTCGGTGCGGCCACCCGACTGCAAACCAAACAGCGTGCCACGGTCGTATACCAAGTTAAATTCAACATAACGCCCACGGCGATACGCCTGCCAATCCCGCGCTAATTCGGTGTACTCGGTGTCTTGCCGCCGTGCCACGATCGGCGCATACGCCGCTAAAAAGTGGTCGCCCACTGAGCGGGTTAAGGCAAAACAGGTTTCAAAATCCATCGAATTCAAATCATCAAAGAAAATGCCGCCGACGCCGCGCGGTTCTTGGCGATGTTTGAGATAGAAATAACGGTCGCACCACGCTTTAAATTCAGGGTGAAAGTGTTCGCCAAACGGCGCTAAGGCCTGTTGGCAGGTGCGGTGAAAATGCACCGCATCCTCTTCGAAACCATAATACGGCGTCAGATCCATGCCGCCCCCAAACCACCACACCGGCTCTTTTCCCTCAGCCGTCGCGACAAAAACCCGCACATTCATATGCACGGTTGGAATGTAGGGATTGCGGGGGTGTAACACCAACGAAACGCCCATCGCTTCAAAGCCGCGCCCCGCTAATTCTGGGCGGCTTGCGGTGGCCGACGGCGGTAAATTCGCGCCGCGCACATGCGAGAAGTTCACGCCGCCGCGCTCAAACAATTCGCCCTCTTCGATGACACAGGACATTCCGCCGCCGCCTTCTTCGCGCACCCAGCTATCACGAATAAACGGCTTGTTGCCGCCATCTAAAGCTTCTAAACCCGCAACAATATCGGCCTGCAAACCGGTGAAATACGCTTTGAGCGCATCAATTTCAATCATGATTCATCTTTCTATTTAAGCGGAGTTAGGCAAGCGCTTGGCGCAAATCGGCGAGCAAATCGTTCACATCTTCAATCCCAATCGAGAGGCGCAATAGCCCTTCCCGAATCCCCGCTTGCGCTTTGACTTCTGCAGGCATTGAGCCATGCGACATGCTTGCCGAGTGATTCACGATCGACTCCACACCACCCAGCGATTCGCCCAATAAAAACAGCTGCAAGCGATTGGCGACGCGCGCCGCTGCCGCTTGGCTGTTGTCCTTCAAATAAATCGAAACCACCCCGCCGAAACCACGCATTTGTCGACACGCCAACGCATGTTGTGGATGCGACGGCAGCCCCGGATAAAAAACCTGCTCAATCGCTGGATGTGACTGCAAAAACTCCGCGATGATTTGGGCGTTTTCGCAGTGGCGCTGCATGCGCAATGCGAGGGTTTTCATGCCGCGATGGACTAAATAACAATCCATTGGCCCCGGCACATTGCCCGCCGAAGCCAGCACCAAGCGTAAGGCCTGATAGCGTGCCTCATCGCGCACGGCAACCATGCCCATCACCACATCTGAATGGCCGCCTAAATACTTCGTCGCGGAGTGCATGACAAAATCGACGCCAAAATCGAGCGGATTTTGTAAGTACGGCGAAGCAAAGGTGTTGTCGATGGCGACCGGTACCCCAGCGGCGTGGGCAAGCGCGGCAATCGCTTCAATATCGACCAGCTTTAACAGCGGATTGGTCGGCGATTCTAGCCAGACCAGCTTCACCGCAGGCGTCAGCGCGGCGGCTAAGTTGGCGGGGTCGGTGAGGTCTAAAAAGCGAACCGTCACACCTGCGGGCGCATACATCCGCGTCAACAGCCGATACGCCCCACCGTAAATATCCGCGACCGCAATCACTTCGTCGCCGGGTTTGAGGGTGGCGCGGAAAATCGCATCAATCGCCGCCATGCCGCTGCCAAAAGCCAAGGCATGAGTGGCATTTTCTAAGCTGGCAAGGGCCGCTTCTGCCGCGCTGCGGGTTGGATTGGAAACGCGCGAATAACTATGGATCGGGTCCGCGCCCAAGTGTTCGTGAACAAACAGCGAGGTTTGGACAATTGGCGGATTGGCCGAAAATTGATTTTCTGGACCGGCATGATATCCGGCGTGAATGGCGCGGGTGGCGAATTCCATTGGCGTGTCGCTTTTGTTGAATCGGCAAGAGGCGCGAGCTTAACAGCCCCGTTCCCCCTCGTCAGCCCACGCGGTGGATTCCATGCAATCGGCGCGGACAGCCAGCGACAAATACCGTTACCATGACAGTCCTTGACGCAACTGGACGCCGCGCCATGAATCAGAATTCTTCGATTTTTACCGATAGCGTGTCGCTACTCGACACCCTGATTGCTTTTGATACCACCAGCCGAGTTTCTAACCTTGGTCTGATTGAATGGGTGCGCGATCAACTCGCTGCCCTTGGCATTAAAAGCCGCCTCAGTTTTGACGCCAGCGGCGGCAAAGCCAATTTATTTGCCACCATCGGCGAAGGTTCCGGCGGCATTGTGCTGTCGGGGCATAGCGATGTGGTGCCGACCGATGGACAAGCGTGGAGCAGTGATCCTTTTATTGCGCGTCACGCGGATGGCCGGATTTATGGCCGTGGCACCGCCGACATGAAAGGTTTTATTGCCTGCGCGTTGGCCGCTGTGCCCCGCGCGCTGGAGCACACCTTGCACCGCCCACTGCATATCGCCCTCACCTACGACGAGGAAATCGGCTGCATTGGCGTGCGTACGCTGCTGGAAGATTTAGCGCAGGCGGGCATTCGTCCCGAAAGCTGCGTGGTCGGCGAGCCAACCGGAATGCGCCCGATCATCGCCCACAAAGGCCGCCAAAGCTTTCGCTGTCGGGTGCGGGGACGCGAGGCGCATTCTTCGCTCGCGCCGCAAGCGGTCAACGCGATTGAATATGCCGCCCGTTTGATTGTGCGGCTCCAAGATTTCGCGCGCGAAGAAGCTCAGAACGGCTTTCGCGCCGAAGGCTTTGACATCCCCTTTTCGACCTTGGCGACGGGAACGATTAAAGGCGGCATTGCTTCGAATGTGATTCCGCGTGATTGCGAATTCACTTTTGAATATCGCTATTTGCCGGGGGTCGATCCCGATGCCTTGGTGAACAATTTGAAACACTATGCCGCCACGCTTGAACAAGAAATGCGGCAAATTGACACCAGTTGTCAGATTGCATTTGAACAAGAAACCCATGCTGCAAGCTTCGATGCGACTCAGCACGCGGATTTCGTCAACTTCGCGCGGACGTTGTGCGGCCAGCAATCGGCCTCGAAAGTGGCGTATGCCACCGAAGCGGGGTTTTTCCAGCGTGCGGGCATTGCGACGGTGGTGTGTGGGCCGGGTTGGATTACTGAAGCCCATCGCCCCGATGAGTTTGTCGAAATCAGCCAGCTGCGTCGTTGTGATCAATTTTTAGCGGATTTGGTCGCCAGTTTGCAGCATTTAACCCCGAAAAAATAATATGAAATCGTCCCTGCGACCCCGCTTGCTGGCCAGCATCGTTTTGCTGGCCTTATTTGGATTAGGCATTCTGCTGTGGTATTCGATGGTGGGCAGCGTGGTGCCGGTGTACCACGTCAAAAGCACACATCTGAAACAAACTTTGGTGGCGACGGGGCGCGTCACCTCACAGGTCGATGCTGAGTTGGGCAGTATGTTGACCGGACGGGTTGCCGCCACGCCCGTGGAGGAAGGGAGTCCGGTGAAACGCGGCGAAGTGTTGCTCGAGTTGGAAGATGCCGAAATTCGCGCCAATCTGGCGCTGGCTGAAGCGGGATTGGCGCAAGCGGATTCGACTCTAGCCGAGGCAGAGAGCTTGTACATTCGACAAGCAGAGCTGGCGCGAAAAGGGTTTATCAGCGCCGCTGCGCTCGAAAACGAGTTGAAGCAACGCAATTTGGCGCGGATTGCGCGTGATGCGGCGTTGGCGCAGCGCGATGCGACGGCGGCGCGCCTGTCTCAGTACGTGATTCGTGCGCCGGGCGATGGCTGGCTGATTCGGCGCGATGTGAATGCGGGTGATTTGCTGAATGCCGGCGAGGCGGCTTTGGGCTTTGCCAGTGAGGGTGAGCGCGAGGTGCGGGTCGATGCCGATGAACGTTATTTGTCGAGTTTGGAAGTCGGGCAGTCGGCGCGGATTGTCGCGGATGCATGGCCGCATGCGCCCTTTGAAGCGACGGTGCGGCGGATTGGCGCGCAGGTCGATCGCAATCGGGGCACCGTCGAGTTGCGCCTGAAGCTCAAAGAAGTCCCCGAATTTTTGAAGGACGACATGACAGTCTCGGCGGATATTTTGATTGCCAGCAAGGTCGAGGCGATGGTGTTGAGTCTGGACTGTATTCGTGATTTGGCGGTGCGGCCGTGGGTGGTGCGAATCAATGCCGAAGGGCGGATGGAGCGGGTTGAGGTGTTGCTGGGCGGGCGCAATGAGCAGCATATTGAGATTTTGGCGGGCCTGAAAATGGGCGATGCCGTGATTCCGGCCAATATTCGTTTTTCGCCGGGACAGAAAGTCCGTACCGAAGCTGCGCCTGAGCCTGAGGTCGAATAATGCGATTTGCTTTTGCGGTGGCATGGCGATTATTGCGGGAAGGGCGGTTCCAAAGCCTGTTGATTGTCGGCGGGGTGACGCTCGGGGTCGCGGTGGTGGTGTATATCACCGCGATTGTGAATGGCCTGCAGGCAAATATCGTTGAACGCACTTTATCAACACAGGCGCATATTGTGGTGCGTCCTGCCGAAGAGGCGAATCGTCCGAGCATTACCGGTTCGCAGGAAATTTTCCATTACATTCAAAAGCGGGTACAGCGCGAGAACACCTTACGCAATTGGCCGCCGGTGATGCAGCAAATTCGTCAGGCAGAGGGCGTCACGGCTGTTGCGGCGATGGCGAGTGGGCCGGGGTTTGCGGTACGGGGTGGGGTGCGGAAGTCGGTGTCGATCTTAGGGGTCGAACTGGTCGATTATCAACAAGTGGTCAAGCTTGACGGTAAATTGGTGGCAGGCAGCCTGACCCAGCGCACCGGCAGCGTATTGATTGGCAGCGAGTTGGCGAGTGATTTGGGGTTGCAGGTTGGGGATCGGTTGCGGATTCAAACCGGCAATGGCGATAGCGCCTATAGCGTCGCGGGGATTTTGGACTTTGGTTTAAAAGATCTGAACCGGCGTTGGATTTTGATGCCGTTACGGGCGGCGCAGTCGATTTTGGGCTATCGCTTGGACATTACCGAAATCGACATTGCGCTGGATCATGTTTTTGATGCCACCGAGGTCGCGGCCGATTTGAGCAATCGAACCGGACTCAAGGTCGAAAGCTGGATTGAGAGCAACGGCCAATTGATGACGGCGCTGAAAAGTCAGCGTGCGTCGAGTGTGATGATTCGGGTGTTTGTGATGATTGCGGTGGCGTTTGGGATTGCGAGTGTGTTGGTGGTGTCGGTGGTGCAGCGGCAGCGCGAGATTGGCATTTTGCGGGCGATGGGGACACCGGCTTCGCGGATTCGGTTGATCTTTTTGATTCAGGGCGGCGTGGTGGGGTTGGTCGGGTCGGTGGTCGGCTCATTGTTGGGTGGGCTGATTGCGCAGGCGTTTACCTTGATTGCAAAAAACAGTGACGGCTCACCGTTGTTCCGCGTGGAGCTGACTGCCGAATTGTTTGTGACCACGGCGGCCACGGCGACCATTGTCGGGGTGATTTCGGCGTCTCCTCCAGCGCAGCGCGCCGCCAAGCTCGACCCTGTGGAGGCGATTCGTGGTGGATGATGTGTTACGTTTGCAGGGCATCCGCAAGCAGTATGGCGGCGGCGATGCGCCAGTGGTCGAGGTGTTGCACGGGATTGATTTGGCGCTGAAGTCGGGTGAGTTTTCGGCTTTGGTCGGGCCGTCTGGCTCGGGCAAATCGACTTTGCTCAACATCATTGGCTTGCTGGAAAGCCCGAGTTCGGGCGAGTTGCATTTGGCGGGTCAGCCGACGGCGCATCTGGATGATGTGGCGCGCACCGCTTTGCGGAATCAGTATTTAGGTTTTATTTTCCAATTTCACCACTTATTGCCTGCGTTTACGGCGCTCGAAAATGTGTTGATGCCGATGTACGCCGGCGAGGGGCGGTTGCGTCCTGAGATGAAAACGCGCGCGATGATGTTGTTGGAGCGGGTCGGCTTGGCGGCGCATGCACACAAAAAACCGGTGCAATTGTCCGGCGGCCAGCAGCAGCGGGTGGCGATTGTGCGCGCACTGGCGGCACGACCGCGCTTGGTGTTGGCGGATGAGCCAACGGGGAATTTGGACACGCAAACGGCTAACGAGGTGTTTGCGTTGCTGCATGAAATTAATCGGGATGACGGTGTGACATTTTTAATTGTGACCCATGATCCGCGATTGGCTGAACGCACGCAGCGCTGTATTACGTTGGTGGATGGGCGGATTGATTCGGATACGCTGCAATAAAAAAAGCGCACCCAAACGGTGCGCTTTTTTGTCGTAGCGGGTCTTACATTACTTGGAATGATTGACCATGTAAGTGACGGCTGCTTTGAACTCGGCATCGCTGCCAGAGAAGCCACCTTTAGGCGGCATGGCGTTCAGACCTTTGGTGGCCGAAGCGACCAGGGCATCCATGCCTTTGCCAACGCGCGGTGCCCAAGCGGCAGCATCACCAAATTTCGGTGCGCCTGCTGCGCCGGTTGCATGGCAAGCCATACACACGCTGTTATAAACTTCTTTGCCTTTAACTTCTGGGTCAACCTCGCCACCTGCGGCCGCACCATCTGCGCCTGCAACGGCAGGTTCGGTGAATTTACCGCCTGCTGCATTGCCCATATAGGCCACTGCGCGCGCGACTTCATCGTTGGTCAGATCTGCGCCACCGCCTTTTGCGGGCATGCCGCGAATGCCTTCAACCGCGTGTTTGACCAGCGTTTCGTAGCCTTGGCTGATACGCGGCGCCCAAGCAGCTGCGTCGCCAAATTTTGGAGAGCCTGCCAAACCTGCGCCATGACAGGAAATACACAGGGATTTATAAACCGCCTCACCATTGCGACTTCCTGGTGCGCCGCCTTCGCTCGCCACAGACAGTCCGGCCGGTTTGATCCGTGCTGCCACCGCTTCTTTCGACATCACGCTTGCGTCGATGATCAATCCACTGGTGGCCAATTTGGCTAGAAGCCATACACCTGCACCGATCAGGGCGACTGCGCCCACCACAATCTTGACGGCACCGCCCGACGATCCTGCGTTGTTTTCGCTACCCATTTTTTCCTGCCTCGGCAAAAATGACAATTAAAAATAAGGCGGATTATACGGTAAAGCACTACGGTTGCGAAAGACTACTCTGGACGTTCTGTGCGTGAAAGGGTAACATCCGGCTTCTTCGTGCTTTTGTCGGCGCGTTTGTCTTTCAAAGCACCCGTAGCTCAGCTGGATAGAGTGTTGGCCTCCGAAGCCAAAGGTCGGACGTTCGAATCGTCTCGGGTGCACCAGAATTTAATTAAAAAAGGCCGTTTACGGCCTTTTTTATTGCCTGCATTTTTTCTGAATTTCTCTTTTATTGCCGTGGCATGCGGTTGTTCTGGCGTCGTTTATCCGTTTTTCATGATGGTGATCTGCGTAGGGCATTCGCTGTGTAAATGCTCTGCAGCACCGATTGAGCATGCGGTGTTGCGTGCCATAAGATGTCGATTTAAACGTTATTTTGACCGGAGAAATCGATGTCAAATTCCTTGCCCCCTATCGCGGTCTCGGCCTTAGAAGTTGCGCCTTTGTCGAAACCTTCTGTGTATCCCGAACCGTTTGCATCGCGTATGGCTGGCCGTGAAAAGCGCAAATTAGGCGATGTGTTTGGTTTGTCGAATTTTGGGGTGAATTTGACACGGCTGATGCCAAAGAGTTGCTCGGCTTTGCGTCATGCGCATACCACGCAAGATGAATTCATTTATATCGTTTCGGGCTGTCCGACGCTGGTGACTGATCAAGGCGAGATGCTGTTATCGCCGGGCATGTGTGCGGGTTTTCGAGCAGGAACGGGCAATGCACATCGGTTGGTGAATCATAGTGATGAAGAGGTGCTGTTTTTGGAGGTGGGCGACCGTACCGCTGGCGATCGCGTGGTTTATCCCGAGGACGATTTGCAGGCGGTCATGGGAGCCGATGGCGCATGGCAATTTGCCCACAAAAATGGCGAGCCGTATTGAGCTGTTTGTGATGAGCCTTGCCTTTTTGATGAGGTGAGGTTTTTTTGTTTGAAGGTTTGATGTGAATCATTTTGCTTGAAAATGAGATTGACTATCATTAACATGCGCGGATGGCACATAAAACCTCTCTTTCCATTTCTTTTTTCGGCGCGCTTCTCGTGCACGTCCTGCTCTTTTGGGCGGTGCAGTCGCAGCGGCTTGCTGTCGCGACACCACCTATTCCGTTGATTGCTCACATGACGGCGGTCTCCGTGGCCGAGCGTGAACAGCCTCAGCCGCCCGCGGCGACATCAGAGGCCAAACCCTCAACACCTCGCCAGACACCTCAGTCTAAACCCGCGTCTTCGCGCCCACGCCCCTCTCGGCCAGCAGAGGCTTTGATGCCGGTTTCTTCTGCTGCAGCGCAGACGCGTCGTGTGGCACCCGCGGCCGATACCGCGACACCGCAGGCGGAGGCTGACCACACGCGTACCGAAACAACAGGCGCGCGTACCGAGTCAACTGCAGCAACGGGGGCGACGACACCGCCTTCCTTTTCGGCGGCGTATCTTTCTAATCCAGAGCCTGCGTACCCTTCCGCGTCACTAGAGCTGGGAGAGTCTGGGCAGGTGCTATTGCGTGTTGTTGTGAGCGCAGAAGGGCGCGCGCTCTCGGTTGAACTTGCAAAAAGTAGTGGATTTGCGCGGCTTGATCGTGCAGCACGTCAGGCCGTGAAGCAGTGGCGCTTTGCACCGGCTCGCCGTGGTAGCGAGGCGGTTGAAGGTGTGGTGTTGGTTCCAATTCAATTTCAAATCAAGCGGCAGGAATAAATCTTATGGATCTCAGTTTAGTTTTTCGTCAAGGCGACAGCATTTTGATTGGTGTTTTTCTTCTGCTGCTGCTGATGTCCCTCACCAGCTGGTGCTTTATCTTGCATCGCGCGTGGGTGGGGTGGCGAACCAAACGAGAAAGTGCGCAATGGATACAGTCATTTTGGGCGCAAGAAAGTTTGGCGAGCGCTGCGCCGCTTGCGCAACAAACAGAAGTCCCGTTTGCGCGGATTGCTTTATCGGGCTTGGATGCGCTGGCGCATTACGTACGCCATCAGCACCAGTCTTTAGGAAGTGCATGTGGTGTGGATGAATTTTTGGTGCGCAGCATTCGCATGGCTTTGATGCGTGAAAATGCCCGCTTAGAGTCTGGCCTTACATGGCTAGCAACAGTCGGGGCCGTGGCACCATTTGTCGGTCTTTTTGGCACCGTCTGGGGGATTTACCACGCTCTATTGGGAATGGGGGCGGCGACAGGGCCGATGACGTTGGCGACGGTGTCCGGTCCAGTGGGTGAGGCATTGGTGGCGACAGCGGCTGGGCTTGCTGCAGCGATTCCTGCCGTGGTGGCGTACAACGCTTTTGTGCGTGCCAATCGGATACAGCACCAGCAAATGGATGGTTTTGCACACGATTTGCATGCGCAACTATTGGTTTCAGGAGTCGACGATGGCCTTCGGACAGTTTAACCAAGAGGGCGGAAATCCGCCGATTGCAGAGATCAATACCACGCCACTCGTCGATGTGATGTTGGTGTTGCTAGTGGTATTTATGATCACCGCTCCACTCATGAGCCAATCGATTCAAGTGCAATTACCGCAAGTGCAAGCCGGCGCGCACGAGGATAAACCCGAGGCGATTCGCCTGACGATTGATGCGACCGAGCAGGTGTTTTGGAATGATCAGGCGATCGAACACGCTGGATTAGCGGCTCGTTTTACTGCAGCCAGCGCGCAAAACCCTGCGATTGAGCTGCATTTGCGCGCAGATCAGGCGGTGCCTTATCGCGTTGTTGCGAATGTGATTGCGGCTGCGCAAGGGAACGGCGTGAGCAAAATTGGTTTTCTGACCGATGCGCCGAAGTAAAACGCTCTAAATGGGTGCTTTTTTTGTTGTTTTAAATGAGAATGGGAATTGATAGATGGAAAATCTTTCGCGGGTGCCGGTCGGCGTGCGTTCAAAAAAACACCCCACCACACTGATTGCCGGTGTGATGGCGCTGACTCTGAGTCCAAACCTCGTGTATGCCGCCAATGCCAACGCCTCTGAGGCCGATTCGCCCAAAGCCGCCGCGCAAACCCTCGCCCCGGTCAAAGTGATTGGCAACCAGCAAGGTGCGCCCACCACCGGATACAAAGCAGAAACGACCCGCATCGGCAAAGTGAAGCAAGACCTGAAAGACGTGCCACAAGCCGTGAGCGTTGTGACCCAGACACTGATGGAAGAGCAAGGCGCGGCCAATCTAAAAGATGTGCTTAAAAACGTATCCGGCATCACCTTTGCCGCAGGCGAAGGCGGTCGCAGCGGTGACCAAGTCATCCTGCGCGGATTTGCCGCGTTCAATGATATGTATCGCGATGGACAACGCGACGTCGCGCAATACAATCGTGACCCGTTTAACGACGAACGTGTTGAAGTGCTAAAAGGTGCAAGCTCGATGCTGTTTGGTCGCGGCTCCACCGGTGGTGTTATTAACCAAGTGAGCAAAACGCCTTTTATCGGCAAACTTCTCGACGCCGATGCCACCGTGGGCAGCAATGACTACCAGCGCATGACCGTAGACATGAATGCGGCCTACTCCGAGACCAGCGCGGTTCGCCTCAACCTCATGGCGACAAAAGACGGCTCACCGAATGGCGAATCTGAATCTAAACGCTGGGGTTTTTCGCCCTCCATCGCATTTGGTCTCGGTACGCCAACCACATTAGTTCTGTCACATCATCACCTGACCGAAAACAACCGCCCCGATCTTGGGGTGCCGTACGACCCGAATACCAAAAGGCCACTCGACGTGCCGGTATCGCGTTACTACGGGATCAACGGCCTGAATGCCGAAGACATCACTACCGACATCACCACCGCGCGCTTGACCCACAAACTGAGCGAAGACAGC
Organism: uncultured Aquaspirillum sp.; assembly: GCA_964635875.1. Classification (GTDB taxonomy): domain Bacteria; phylum Pseudomonadota; class Gammaproteobacteria; order Burkholderiales; family Aquaspirillaceae; genus CAZWRK01. Next base: position 20,721 of record CAZWRK010000044.1, read on the forward strand.
GAAATCAGTGCACAGCTGCGTCATGGTCGTTACGATCGCTCGATTCTCGTAACCGCGCCGCGCCTCTCTGGTGTCAGTGCAGGCATGCCGATCACCGATTCAACGGTGATTACTGCTTCGCCCAAACTGCGCGCCTCACTGAACGAAACCACGGCCGTTTCGGTGGATTATTCCAGCCAATTTAAAACGGGTAGCCTTCGTCACACCCTCTTGGCCGGTGTTGAATTTACGCACGATACCCAAGATGCCCGCTCCATCATCGCTACCGGCACCATCCCGACCATGACCGTCGGTTCGCCGAATTCAGGCGGCTGGAATGGCTCGCTGACGCAGCGCCCAAGCAACGAATACCAAACCGATAACTGGGCGATGTATGTCACGGACACTATTGACCTGACCCCGCATTGGAAAGTGATGGCCGGTGTGCGTCTCGATAAACTCGAAGGCACTTACACCAGCTACAACACCACAACCGGTGCCGTCACCGGCCGTACCCGCCGCGAAGATCAAGGCATGAGTTATCGCGCGGGCGTGATTTGGCAGCCGACCGTGGAACAAAGCTACTACGCCGGCTATAGCACGCTGATGAATCCCTCGGGCGAAACCTATGCCCTGGACAAGCCCGGCGAATCGGTCTCGCCCGAGCGCAACGAGCATTACGAAATCGGGGCGAAATGGGATCTGCTCGATGGTGACTTGAGCCTGAGAACCGCTGCGTTCCGTACCATCAAAATCAACGAGCGCAATACCGACCCGCTGATTCCGACCGTGTCTGTGCTGTACAGCAAACGCCACACCGACGGGATTGAGTTCGAATTGGCGGGTAAATTGACACCCGAATGGTCGGTTTTTGCTGGTGCCACGTTGATGGATCCGAAGATCGACCAAGGCTATAACACCAACGCCAATAACGGCGCGGTGCCAAAATACACGCCGAAGCAAACCTTCAATCTGTGGACAAACTATCAGTTCTCCGATCATTGGTCTGCCGGTATTGGTGCGTATTACGTCGGTAAAACCTATGCCAGCGACAGCAATGCCGATCAATCCAATACTAACTATCTGCCGGCTTACACTCGCTTCGATGCGATGGTCGCCTACGATACGCGGCACTATTCGGTCAAACTCAACCTCAACAACCTGACCAACCGCAAATACTACGATGGTCAATACGGTGGTCATGCCACTGTTGCGCCGCCGCGTGAAGCGATGTTGACGCTATCGTATAAATATTGAGAGAAAGGCCGAACCGATGTTGTTGCATATTCCAAATGTGCTCTCTGGCGAGTTGTTGACACAGGCGCATCAGCTTTTGTCTGAAGCACCTTGGCAGGATGGTCGCACCACGACCGGCATTCAGTCCGCGCAGGTGAAGCACAATCTGCAATTGGTGCAAACGGATCCTAAAACCTTGGAATTGGCGAAGCTGGTGCTCTCGGCGTTGAATCGTAATGCGCTGTTCTTTTCGGCGGCTTTGCCGAATCGGATTCATCTGCCGATGTTCAACTGCTATCAAGGGGGCATGCACTTTGGCAATCATGTTGACAACGCGGTTCGCCGTGACCCGCTCACCCAAGAATGGGTGCGCACCGATGTTTCGTGCACCTTGTTTCTCAACGAACCCGATCAATACGAAGGCGGCGAGCTGATTATTGATGACACCTACGGCAGCCACTCGGTGAAACTGCCCGCCGGTGACATGATTCTCTATCCCTCCACCAGTGTGCATCGGGTCGAGCCGGTCACTGCAGGGCAACGCGTCGCGTGTTTTTTCTGGACGCAAAGTCTGGTGCGCGACGCCAATGCCCGCTCGATTTTGTTTGAGATGGACGCGGCCATTTCGAGTTTGCGGCAGCGCCTCGGCGAGTCCGACGAAACGGTAAAACTAACTTCGGCCTATCACAATCTTTTGCGGCAATGGAGCGAAGCATAATCCGTTGATTCCGCGACAAGGCCGCCGTGCGTCATGCATCGGCGGCCTTTTTGTTGGATGTCGATTTAGTGTGATTCTTGTGGCAAGGGTTTTTGCAGGCGTGGCACCCCATCGCGGTCGATTTTGGCGGGATAGATCGTCCAACTGAAGGTCGATTCGGGCGAAATGCGCAGTTGCAGCGCCCAGCCGGTGGTGGTTTCGGTGTTGTTGAACCCATTAAACACAAAGTTCCCCAAGCTATAAAAAATCGGCTTGCCGCGATAGGTTTCAATGTCTTGCGTCACATGCGGATGGCCGCCGATCACCACATCCGCCCCCGCGTCGATCATCCGATGCGCTAATTGCTGTTGGCGCGGCGAATGGGTTTTTTCATACTCCCAGCCCCAATGCGGATACACAATCACGATATCCGCCTGATCGCGCGTTTTCGCCTGCTGAATGTCAAAGACCACCTGATCATCATCACTCCACGCAATCCCCGCTCGGTCGGGCAAGGCTTCGAAGCTGCGCGGAAAAAATTCGTTGTAGCCCAAAATCGCAATCGTTTTACCGTGGCGTTTGACGATCCACGGCCGATGCGCTTCCCGCAGATTTTTCCCGCCGCCAAAGTAGGGCAATCCGGCTTGATCCAAATGTGTCAGCATTTCGGCAAACGCCTGTGGGCCGAAGTCGCCGCTGTGATTATTGGCGAGTGAAACCGCATCAAAATGTTTTTTCAGCACCGAAAGCACCCGCGGGTGAGCGCGAAAGGTGTACGGCTTGGGCTCGGCGGTGCCGCGATGGGCAACGGTGCATTCCAAATTGCCGATGGTTAAATCCGCCTCGCGAAACAAGGGCGCAAACTCGGCAAACGGATCGCGGCCTTGGCGGATCAACTCACCGGGGCGTTCCGCCAACATCAAATCCCCGACAAACATCAATTGAAGGTCGCGCGCGTGAACCGCCGCCGACAGCATGAGACAAGCAAGTAAAAGTAGGCGCATAGCAAAACGTTTTCCAGATTAAGAGCACCGGCTACGACATTGAAATGAAAGTTCGCGTTCCATCGAATGGGAATACACGCGCTGCAGCCCCAAGCCGTCTTGATAGCGGCTGCAGTGCGCCGGTGGCAACACCGATTCGCTCGCATGAATCAACACATAGCGTTCTTTGCCGTCGTGATAGACGTAGGTTTTAAAAACATTGCGCGACGTAAGGTATTGAATCGACATCCGAAAATAACCGGGCAGGTCGATGCTGTCGAGTTGGTAAGGATCGGCTTGCGGAGTGGTGTGCAGGGTGAACTTTTTCCCCGCCGATTGAATATCACACACCATCTCTAGGGCATGTGCCAACGATGGGCATAGGCACAGCAAAAAAATAAAGGATCGAAGATTCATCATCTACCTTGGTCAATTTGGAAGCGTGTTTGAGGCCGAATTACAGGTGATTTCAGAACGTTTATTGCGCGGTGTAGTCCTTTGTGCTGATGGCTGAATGAATCATACGTAGAACATTGCTTCTTTTATGGCATTTTTATTGCTTTATTGCAGTAAAAAATCAAAAAATATTCTTTTTTGATTTTGTTTGCATGCATGTTAAAAATTTAAACAAATAAAGAATATTTTCTGAGCTTTCACTCTATATACTGGCCGAGTTTTGAATACCGTGTGCTTTCTATTTGACGAGTGATCGAGGGACTTATGCTGGCCAATCTAAAAATTAAACACCGATTATCGCTGTTGATTCTCGGTGTTTTAATTCTGTTATTTGTACTGTCTGCGTATAGCTTAATGATGTTGAAAGACAACATTATGGACGCCCGACGTGAAAAAACCCGTCAAGTTGTCGAGATGGCCTATAGCTTGGCCGAACACTACGGAAAATTGGCTGACAAGGGTGTGATGTCGCAGGCCGATGCCAAAGAAGCCGCAATGAGCAGCATTGCCGCTTTGCGTTACGAGGGCGACAACTATTTTAGCCAGTACGACACCGAATACCATATGGCACGCCACCCCTTTAAAGCCGAGCTCAACGGCAAAGATTTGTCCGGCCTAAAAGACAGTCAGGGCGTCAAAATTGTGGTCGAATTAGTCGATGCCGCCAAACGTGGCAAAGGTGAGTTTGTCGAATACTTGTGGCCACGCGGTGCCGACAAAACACCAGTTCCTAAGCTCGCCACTGCCAAACTGTATGCGCCGTGGGGCTTAGTGATTCAGTCCGGTATTTATATTGATGACGTTGAAACACAATACCAGCAAGCCGCCAAAATGCTGGGAATCGGTATCTTATTTGGAATGTTATTGCTGATAGGGTCTTCATGGTGGATGGCCTCTAGCATTAGCCAGCCGTTGACTCGTCTCGCTGCTCGGATGAGCGAAGTCGCGGAAACCGGCGACTTGCAGCATCCCTTACCTGTCGAGAGCGGCGCAGAAATGGGCGATATCACCGTAGCGTTTAATAGCTTAACGCGCCGCTTTGGTGTGATCTTGCGCGAAGTCGCCAACAGTGCTCAGCATCTCAACCGTGCGACCGAACAACTCACACACACCATTGCACAAGTCGAAGAAAGCTCCGAGCAACAAAGCAGCTCCGCGACCGCGACCGCCGCGACGGTCGAAGAAATTACCATGAGCTTGGGACAAATTACGGGCAATTTGAACCGCTTACAAGGCATCGCCGATACTTCGCAAACCCTGACCCAAGAAGGGCAGCAAGTGGTGGGCAACGCATCGGAAGAAATGCGCCGCATCACCCAGTCCGTTCAAGAAACTGCAGAAGCCGTGACCGCGCTCGGCGAAGATTCACGGCGTATTTCAGACATTGTTGCCGTGATTCGCGATGTTGCGGATCAAACCAATTTGTTGGCTTTGAACGCTGCGATTGAAGCGGCTCGCGCTGGAGAAAGTGGTCGTGGCTTTGCTGTGGTCGCGGATGAAGTCCGCAAACTGGCAGAACGAACCGCGCAATCGACCCAACAAATCACCGAGATGATTTCGAGTATTCAAGAGGGTACGCAGCAAACTGTTTCGCGGATTCAGAGCGTTTCGGAGCGAGCAACACGGGGCTTAGAGCTGGCTAACTCGGCAGGTCACTCGGTCGAGGATATTGATCGCAGTGTGGGTGAGGTATCGCATGTGGTGCGCGATATTGCACGTGCCGCCGCTGAGCAACATGCGGCAGGGGACAATATCGCCAGCCATATTGAGCAAATTTCCGCCCAAGCCCAAGCCAATGCCACCGTGATTCGCGAGGTCGGGCATTCGGCGCAGTTGCTAGAAGACATGGCGGCGCGGCTTTCCAAAGAAATTAGCCAATTCAAGATGTAATCTTGCTGCGCCCCTCACCGCATGGGGGGCGCTTAAAACGGTTCAGCCAATGATGCCGCCTTGTTCCATCAGGCGACGAATCACCCGATTGAACGGGGCGATAAAGGCGGGGTCAAACTGATTTTCACAGGCATTGACTTCGGCAGCAGCGCGCAAGGCGGATAGCTTATGGCCGCGATGGCTGTGTTTCAGGTTGACCGCTTCAAAGGCATCGACAATCGCTAAAATTTTCGCACCGGCGCAAATGTCCTCGCCTTTGAGCCCGAGCGGGTAGCCGCGCCCAGAGGGCATTTCGTGATGCTGTTCCACAATCTGCACGGCTGTTTCCCAGCGTGGAATCCGACGCAAAATCCCGGCCGCCCAATCGGGGTGCGAGCGCAGCATTTCACGATCAGCAGGACTCAGCCGATCGACTTTCAGCCAGACGTTTTCCGCTAAAAACATCATCCCCACATCGTGCATATAAACCGCCGCTTCGAGCTGCAACGGGTCAACCAGCATGCCTGCTTCTTTATTGGTGGCTTCGGCGAGCAATAACACACGGTTGGTACGCCCTTCAAGGTGGGGCGAGCGTTGCTCAAGCTGACGCGCGAGCCGCTCAAAAAAGCGTAAATCGGCCTCTGGTTCGACTTCTTGCACAGGCTGGCGCGGCAACGCCTCTTCCGGCATGCTGATTTCGGTATCAACTGCGCTGGCGGGCCGAAATCCTGTGACTGCTTCAATCAGCTCAATCGCGCGCTGCAATAAAAGATTGGTATCGCTAAATGCGAGGTTTTCAAGCCCTTCGATCAACTCGTCGAGTTGCAGATAATCCAGTGTCCGATGCTCTACCAGCGCTTCAATCGCTTGTTCCAAGCGGTCGATGGCCAACAAAATCGCTTCGCCCAATAAAGGCGAAAAGAAAATCTCGCCTTCGCGCAAACGAGATAGCAAGGTTTCGATCGGTTCTGCTAGGCGAACCCCTAACGCCAGTTTGCACAGCGCCGCATCGCCTTTGAGATTGTGCATGGCACGAAATAGCCCGGCCAAAATCTCTCGTGAGCGGGGGGCTTCGCGTAGGCGTGCAATGTCGCGCTCAATCGCGGGGGCAATGTCTGCGAGTGACTCGACAAAATCTTGAAAAGAGTCGGGGTCATACGAACGGTACGACATGGGGTTGTTCATTTTGTGCTCCAAGGCATGTACTTTGAGCATAGTGTATGCATACCTTGGAGCGCTTCGAAATGTCAAAATGCAAAACATTTGATGAAAAGGGTGCGTTCGGTGTGAGAAAAACCGAACGCGGCAGGGAAAATCAGCCTAGTACCGCCAAAGCCGCAGTGTAATCCGGCTCGTTGGCAATTTCGCCGACCAGTTCGGCGTGAAGCACAACATTGTTTTCATCCAGCACCACCACCGCACGGGCGGTCAGACCTGTGAGCGGGCCGCTGGCAATCGCTACGCCGTAGTTGCTCATAAAAGCAGGGTCACGCAGCGTCGATAAGGTCGAAACTTGGTTCAAGCCTTCTGCGCCACAAAACCGGCTTTGCGCAAACGGTAAATCGGCCGAAATGCACAGCACCGCGGTGTTCGCGATGGCGGCGGCTTTTTCGTTGAATTTACGCACCGACGTTGCGCACGTCGCGGTGTCGATACTCGGGAAGATATTCAGCACTTTGCGTTGACCTGCAAAGTCGGCGAGCGTTTTGTTCGACAAATCAGCAGCCACCAACTGAAAATCTGCAGCAGTATCGCCGACAGTCGGAAAACGGCCGGTTACTTCGATAGGATTGCCTTTTAGGGTCACGCTCATTGCTATTCTCCACGCGGGTGAGATCAAGTGAAATGCAGGCGCATGGCCTGCCTTCTTACAGTGTGGGAGTGTGGTCAGCCAATTTCAACCGCGTTGCTGGCATGGGATTACGGCGCGATGGCCGAAAGTAATCGGTATCCCGATAAAACGCCGGATCGGCATTGGCAGGCCAGTCGTGCGGAATCCCTAAAACCGGCAACGGCGGCAGCTGGCGCGGGGTCGATAATTGCGTAGGGTCGGACAAGGCCCGAGCGCAGCGCCGATCCAAATGCGCGCGTTGTTTGGCGGGCGACGCGGCAAAAAAAGTCGGCTCGACTTCAATCAACCATGCCTTCGCTGTCCAGCCGATAAACGGCGTGAGCGATGCTTCTGCAATCGCATGGCCGATGGTGTGGGCGGCAATGTCTCGCCCCCACGCATCACGCCGTTCAACAAATAAATAGTGCCAATCCATCGCATCCAGCGCATCGGCCAAGCGCGAATCCGCATACGGCACCAACACTCCCGACTCATCCAGCAAGGTCGCCGCATCACGGTAAGGCCCGCGCCGCGATTCGCCCTGTTCGGCAATCGCCCAATGGTGGCGCTGATTCAACGCAGTTTTGAGGCGCGGCCACGCCAGCCACGCCAGCGCATTAAACCAATCATGCCAATTTTGCGCGCGGGTCGGCACTTCGCCGGTTTGGGCAATGTGCATTTCGTAGTACGCCTCGGGGTCTAAATCCAGCACAAAACGTAGCGCTGTCGGTAGATCCGGCGTGTGCTGGCGGGCATGGTGGAGAAGCTGATCGTAATCGCCTTGAGTCGGCCAATCCGCGAGCGGATGCCACGCCGCCGCAAAGTCAAAACTCGCACAACGCGGCCGCGTGGCCCAATCGGCGATCCATTCCGTCGGCGGGGTTAGCATGGGGCGTCCTGCAGAGTCAAAATCACCGGCGCATGATCACTTGGGCGTTCATTTTTGCGGGTCGGCTTATCAATCTCACAGGCCACAGCCTGCGCACGGAGCGCCGCTGAAATCAAAATATGGTCGATGCGTAACCCTAAATCCCGACGGAACATTGCCGCCCGATAATCCCACCAGCTATACAAACCGCCCTCAGCATGGAATATGCGATAGCTATCTTCCAGACCCAAATCGAGCAAGTTTTGCCACGCTTGCCGCTCCTGTGGCGAACACAGCAGGGCATCGGCGGCGGGGGCATAGGTGTCGCGGTCATCCGGCGCAATATTAAAATCGCCCAACAACACCAGTTTGGGATAACGCGCCATTTCAGCCTGAACATAGCGCGTGAGCTGCTCGAACCACGCCAACTTGTAGGCAAATTTCTCCGAGCCGACTGCTTCGCCGTTCACGCAATACACGCAGATCACCCGCACATCGCCGACCGTCGCCGCAATCACTCGTGCTTGTGGATCGGCATAGTCGGGAATGCCCGACACCACATCGGTCACGTTCCAGCCGTCGCGGGTCAGAATCGCCACGCCGTTATAGGTTTTTTGCCCGTACCACGCCGCCTGATAACCCGCCGCTTCGATTTCGGCCTGAGGAAACGCGCCTTGATCGAGTTTGAGTTCTTGCAAAACCAACACGTCAGCCGCGTGCTGCGCGAGCCAATCTTGTACCTGCGGCAATCGCACTTTTAATGAGTTGACGTTCCATGTGGCGATTTTCATGCGCGAGTCTCCTAAAAAAATCACCGGCACCCACCTGAAGCGGGGCCGGTGTAGGGTGGGGCGAAGTGGGCTTAGGCGGCGGTCATGCCCGAGTGGCGCAGCAGCGCATCCAGTTCAGGTTCACGGCCACGGAAGGCGGCGAACGATTCCAGCGCCGGACGCGAACCGCCGACGGCCAATACGGCTTGGCGGAATTGTTGGCCGGTGTGTGGGTTTGCGCCGCCCGCCTCTTCAAAGGCGGCATAGGCATCCGCCGACAGCACCTCTGCCCATTTATAGCTGTAATAACCCGCCGCGTAGCCGCCCGCAAAAATATGGCTAAAGCCATTCGCAAAGCGATTCCATTGCGGCGGAATATTCACCGCGACCTCTTGGCGAATTTCGGCCAGCAGAGCGTCCCAATCGCCGTGATGCGGGTCAAGCTGGCTGTGCAGCAGCATATCGAACAGCGAAAACTCAATCTGGCGCACCGTCATCATGCCGCTTTGGAAGTTTTTCGCGGCCAACATCTTGTCAAACAGCGCACGCGGAATCGGCTCGCCGCTCTCGACATGGGCGCTCATGCCTTGCAGCACATCCCATTCCCAGCAGAAATTCTCCATAAACTGGCTCGGCAGCTCGACTGCATCCCATTCGACGCCGTTGATGCCCGACACGCTCAATTCGTTGATTTCGGTTAACAGATGATGCAAGCCGTGACCAAATTCATGGAACAAAGTCGTCACTTCGTCATGGCTAAACAGCGCTGGTTTGTCGCCGACCGGTGCCGAGAAATTGCACACCAAATACGCCACCGGCGTTTGAATGCCGCCATCGGCCAAGGCGCGACGGCCACGGGCATCGTCCATCCATGCGCCGCCGCGTTTCGCTTCGCGGGCGTACAAATCGAACCAGAATTCGCCGAGGGTTTTGCCGTCTTGGCGAATTTCAAAGAAGCGCACATCGGGATGCCATGTTGGGGCTTGCGCTTGGACAACGTCGATGCCGTACAAGGTTTTGACGACATTAAACAAGCCCGCCAGCACTTTCGCTTCGGGGAAATACTGCTTCACTTCTTGCTCGGAGAAGGCGTAACGGGCGATGCGCAATTTCTCGCTGGCATAGGCAATGTCCCATGCTTCGAGCTGGTCGATGCCCAATTCGGCGCGGGCAAAGGCTTCGAGTTCTTCGCGGTCTTTGACGGCGAAAGGCTTGGCGCGGGCGGCGAGATCACGCAGGAAGCTCACCACTTTTTCGGGCGATTCGGCCATTTTGCTTTCGAGCGAAAGCTGGGCAAAGTTATCAAAACCCAAAAATTTCGCTTCTTCGGCGCGCAAGGTCAGCAATTCGCGAATCAGCGGCGCGTTATTCCATTCTTCTTTGCCAAATTCGGCGGCGCGGGTGGCGTAGGCGCGATAGAGCTGGGCGCGCAATTCGCGATCGTCGGCGTATTGCAGCACCGGATAATAGCTCGGGAATTTGAGGGTGATTTTGTAACCGGTTTCGCCGTCGGCTTGTGCGGCGAGTTGATACATGTTTTGCACGTCGTCGGGAATGCCGGTTAGACGCGCCGCATCGGTGATGATTAACGAGAAATCGTCGGTGGCGTCGAGTAAGTTTTGTTCAAACCGTGCCGAGAGTTCCGACAAGCGCATTTGAATCTCCATAAAACGCGGCTTGTCGGCTTCGGGCAGGTCGGCACCGGAGAGGCGGAAATCACGCAATTCATGTTCAATCACCGTGCGGCGTGCGGCAGACAGTTGCGCAAAATCGGGACGCTGGGCGATGGCTTTAAAGCGGGCAAACAGCGCCGGATTTTGACCAAGGCCGGTAAAAAATTCAGAAATTTTGGCGAGATTTTCGTTGTAGGCATCACGCAGTGCAGGCGTATTGACGACCGAATTCAGATGCGACACCGGCCCCCACACGCGGCTGATTTGCTCGGTGGCGAGCGTGAGCGGCTCGACAAAGTGATCCCAATCTGCGGCTTCAATATCCAGCGTTTCGAGCGTGGCAATGACGGCGCGCGCGTGTTCGATGGCGTGGTCAATCGCGGGCGAAACGTGCTCCGGCAGAATGTCTTGAAAGCGCGGCAGACCCGAAAGGTCGAGAAGGGGGTTGGCAGACATAGCAAAATCCTTGTTCCAGCGCCCCCATGAGAGGTGCTGTCGTTTATGATGCGGTTTTTAGAGAAAGCACATGGGGACAAGCCCGATGAATCGCAATATCCGTTCTTTTGATGGCATCACGCCACAACTTGCAGATTCTTGCTTTGTAGATGATAGCGCGCTGATTATTGGCGACTGTCACATGGGCGAAGACTGCTCGGTGTGGCCCATGGCGGTGATTCGCGCCGATGTGAATGCAGTTCGAATTGGCGCACGCACCAATATTCAAGATTTTACGATGATTCACCAAACCCACAAACGGCCCGAAGATCCCGAGGGTGCGCCGGTGTGGATTGGCGATGATGTCACGATCGGCCATCACGTGACCTTGCATGGTTGCACCATTCACGATCAAGTGTTGATCGGCATTGGCTCGATTGTGTTAGATCGCGCGGTGATTGATAAGCACGTGATTGTGGGCGCGAATAGCTTGGTGCCGCCGGGCAAACGTCTGGAATCGGGTTGGCTGTATATGGGCAGTCCGGTCAAGGCGGTGCGTAAGCTGACCGAAGACGAAATCGCATGGTTTCAGTATTCGGCGGCGCATTACGTGCGGCTTGCGGCGAAGCATAAAACCGCATAACTCAGCATGTGGATTCACGAAGGGGGCGCACCCATCGGTGCCGCCCCCTTCTTTCTTGTAGCAGGGCGACCAGAAGTCGCCCGAAGGACAGAAGGGCAATAGAGCGTGGAAAATATTCTTTTTCTGTGTGTGTTTGCGTACTGCGCGGGCTTGATTGATGCGGCGGTGGGCGGCGGCGGCCTGATTCAAATCCCCGCTTTGTTTAATTTTTTGCCGAAAGTGCCGCCGGTCGCGGTGTTCGGGACCAATAAATTTATTTCGGCCACCGGCACGATCTTTGCCACCCGCGCTTATTTGAAACGGGTGCGTTTGCCGTGGCGCTTGGTGCTTCCTGCGGCGGGGGCGGCATTTTTGATGTCGTTTACTGGCGCGGCGGTGGTGAGCTTGATTCCGGTGTCGATCATCAAGCCGATGGTTTTGGTGTTGCTGGTGTTGATGGCGATTTACACCTTGCGTAAAAAAGATTTTGGTCAGATCCATAAGCCGGTTCAGATTGGCCGCAAAGAACTGTTGCAGGGGCTGATGATTGGCGGGGCGATTGGCTTTTACGATGGTTTATTTGGCCCCGGTACGGGCAGTTTTTTGATGTTTCTGTTTATTCGTTTTTTTGCGTTTGATTTTTTACATGCGTCGGCGGCAGCGAAAGTGGTGAATTTATCGACCAATATCGCCGCTTTGGGCTTTTTCTTGCCGACTGGCAATGTGTTGTTTGCTTTGGCACTGCCAATGGCCGCGTGCAATATTTTGGGCGCGTTGTCGGGCAGTTGGCTGGCGATGCATCGGGGCGCAGGGTTTGTGCGGGTGTTGTTCTTGGTGCTGACGTCGGTGCTGATCTGCAAGCTGGGGTATGACGTGTTGCGGGG
>CAZWRK010000045.1:0-32932 GCA_964635875.1 uncultured Aquaspirillum sp.
GGTTTTGTGCGATGGGGTGATATGGTGTGAAATGCTACTCAATATTCTGAACTTGTTCCCGCATTTGCTCGATGAGCACTTTCAATTCAACCGAAGCGCGGGTGGTTTCTACGGCAACCGATTTTGAACCCAGTGTATTGGCTTCGCGGTTGAGCTCTTGCATCAAGAAATCTAAGCGTTTGCCGACTTGCCCGCCTTTTTCGAGCACGCGGCCTACTTCTGCAATATGTGTCGAGAGACGAGATAGCTCCTCGTCGACATCAATTTTTTGCGCAAATAAAGCAAATTCCTGCTTCACACGCTCATCATCCGCGCTACCAAGCGCTTCTTGTAGGCGGGCGGCGAGTTTGCGTTGCCAATTGCTTAAAATTTCGGGCAAGACTGGCTTAATCGCTTCGATATGCGCGGTCATACCGGCGAGGCGCTCTAACAAAATGCCTTTGAGCTTTTCTCCTTCTCGATTCCGGCTGGCCTGAAAGTCTGCGAGTAGAGTGCTTAAGCTTTGTGTGACGAGGCTACTTAAAGTCTCGTTGCTCAGCGTTTGCGTAGCGAGGACGCCCGGCCAGCGCAAAAGCTCGTTGGCGGTGAGTGGGGCCGCATTGGGCGCGATGGTCTGCACGGTTTGCACCGCTTGCACAAGGCTGCGCAGCAGGGCTTGATTCATTTCTAAGGTTTGTGTGTTGCCGGCAGAAAGATTGAGGTTGATTCGGCATTCAACCTTACCGCGCGTGACGACCGCCGAGATTTTTTCTCGTAGGCTGGACTCCATCACGCGCAGCTCTTCTGGCATTCGGAGCTGCAAATCAAGATAACGATGATTCACTGCGCGCAGCTCCATCGTTAAAACCCCACCATCAAATTCGCGGCTAATCGAGGCAAATCCAGTCATGCTGTAAATCATGGTGCTTTCCTTATGTGATCGGTGATCACGGATCTGCGTGGTGTAACGTATCCGTGTGAATTCACTATATCATTTGAGCCTGAATGTAAGGTGCAAAAAGGCCGCCGGTGGTTTTTAACTTGTCCTGTTTTTAAGCTTTTTCTCGCGTGGCTTGCCAACACAAAACCGATCCCAAACACACCAATCCTGCGCCCTGCCAAAATGATGTGGGCAGCGGTGTGTTGAGCAGCACAGCCGCCAAAGCCGCTGAAAAAACGGGAATAAAATAAGACGCACCGGCCAACAGCGTGACGTTGCCATGCAAAATCCCGACGTTCCAAGCGGCGTAACCAAAGCCCATCGCGCACGCCGCCAACGCCAAATAAATCAGCGCAGATGCGTTGAAAACCATCGCCGGATGGTTGGCCGAAAAGCCGTATTTTCCCCACAAAGTCAGCGCGGTGAGCATGAAAAACAGCGTGATGCCATTTTGACCGGCGGCCAATCGCTTGGTCACAGTGCAATACGCCGCCCAAATCACCGCACCGGCAAATGCCAAACCGTAGCTGAGTGGGTTTTGTTGCAAATTACTGAGCATGCTCGCCACATCCAAGCCTTGATCTCCGCCCAAAACCCAGCAAATGCCGAGAATAGCGATCAAAAAGCCGGGAACAATTAAGAGCGTGGATTTTTGTTTGTTGAACAAAATCGCCGAAAGAATGGTAAAAGACGGCCAAAGATAATTCACCATGCCGACTTCAATAGCCTGTCTTGCGCTGTGGGAGTAGCCAATCGACAGCGACAAACACAGTTCGTAAGACACAAACAACAGGCTGCCCCAGAGCAAATACGCGCGCGAAAAGGCTTTGAGTTTGGGAAATCCGACCGTGATCAACAGCAGCGCAGAAGCCACGGTGTACATCATCGCCGCCCCTCCCGTTGCGCCCAGGCTTTCACTGACGCCTTTGATCAAACCGACAATCGAACTCCATAAAAAAATGGCTGAAAGCCCGATCAGTGTTGCTTTGTTTTTGCGTTCCATTTGTGCGCTCATTTGAAATAAAAAAGGCCATGCGAAACGCTGTCTTTCAAAAGAAAGGCAAGGTCTACGCATGGCAAGTTCCCAGCTTTGTCAGACAAGGTGGGGTTAAGACACGTCAATCCAAATGGTTTTTAACTCGGTGTATTGGTCGTGCGCCCAGATCGACTTGTCGCGGCCACCAAATCCCGATTCTTTGTAACCGCCAAATGGCGTGGTGATGTCGCCTTCGCCAAAGCAATTCACCGTGACCACACCGGCGCGAATTTCACGCGACAGGCGAATGGCTTTTTTCAGATTGCTGGTGTAAACCGAAGCCGCCAAACCGTAAACAGAGTCGTTGGCCAAGGCAATGGCTTCTTCGATGTCATTGAAGGTGGTCACCGACAAAACAGGGCCAAAAATTTCTTCTTGGAACAGGCGGCTGTCTCGACCCACGCCATCGACGACAGTGGGTTCCACAAAAATGCCTCCTTTGGTGTCGCCACCAAAAGCCACCGACAGTTTTTCGGCGTTGGCCTGTTCGATGTAAGAACGCACTTTTTCAAAATGCGCTTTGCTGACCATTGCGCCGAGGCGGTTTTCAGGGTCGAGCGGATCGCCCATTTTCCATTCGCGCATTTTTTCGCCAATGCGTGCCATCAATGCGTCTTTGATGTCGGCTTGAACGATCAAACGAGAAGACGCCGAGCAGTTTTCGCCCATGTTCCAAAAGGCGCCATTGACGATGTGTTGCGCCACGAGGCCCAAATCATCGACATCGTTCATCACCACCGCAGGGTTTTTGCCGCCACACTCCAGCACGACCCGTTTTAGGTTTGAATCTGCTGCATATTGCAAGAACCGGCGGCCTGTGTCGGTCGATCCGGTGAAGCTGACCATGGTCACGTCTGGGTGTCTGCCCAGCGGTTCGCCCACGTCTTGGCCGCCACCGGTCAAAACGTTGAACACACCGGCGGGCACGCCTGCTTGGTGTGCCAACTCGGCCACACGGACGGCGGTCAACGATGTTTCTTTGGCCGGTTTGACCACAATCGAACAACCCGCCGCCAAAGAAGGGCCAATTTTCCAAGCCAACATCAGCAAGGGGAAATTCCACGGCAATACCAAACCGACCACGCCAATCGGCTCACGCACCACCAAAGTCAGCGCGTTTGAGCCCACGGGCGCGGTGTTGTCGTAGATTTTGTCGATTAATTCGGCGTGCCAGCGCAGAGTGTGAATGGCTTCTGGAATGTCGGTGTTTTGGCATTCGCGAATGGGTTTGCCGCTGTCGAGGCTTTCCATTACGGCCAATTCGTGGGCGTTTTGCTCCAGCAATTCGACAAATTTCAACAGCGTGGCTTTGCGCTCATTGGGTGAGCGGTGTTGCCAGCGTCCATCTTCAAAAGCCGCTTTTGCTTTGGTCACGGCAAAATCAACATCACGGGCATCGCAAGCAGTGATCTCGGTCAAAATGGCATCGGTGGCCGGGTTGACGGTCTGAAAAGTCCGACCCGATCCCGAGGTGTAAAGCTCGCCGTCCACAAAAGATTGCGTGGGCAATTTGATGTTTTTGGCCAGTTCGGCGTATTCCGCCGCTGTCAGCAAAGGGGCAGACATCAAGCCACCGCCTTTCCGGTCACCGCAGCGACTTCGCGTTTCAGTTCGGTGACGATGGCTTGCAGGGTTTCTTTTTCGCTGTCATCCAAACCTTGCAACGGCGCACGAATGCCACCGGCGCGCAAGCCACTCAGAGTCGAGCCGTGTTTGATGGATTGGACGAATTTTCCACCTTCGAGGAAGTCCATCAAAGGCAACATCGCGGACATGATGCGGCGGCCTTTTTCAAAATTGTTTTCCAACACGCACGCTTCGTACAGTGCGATGTGTTCGTGAGGAATGAAGTTGGAACCGGCACACACCCAGCTGCGCGCGCCCCACGCAAAGAATTCCAAGGCTTGGTCGTCCCAGCCGCAAGAAATGTCGATGCTTGGATATTCACGCGCCAACATGTGCAGTTGTCCCGTTTGGCCGGAGCTTTCTTTGATGGCGACAAAATTTTTCGAGGATTGGGTCACGATGTCGAAAAATTCACGTCCCATCGACACGCTCATGCGGCCGGGGTAGTTGTAAAGCATGATGGGCAAACCGGCGGCCTTGTCCACGGCCAGCGCGTGGGCGGCATTTTCTTTTTCAGTGGGCAAGGCATAGGGCGGCGAACCGACCAAAATGGCATCGGCTTTGATGTCTTTGGCCGCAGCAGCGGCGTATGCCACGGAATCTTCGGTGCGAACCGCGCCCGTGCCAATGATTAAGGGCAAGCGATTGCCGATGACTTCTTTGGCAAAAGCGGCCAATTCGAGGCGCTCTTGTTGGGTGTGGGCGTAGTATTCGCCGGTTGATCCGCCAATGATGATGCCGTGGATTTTGGCGTCAATCAGGTATTCCAACACTTCGGCAAAAGCGGTTTTGTCGATTTGACCGTCGTTGTCCAATGGGGTGATGGCGGGGGTGTAGATGCCTTCAAATTTCATGATTTTTCTCCGGTGAGAAGCTGAAAAACAGCCATTTTTCGGTGTTTCGAGCAGCCGCCAAAAACCACCGGCGGCCTTTTTGTAGAGGGAAATTAACGCTTCAGCGAGGCGGCTTCTTGCAAGCTGAGGTGACGGGTTTCCGGTGCGAGGGCGACGGACACCAACAAGCCAACCAAAGTCACGGCTGCAGCGGCAAACATGGTGTTGCCAATACCCACGCTTTGCAGCGACATCGGAACCAACCAAGTGCCCACGGCTGCGCCAATCCGAGAGAACGACGCGCCCATGCCGACGGCCAGCGAGCGGATTTCCGTGGGGAACAGCTCATTGGGGTAAACCAGTTGCAGCACTTGCGCGCCACCGATGAACACGGCGTAAGCACCGAACAAACCGAGCACCAACATTTCTGAGCTGTCAGCAAAACCGCCCAAGCCCAACAAAGCCAAACCCGACCAGAGGAAGCTGTGAATCACCAAGCTGCGACGGCCAATTACATTGATCAGTTTGGTGGCGATGACGCAGCCGACCACAAACAAAACAGTGATGAAAACCGAACCAAAAGCCGCCCATTCGTCTTTCAAATGCAGGGCTTGCAGAACTTTTGGGGCAAAGGCGTAAACGGCGAATACAGGAATAACCGAGCAGCTCCAGAACATCGCGACAAAGAACATCCGTTTGCCGTAACCGGCGCGCAGCAAGGTGGCGAGAGAGCCTTTTTGGGTGGTGGTTTCTTCCGGCAAGTTGCGCAGAGAGAAGCTCGCACCGTAGACTTTTTTGATGACTTGTTCGGCTTCTTGCATGCGACCTTTGCTCACCAACCAACGAGGCGATTCCGGTGTGCCAATGCGAATCAACAGCAGCAATGCACCGATCACCGCAGGGCTGGCCAAGACCCAACGCCACGCTTCAGGGTTGCCGCCGCTCAAGATCATGTTGCCCACGATGTAGGCCAATGCCGCACCTGCAAACCACAAAATGGTCAACATGGCGAGACGTGGACCACGGTGTTTGGAGGGTAAAAATTCCACCAACAAAGCACCGGCAGCCGTGTATTCAAAGCCCACACCAATGCCGATGATGAAGCGAAGCACAAACAACGTTACGCCAGAATCCGCCCAGAATTGGGCGATAGAACTCAAGATAAAAATACTGGGGCCGACAAAATACAGTTTTTGGCGACCCAAAATGCTGGTCAAGGAACCGCCCAAAAAGCCACCAAAAAAGATGCCAATCAGGGCGGAGGAGGCGACCATGCCTTCCCAAAAACTGCCCAAATTCAGCGCGGCGGAGATTTGCACCATCGCCACGCCAATAATGCTCAATACATATCCATCCAAGAGCCAACCGCCGCCGGAGCGAACGGTGAGCAACTGATGAAAGCTGTTGAGAGGAACGTCCTCGATAGAGAGAGGTTTTGTCATAAGTGTCTCCGTCTTTTCTTCTTTTTCCACGTGATGTGGGACTGTTATGGCGCAAGGAAAAATCCAAAAATATCCTTGCACTCGGGTGAAATGAGCGAAGACCGCCCGCACGGTGTGAAAAACACACAGTGGACAAGACTTCGATCATTAAACACGGGCTCTCGACTTCTTAATGAGCCGTTTTGAGAACGGTTTTTTCTACAAAATTTTTCTACAAAAAAGCGGTGAATTAGGCTTCCATGCCTGCTTTTTTCTGCGTCCACCACAGCGTCGCATTGACACCGATGGACAAGAAAGGTTCGGGAGGGGCTTTGCTTGGACCCGATGTGGAGAGCAAAAACTCGGTCAAATCGCTGCTTTTTCCAGCGATCCAATCGGCCAGCAGTGCACCGGTGACCGTGCCACGGGTGACACCCAAGCCGTTGCAGCACAGTGAGCCGTAGACATTGGGCGCGAGTTGGCCGAAAAAGCCTTGGTGGTTTTGCGAGAGGGCGAGGGAGCCGCTCCATGTGTAGTCAAATTCGACGTTGGGCAACATCGGAAAACGTCGCTCAAAAGACCGCCGGTGGTTTTGGATAAACTGCTGCAATTTGTGCGGTTTGGGGCGGCCATCAGGGTTAAAGCTGAAGCTGTTTCTGACCAAAATTCGGTTGTCGTGGGTGCGGCGAATGGTGCTGCCACCGGGGTCGGCTGGAATCACCCCCCAAAACTCTTTGCCACCGAGCAGGGCTTGTTCGTCGCTGCTTAAAGGACGTGTCAGGCTGGCGTACAAGAAAATTGGCAGCATGGTTCTTTGCAAAAAGCCAAAGTGCATGCCAAAGGCGTTGTTGGCGAGGATGAGTTTGTCGGCGATGATGCGGCCATTTTGGTGCTCCAAAATGATTTTTTGGCCGTATTCAAACGCGGTGATGGGGGTGTTTTCGTACAAAGTGACATTGGGCGGCAGATGGTCAGCCAGTCCTTTGACCAAGGCTGACGGTTGCAGCAAAAATGTTCCCGGTGTGAACAAGGCTTTCTTGTAGAAAGACGTGCCGATGTGTTTGGGCAAATCACGGCCTTCGATCATTTCGTAAGGTTGGCCGAGTTTGTCGAGGCCGCGTCGATAGGCTTCCAACACCGCAATGCCACGGTCTTCAACCGCCGCTTGGTATTTTCCTGACGGGCGCATGTGGCAGTCGATGTTGTGTTCTTCGACCAAATTGCGAAGAATCGACTGCCCCATCAAATTGAGTTTCAAAGTGGTTTGGGCGATGCCAATGTCGCCGATGTAATCTTCCGCGCCAATGTCGTGTGGCAAGTCGATGGCAAAACCGGCGTTTCGGCCAGCGGTGCCAAAGCCGACTTCTTGGGCTTCGACCAAGATCACTTCGTCGTCGGGGAAATTCAATGCCAACTGGCGGGCGGCGGACAGGCCGACAAACCCCGCACCAACAATCACCCAAGGGGCTTTGCTTTCACCCGAATGGCGTGGTTTGGCTTTGCGAGGAGGGCTTGTGTGAAACCAGCCGCACCGTGCGTCATCGGCCGGCGTGGACGCAACCTTGATCATCTCTTTGTCTCCAGTATTATTGTTTGATCCAACGGTTTGGAGTCTAGTTATGCTTATAGGTTGGTACAATTGACCTTTTTTCTGGGTAATTGATAACTTCAGGTTATGAATAAGCAAAATTCCACAGACCAAACCCTGCGCAAAATGCCGTCTTTGAGAGCGGTCAAATGCTTCGTTGCTGCAGCGCGTCATCAAAGTTTTACCCGTGCGGCAGAAGCTTTGTGTGTGACACAGGCCGCCGTCAGTCGGCAAATTCGTGAATTAGAAGAACACCTTGGAACGGATTTGTTTTTGCGAACGGGACGTTCGGTGAAATTGACCACGGCGGGCGAAGTTTTTTTTGATGCGGCGCAGCTGTCGTTTATCAACATCGCGCAAGTGGCGACGCGCATTCGCAAAGATTACGGTGGAACAGAGTCGGATCGTCGGACGTTGACGCTGTGTTGTTCGCCCGCGTTTTCAGGTTTGTGGATGTCGCACCGTTTGCCGAGTTTTTTTGCTGAGAATCCAGACATTGATTTGAGCTTGATCACCACGCAGAATTTTTTGTCGTTGGAGCCCGGAATACACCCTGATCTTTTCATCACGAAAATGTCGCGGGTGAGAGAGAGGTATCTCAGTGTTCCTTTGTTTTTTGATCGAATTTATCCTGTTTGCACACCAGAGTATTTGGCACAGCATCCCGAGATTCAGACCTTAGAGGGGTTGCGCGATGGCGTGTTGCTCAACCTCAGCCCCTACGGTCGTTCCCAAGTGGCCGAGCACGTTGATTGGGGCGTGTGGTTGGCGATTCATCGTTTGGATTTGGACGAGCGCTTGCGGCGTGGCCCGCATTATTTCAATGCCAATGACTACAATTTGCTGATTCAAATGGCCTTGAATCATCAGGGCGTGACCCTCGGTTTTGACCATTTAGTACAGCCGTTGCTCGAACAGGGGCGTTTGGTCAAACCGGTGGAACAGGAAGTTGCCTTGGAGGAAACCAGGCATTATCTGGCCTATCGAGACGACATGGCCGATGACGAGGCGGTGTTGCGCTTTCGCCATTGGTTCTTTGCGCAAACAGGAGGAGGAGCTGACTTTGGTGCTTAAAAGAATAGGCTGTGAATCAATTACTTTTAAATGTTTGATTTTTTAGAGCGATTTTTGCCCTTCAGTTCATAAACCAAAGAGTTCTAAGCTATTAAAAACCTTCTGTAATAAACGCTGTTGTGTTTGCATTATTGAATGGCTTAGCGCAGCCGTTCTGGAGCATGCGCAATATCCCAAGGGCAACTTGGACGCCTGTCTCGTTATAATCCCCTTCATTTTGATTGGTGAATGTCATGCGTCCCAGCCACAGAACGCCAGAAGCGTTGCGTCCGATTACCTTTTCTCGTCATTACACTTGCCACGCCGAAGGGTCGGTTTTAGTGGAGTTTGGCCAAACCAAAGTGTTGTGCACCGCCAGCGTCGAAGAAAACGTGCCGAGCTTTTTAAAAGGCAAAGGACAAGGCTGGATCACCGCCGAATATGGCATGTTGCCGCGTTCTACTCATACGCGGATGCGTCGTGAAGCGGCCAGCGGTAAGCAATCCGGCCGCACCCAAGAAATTCAGCGCTTGATTGGCCGTAGTCTGCGGGCGGTGGTCGATTTGAAGGCGCTAGGCGAACGGCAAATTGTTGTGGATTGTGATGTGATTCAAGCCGATGGCGGTACGCGTACTGCGAGCATTTCGGGTGCTTTTATCGCAGTGCAAGATGCGATCAGTGACTTAATCGCGCGTGGTTTGCTGAAAGACAGCCCGATTCGGGATCATATCGCCGCGATTTCGGTCGGGATTTACCAAGGTATGCCGGTATTGGATTTGGACTATGCCGAGGATTCGGCCTGTGACACTGATATGAACGTTGTGATGACGGGGGCGGGGCATTTGGTGGAGGTTCAGGGCACTGCCGAAGGCGTACCGTTTTCGCGCCAAGAGATGAACCAGCTGCTCGATTTGGCCGAGGCGGGTATTCAGGACATTATCGCGCTGCAAAAAGCGGCGTTGGCATCGTAGTTTCAGATTGATTGATCAAGCTTGGCGATGTGTATCGCATTTCTTAAATAGCTTTTAGAAATAACATATAGCCAAAAATACCAAAGCAGATAATAAAGACGCGGTATCCTCTGCCTACAAAATTGTCTGGCATGCTGCCGCGTGTCTCTGCATTAACCGTTTGTCCCTCGGACAGCTGTCCCCGGAGTGAGTGAATGAATTCACAGCGTCTTTCCCATCTTAAGCAACTTGAAGCCGAGTCGATTCACATCATTCGTGAAGTGGTGGCCGAATTTGAAAACCCCGTCATGTTGTACTCGATCGGCAAAGATTCGTCGGTGATGTTGCACTTGGCACGCAAAGCATTTTGGCCTGCACCGCCGCCGTTTCCTTTGATGCATGTGAACACCACATGGAAATTTAAGGAAATGATTCAGTTCCGTGACCAAATGGCAAAAGAAGCCGGCATGGATTTGATCGTGCATGTGAATGAAGAAGGGGTCGCAGCCAACATTAATCCGTTTGATCATGGCAGCTCGAAATATACGGATGTAATGAAAACGCAGGCACTCAAGCAAGCCTTAGACAAATACAAATTTGATGCCGCATTTGGCGGTGCACGCCGTGATGAAGAGAAGTCGCGTGCCAAAGAGCGGGTGTACTCGTTCCGCGATAAATTCCACCGCTGGGATCCAAAAAATCAACGGCCTGAGCTGTGGAATCTGTATAACAGCCGCGTCAATAAAGGCGAGTCAATTCGGGTGTTCCCACTATCGAACTGGACCGAGTTGGATATTTGGCAATACATCTGGCGCGAAAATATCCCGATTGTGCCGCTGTATCTGTCTGCTGAACGGCCAGTCGTCGAGCGCGATGGCATGTTGTTGATGGTGGACGATGAGCGTTTGCCGCTACAAGAAGGCGAAGTTCCCGAAATGAAGCAAGTCCGCTTCCGGACGCTGGGCTGTTATCCGCTGACTGGTGCGGTGGAATCGACCGCCAATACCCTGCCTGAGATCATTCAAGAAATGCTGCTCACGACTACCAGCGAACGTTCTGGGCGCGCCATCGACCATGATCAAGCTGGTTCGATGGAAAAGAAAAAGCGCGAAGGGTACTTCTAAGCGACACCACGCGCACCGACGGCCGACTGGCCGTTATCAGAATGATTGAACGCCGTGCCCGTGGATGGCATGGCCGGAGTGAACTATGAATGATCTATTAAAAACCGATATCGAAACCTATTTGCGTCGCCACGAAGAAAAAGACCTGCTGCGCTTTATTACCTGTGGCAGCGTGGATGATGGTAAATCAACCCTTATTGGTCGTTTATTGCACGATACCAAAGCGATTTTCGAAGACCAATTGGCCGCCGTGACGCGTGATAGCCGCGTGCATGGTACGACGGGCGATGTGCCAGATTTGGCTTTGCTGGTGGATGGTCTGCAGTCTGAGCGTGAACAAGGCATTACGATTGACGTTGCTTACCGCTACTTCTCGACCGACAAGCGCAAATTTATCATTGCTGACACCCCGGGGCACGAGCAGTACACCCGCAATATGGCAACCGGCGCATCGACAGCGAGTCTGGCGATTATTTTGATTGACGCCCGTTACGGCGTACAAACCCAAACCCGTCGCCATAGCTATTTGGTGAGCTTGCTGGGGATTCGCCATGTGATTGTGGCGGTCAACAAAATGGACTTGATGGATTTTGATGAGTCGGTTTTTGAGCGGATTCGTCAAGACTATGTCGACTTTAGCGCGTCGCTCGGGATTCCCGATGTGCGCTTTATTCCTTTATCAGCATTGAATGGCGATAACGTGGCGAGCCTCAGCCCGTCGATGCCGTGGTATGCCGGTCCGACGCTGTTGGATTATCTAGAAAGCGTCGAAATTAGCCATGATGATCCTTTGTCTGAGTTGCGCTTCCCCGTGCAGTACGTTAATCGCCCACACCTTGATTTTCGCGGCTATTGCGGCACGGTCGCGGCGGGTTGTGTTCAGCCCGGCCAAACGATTCGTGCGCTGCCCTCCGGTAAAACCGCAACAGTAAAAAGTATTGTGTGCTGGGAAGGCGATTTAGCGCAGGCGGTACAAGGTCAAGCGGTCACGATTACGCTGAACGAAGAGATTGATATTTCTCGTGGCGATATGTTGGTGCCAGCGGATTCAAAAGCCGTGATTGGTCAGGCGTTCGATGCACATTTGGTGTGGATGCACGAAGCCGCCTTGCAAGTCGGCAAGGTTTACGATTTCAAGCTCGGGACAACCTTTGTCGCCGGTCGTGTCACGGCAATTCAACATCAGATTGATGTGAATACGCTAGAGCAACACGCTGTGGATAGCTTGCCGCTGAACGGTATCGCAAAAGTGACGATTGAGCTCGAAAGCGCGGTGGTGTTGGATGCGTATACCGATTGCCGCGCTACCGGTAGCTTTATCGTGGTCGATCGTCTGAGTAATGTGACGGTCGGCGCGGGAATGGTGCGTGAACCGGCGGAGAAAGCCGCTGTGACTGACGTGCCTGCAACTGTCAACTGGGCGGCGTTCGAGCAAGATTTGAATGCGCTGGTGCGTAAGCACTTTCCGCATTGGGGTGCGCGCGATATCCGTGAATTACTGAGCAAGTAAACGCTGATTGCTCATGAAAAAAGCCCGAGAAATCGGGCTTTTTTCATGTCTAACCCAGCTCATTGCGCAGTGCATAAAACAGCTTTTCCATCATATCGAGGGGTGCGGTTTTTAAAGTAGTGCTCCCGCACTCAGGGCATTGATCGGGGGCGATGGAGCGCGGGTTGATTAGCGCATCACTTTCATTGCCAGGAAGAACAGTGCGCCAATCGCAGTCTTGGCAGTGGATTTTGCGTGGGGGGATGGGTACTGGCATCGGATGTTTCTCCTAAAAATAGCGGGCTTACTAAGCAATCAGCGGTTTTATAACGACACCGAGCGACAGATTTTGTCGCTTTCAAGAGATGTGCAATGTTGCTTGCGCGACGTTCAAACCGATTTTGCGGCGCATCGGTCCGTTTTTTTGGGCGATGTATGCGTAAAATTGCGCTCTTGTTTTCTTATGTTGTGACTGCTATGACTTGCCTTTCTTCTGCCCTGCCGCCGCGTCGTCTCTCTGTTGCCCCGATGTTGGATTGGACTGATCGCCATTACCGTTATTTCTTTCGATTGATTTCCCGACACACTTGGCTTTACAGCGAGATGGTGACAACGGGCGCCTTGCTGCATGGAGATGTGAAGCGTCATCTACGATTTGATCCATCCGAGCAGCCGATTGCCTTGCAATTGGGCGGCAGTGAACCCGCTGACCTTGCGCAATGCGCTAAATTGGCGCAGGCATGGGGCTATAACGAGGTCAACCTGAATGTCGGATGCCCGAGCGAACGGGTGCAGCGTGGGGCATTTGGGGCGTGTTTAATGAAAGAGTCGGCACTGGTGGCCGATGGCGTGCGGGCGATGCGTGATCAGTGCGACTTGCCGGTGACGGTCAAGCATCGTATTGGCGTCGATCAGGAGGAAAGTTACGATTTCCTCGCTGAATTTGTCGGTACAGTGGCCGAGGCGGGCTGTTCGACGTTTATTGTGCATGCGCGAAATGCGATCTTAAAGGGCCTGTCGCCGAAAGAAAATCGCGAGATTCCGCCGCTGAAATATGATTATGTGTATCGCTTGAAGCAGGACAATCCGCAGCTAGAGATTTTGATCAACGGCGGCATTAAAACGTGGGCGGAGGTCGATACACACCTACAGCACGTCGACGGGGTGATGATCGGTCGTGAGGCGTATCACAACCCATGGCTCTTTTTTGGTGCCGATGCTCGGTATTACCCCGAGTTCTTCCCTGCGGCTTCTGCGCCGTCGCGTGAGGGGGTGCTGGCGCAGTTGGTCCCTTATGTTGAGGCGCATTTGGCCGAGGGCGGAAAGGTGCGTGATATTGCGCGTCATGTGTTGGGATTAACTGCTGGCATGCCTGGTGGTCGGCGGTTCCGGCATGTGTTGTCTGATGCTACGCAGTTACGAGATGCTGATAGTGGGATTTTTATGCGGGCATGGGCGGCGATGCGGGATGGTTTAGCGTGACCACGTAGCATGGTTCATATTTGCTGTGTTTGCGTTTGGTATTTTTATGGTGGTTGTTTTTGCTTTTTTAATAAACAACGTCCGAATATAGGGCGTTGTTTTTTATTGTCTTTTGTGGAAAATCACTAAAAATTTGGCGCTTAAAAGGATAAAGCCATGTTTCCTCGTTTGGTACTTGCTTCAAATAATCAGGGCAAGTTAAAAGAGTTCTCCGCGTTATTGGCGCCGCTAGGCATTGATGAGGTGGTGGCGCAAGGCGCTTTAAATGTGCCTGAGGCCGAAGAGCCTTTTTTGACCTTTGTTGAGAATGCGTTGACGAAGGCACGGCATGCGAGCCGCTTAACCGGTTTGCCTGCATTGGCGGACGACTCGGGTTTGTGTGTGCGTTGTTTAGCGGGTGCGCCGGGGGTGTTGTCAGCGCGGTATGCGGGCGAGCCGAAATCGGATGCGCGCAATAATGAAAAATTGTTGGCCGAAATGGCTCATCACACTGATCGGCGAGCGTATTACTACTGCGTATTGGTCTTGGTGCGTAGCGCGGATGATCCGCAGCCTTTGATTGTCGATGGCACATGGATGGGCGAGATTTTGCCTGAACCGCGTGGCGCGGGTGGATTTGGATACGATCCTATTTTCTTGGATGTGCCTTCTGGTCTGTCGGCGGCGGAGTTGGATCTAGCTGCAAAAAATACCATGAGCCATCGTGCAAAAGCACTACAGCAGCTGGTGATTCAGCTCAAACAGCAGGGATAAGCGTGCGATGCAGCCGATTTCTTTAGGGTTACCTGGTCAGCATGCGTGGCACTTGGATGCACTACCGCCGTTGTCGTTGTATGTGCATTTTCCGTGGTGTGTGCGGAAGTGTCCGTATTGCGATTTTAACTCCCACGATATGCGTGGTGGGTTCGATGAGGTGCGTTATGTTGATGCGCTGATTCGGGATATTGAGTTGGCGTTGCCGTCCATCTGGGGGCGGCGGGTGACGTCGATCTTTATGGGCGGTGGCACGCCAAGTTTGTTTTCGGCCGCACAAATTGGTCGGTTTTTAGACGCGGTGCATGCGCGCTTAAAGATGGATCCCAATGCAGAAATCACCTTAGAAGCCAATCCGGGCACGGCAGAGGCGGATAAATTTCGTGATTTTCGGGCGGCGGGGGTGAATCGGCTGTCGATTGGGGTGCAGAGTTTTGACCCGCAGTTTTTGTCCGCCCTTGGGCGGATTCATGGCCGAGAAGAGGCACAAACTGCGGCGCGATTGGCGGCCGAGCATTTTGAGACGTTTAATTTGGATTTGATGTATGCCTTGCCATCGCAATCGGTGGCACAGGCTTTGGCGGATGTCGAAATGGCGTTGAGTTTTGGGCCGACGCATCTATCGGCGTATCACCTGACGATTGAGCCAAATACCTATTTTGCGGTGAATGTGCCACAAAATTTACCGGACGATGATGTATCGGCGGATATGCAAGAGGCGATTGAAGCGCGTTTGGCCGAGGCGGGCTTTTTGCATTATGAGACGTCGGCATTTGCGTTGCCGAACCACTATAGCCGCCACAATTTGAATTATTGGATGTTTGGCGACTATTTAGGTGTCGGGGCGGGGGCGCACAGTAAGTTGTCTTTTCATGACCATATTCGTCGTGAAATGCGTGAGAAGCAGCCCGCAGCTTATTTAGCTGCTGTCGAGGCCTCGTCGCCGGTTGCTGTGCAGTCGGCGATTCGTCAAGAGGCTTTGCCATTTGAATTCATGATGAACGCGCTGCGGCTGACGGATGGATTTGAACCGGCCTTATTTGCTGAGCGCACGGGTTTGCCGTTAGCGAGTGTGCTGAAGGAGTTGAACGAAGCGGAGCGCCGTGGCTTGCTGCTGCGAAGCGTGCATCGTATCCAGCCTTCGATCCAAGGGCAGCGGTTTTTGAATGATTTGTTAACTTTGTTTTTGCGTGATGAGGCGTAGTTGTTAAGGCTGCGCTGGGCGTTGGTTTACCGGCCCTTTAATTTTAAGGAGTGTTTTAATGAGCAAAACCATTATCCATACTGAACAGGCTCCCGCAGCAATTGGTGCTTATTCTCAAGCAGTTCGTGCCGGTAATACGGTGTATTTGTCGGGCCAAATTCCTTTGGATCCGGCGTCTATGCAAATTGTTGAAGGCGGCTTTGCCGAGCAAACGCATCAAGTCTTTAAAAATTTGCAAGCGGTCTGTGAGGCGGCTGGTGGTTCACTGGCAGACATTGTAAAGCTGAATGCTTATCTGACTGACTTGGCGAATTTTGCGACGTTTAATGAAATTATGAGTCAGTATTTTGCTCAGCCTTATCCGGCGCGTGCAGCTGTCGGTGTGGCGAGCTTGCCACGTGCCTCGTTGGTTGAGGCTGAAGCAGTGATGGTGTTGTCTGCCTAAAATGTCATGCATTTACGCATGTGTTGCGCACATTTAGGTGGATTAATATCGGGTTGGCATTCTATTTGCTAGCCGTTTGATGTGTGGGACTGTTGCGGTTTCAACACAAATGCCGTGCCAATTTTGAGACTGTCTGTTTTTTGCAACAATTGCATATTGTGAGTTTTTTTGTTTTGAATCAATATGTTGTTGCTTTGTTGTTAGGGGCAGTACGAAAGTGGGTCTGCGTGGTGTTGGCTTTTTTGCAACGAAAGCCCGTATAGTCCTGCAGCAAAGGCGTGTGTTGTCCGCTTTAAAAAATCTTGTGCTCCTTTTTACCGCTATTTTGGTAAGTAGGTTCTCAACAACGTTAAGGATTAAATGATGAAAAAACTGATCGCACTGGCTATCGCAGCCCTGCCGGTCGCAGCAATGGCTGACGTGACCTTGTACGGTAAAATGGCTGTTGAAGTGAACAGCGGTAAAAACTTGGGCCGTGGCTCCTTCGAGACCAACGGTGACCTGCAGCGCGTGACCGGTATCGACATGGCTGATACTTCCCGTATCGGTTTCAAAGGTAGCGAAGATCTGGGTAGCGGCCTGAAAGCTATCTGGCAAGTTGAGCAAGGCCTGAGCTTTGACGACAATGCTGCTGGCAACCGCTTCGCAACCCGCGACAGCTTTGTTGGTTTGGAAGGTGGCTTCGGTAAAGTGCGCTTGGGTCGTCTGTCGACTTACCAAAACTCTGACATGGAACAAGTTGATCCTTGGATGTATGTCAGCAGCAAAGGTCTGGTTAACGGTCTGGGCTACTTCACACGTCTGGATGGCCGCGTAAACAACGCTATCCGTTACGACAGCCCGAACATCTCTGGCTTCAACGCAACCGTTCTGTACGGCACTGACGAAGCACGCGCTACCGTTGCTGGCAACGAAACCAACAAAGACCTGTGGAACTTGGGTCTGGGCTACTCTGCTAACGGCATCTTCGCGCACTACAGCTACTTGCGTCAAAACGACGCTGGCGGCGTTAAAGGCGATCAAGCAGCTTCTTCGCATCGCGTAGAAGCGGGTTACGATGCTAACAACATCTACGTTGCTTTGGGCTACCAAGACACACGTGGCTTCGGCACTTACTTGGGTGGCGCTGGCTTCGTAGGTAACGACGAAGTGAAAACCCGCGAATTGGCTCTGACTGCTGCCTACACTATGGGCAACATCACTCCGCGCGTGTCCTTCGTTAAAGGTTGGGACATGAAAGTAGGTAGCGCAGACGTGAACAACTCTGGCTACAAACAGTTCGTGATCGGTGCTGACTACGCACTGAGCAAACGTACCACTGCTTACGCTTCTTACGGTCAAGTGAACTGGGATAGCAAAGTTGCTGGTAACGATGACAAAGAGCACAACCTGGGTGTTGGTCTGCGTCACAACTTCTAATCCTTTAAGGATCTAGATGAAAAGGCAGCCTCGGCTGCCTTTTTCTTTTTTGTTCGCAGAAAATCTTGACGGCATTGCCTGCTGTCTGGATACTCCATAAGTCTTTTTTCATTTTGCATCCGGCCTTGGACGCTATTCCCTTATCAGCATTGGTTGCTGCACTCGTTGTTTTACTTCTGATCTCCGCGTTTTTTTCAATGTCTGAGACTGCCTTAATGGCAGCCAACCGCTTTAGACTCAAAAAACTAGCTGCGGATGGCCATCGAGGGGCACGGCTTGCACAGAGCCTGCTATCACAGACCGATAAAATGCTGGGCACGATTTTATTAGGCAATAACCTTGTTAACTCTGCTTCGGCCTCTCTAGCAACTGTCATCACGTTCCGCTTGGTTGGGCAAAATCAGGCTGCACTTGGTATCGCGACTATTTTAGTGACCTTTGCCATTCTCATTTTTTCTGAGGCAACGCCTAAAGTGATTGCGGCGACACACCCTGACCGTGTTTCGGTCATTGTTAGTTATCCATTGGCTCTGCTATTACGGCTCTTTTATCCCGTCATTTGGCTCGTGAATTTGTTTGTGAATGGCTTGATTCGCTTGTTGCGTGTGCGCCAATCCTCCGAAGTGATGACCTTGACCCCCGAAGAACTTCGCGTTCTGGTTTTGGAATCCAGTCAGTTTGTTGAAAAAAATCATCAAAGCATCTTGCTGAATTTGTTCGAGTTACAAAATCTCACCGTAGATGATGTGATGGTTCCTCGACGTCAAATAGAGATGATTGATTTCAGCACCCCACTTGATGAAATCGAACTGCAACTTCGCACCAGTCATCACACTCGTCTTCCGGTTTGTGAGGGTTCGCACGACAATGTCGTGGGGATTTTGCACACGCGAAAAGTGCTACATCTAGGGGAGAGCCTAGGGGAAGTGGATGCGCTCAGAAGTATTTTGCGACCGCCTTACTTTATTCCTGCCGGAACGCCCTTGTTTGCGCAACTCCAAGCTTTTCAAGAAAACCACCGACGTATTGCAATCGTGGTGGATGAATATGGCGAAATGAAGGGGTTGGTGACTTTAGAGGATATTTTGGAACAAGTGGTGGGCGAGTTTACGACTGGAGCGCCTGCACACGCGATTCATCTACTGCGCCGCGGCGAGGGGGTGGTCGAGGTGGATGGCGTTGCCAGTTTGCGTGAACTCAATCGCTTGCTTGGGGTTCAATTCCCAATTGATGGGCCCAAAACATTAAATGGTCTGATTGTGGAGTATTTTCAGGATATTCCAGAAGTGGGGACCTGCTTTAAACTGGCGGGATGTGTGTTTGAAATTCTGCAAACGCAAGAGCGGAGTGTGAAGCGTGTTCGCTTGACACTTTCGAATAAAAAAACATGAGCGATCCGATGGTCGTGGCGCTCGGCGCTTTATTTGGTTTGATTTTTGGCAGTTTTTTTAATGTCATTATTGTGCGTTTGCCTAAAATGTTGGCGGCGGGCTGGCGGCAAGAAAGTGCTATTTATTTAGAATTGCCAGTGGAACCCGCGCCACATTTTAATTTGGCTTTTCCGCATTCGCATTGCCCCGCGTGTGGCCATCCGTTGGCTGCCTGGGAAAATATCCCACTATTTAGTTTTATTTTTTTGCAGGGGCGATGTCATCACTGTTCAGCGCGGATTCCATGGCGTTATCCGCTCGTTGAGCTTTGCGCGTCCTTGTTGACTGCGGGGCTGTTCTGGCGCTTTGGTCCGACCGAGATGGCTTGGGGCGGGCTTGTGCTCTGCTGGAGCTTGCTCATTCTGGCCGCGATTGATTGGGAAACGCGTCTTTTGCCTGATTGTTTAACTTTGCCACTTGTATGGGCAGGGTTGTTGTTTCATGTCTGGACGGCACATATTCCGGTTGCTGATGCGGTGCTGGGTGCAGTGCTTGCCTATGTTCTATTTTGGTCGGTCTTTTGGGGGTTTAAATGGGCGACCGGAAAAGAAGGCATGGGTTTCGGTGACTTTAAATTATTTGCTGCTTTAGGCGCCTGGTTTGGGTGGGCGGCACTGCCAGAAATTCTTTTGATTGCTGCGGGTGGTGGTGTTTTGCACGGTCTTATTCAAAAAATACGCACGTCACGCACAGCAGATGCCCAAGCGACTTTTCCGTTTGGGCCGTGGCTGGCTTTTGCAGGTTGTGTGACCTATTTCATGGGATATTCATGGCTGGAGGTATGGCTTGGCTAACGCTCCTTTGCTGATTGGGTTGACGGGTGGTATTGGTAGCGGGAAAAGTGCTGTCAGTGCGCAGTTTGCTGAGTACGGTGTGCCGATTGTTGATACTGATGTGATCGCACATCAGTTGACGCAAGCACAGGGGGCCGCTGTTCCTGCTTTGATTGAAGCGTTTGGCGTACAAGCGATTGGCGATGATGGCGCGATGAATCGTGCTTTGATGCGGCAGTGGGTTTTTGAGCGACCAGCTTTACGTCAGCAGCTAGAGTCTATTTTACATCCTATGATTTTGGCTGAGAGCCAGCGTCAGATTCAGCAAATTTCGGATGGATATGCAGTGGTCGCGGTTCCTCTCTTGTTTGAGCACCGTCATTTTCTGTCGCTAGTCGATCGTGTCTTGGTTGTAGATTGCCCTGAGTCTGTGCAAGTTCAGCGTGTGCAGGCACGCAGTGCGCTCCCTGCAGCGCAAATTACTGCAATCATGCAATCCCAGTGCTCGCGCGCACACCGTTTAGCGCACTGTCATGACGTGATTGATAATTCTGGAACTTTTGATGATCTTTCCCTTCAAGTGACAGAGAAACATCGCTACTATTCGTCTTTATCCTCATCTGCTGGCCAGTGAGTTTTGTCAATTTTCGTGAATTCCGTGAACACTTGTGATTAGCTTTGAGTTTCCCCTTACCGAACGTGTCCGGACATTGTTGCGTCTTGAAGACCTTTTTCAGCGGATGGCCGTGTTTCAGTCGCATGATGATACGTTTGATCATCATGCGGCATTGATTTTAATGTTTGAGATTGCCGAATTAGGTGCACGCTCAGATTTGAAAATGGACTTATTGAAAGAGCTAGATCGCCAGCGTGGGGTACTAGAGGCTTTGCGCGATAACCCGATCATCGCAGAAGACGCGTTGGATGAGGTGCTTGGCCAGATTGAGGAAAGCGCGAATCAACTGCGTGAATTGAGCGGTCGCTTTGGTCATCATGTCCGAGACAATGAGTGGTTGACGATGCTTCGCCAGCGGCTCGCCTTGTCAAATGGCGCATGTTCTTTTGATCTACCGTCGTATTATTTCTGGATGCAACAAACAGCAGAAGAGCGCCGCGCAGACATGACCTTGTGGTGTGAGCCGCTATTTCCTGCATGGAGTGCCGTTCAAGTCTTGCTCAAAATTTTACGCGACAACGCCAAGACTTACCCGCAAATTGCGCGCGCGGGCGCATTCCAGCAAATGGCGGGCGGGCGAGTTGTGCACTTGATCCGGATTTCTTTAGACCCTACGTTAAAGCTCGTACCCGAGCTGTCCGCCAATAAGCATGTCATCAATATCCGATTGACCTCTCCGGTTTCTTGCGGGGAGCGTGCTAAACAGGCCGATGGCGACATTCCTTTTTTGATGACTTTTTGCCGCCTATGACAACGAAACTGACTGTGGTGAATTGCCCGACCTGCCGTGCCGAAGTAGTTTGGTCTTCACAGAGTACCTATCGCCCTTTTTGCTCTGAGCGCTGCAAGTTGATTGACTTGGGACAGTGGGCGAATGAAGGTTATCGCATTCCAGTGACAGAAGCGCCGTCATTTGACTCACCTGATTCGCAATAAGCTGCGCTTGAGAGTTCTGCATAAAAAGCCTACCCAAATGGGTAGGCTTTTTGTTGTGTGCTGAAAGGCTAATTTCTAGCCAAAAGAGGCATTTTGGTTGCGTAGCTTTTTAAACCAGAAAAAATAGCATCAGCAATTTTTTCTTGATGGCTCGGATGAATTAAGCGGGCCTCTTCTTCTGGATTACTAATAAAAGCTGTTTCAACCAGAATCGAAGGGATATCGGGGGCTTTCAGTACGGCAAAGCTGGCTTGTTCAACCTGATTACGGTGTAGTCGATTGACCTCTCCAAGCTCTTTGAGCACCGATCCCGCAAGCTTAACGCTGTCATTAAGCGTTGCTGTCTGGGTGAGATCAAGCAAAGTGTGTGCGAGGTAGCGGTCTTTTGTGTCCAGTTTGACGCCGCCGACGAGATCCGCGTCATTCTGCGTTTTAGCCAGCCATTTTGCCGCGGTGCTGCTTGCGCCTTTATCGGACAAGGTGAAAACTGATGAGCCTTTGGCGCTGGCCTGAATAAACGCATCGGCATGAATCGAAATAAACAAATCGGCTTTTGCTTGCCGCGCTTTTGCGACCCGAACTCCGAGTGGGATAAAAATATCGGCGTCACGGGTCATGAGTGCGCGCATATTGGCGTGCCCATCGACCATTTTTTTAAGTTTGCGGGCAATGGCGAGTACGACGGTTTTTTCTTGCGCGCCAGATGGGCCAATTGCGCCGGGGTCTTCTCCGCCATGACCGGGATCGATCATGATGGTGAAGGGGCGGCCGCTGCGCGCTTCTTTTGTTTTATTTTTGGAATTAGAGGTGCGCTCTTCATCACGGTTCTTGTCGTTTTTTACCTGCGGTGCTGGCGCATCATTTTTGCCGTCTAAGCGTCCATTGTTAAAGTCATTCAGCAAGGCAAGCAAAGGGTCATTGCTTTGCTTTGGAAATAAATCAATCACAAGCCGATGCCGATACTCGGCCACTGGTGCAATGGTAAAAACTTCGGGTTTGACTTCGGTTTTAAGGTCAAAGACAAGTCGTACCGTTGTTGGATTGAACTGGCCAGCCCGCGCCGCACGGACATAGGGATCGTCGTCGATCATCTTGTCCGAAAGGTCGCGCAGAACAGCATTGAGCGTCACGCCTTCAATATCTACCACTAAGCGTTCTGGGCGCGCGATCGTGAAATATTTAAATTTGAGCGCTGTGTTGGCCTCCAGAGTGATTCGGGTGTAAGTCGCTGAGGGCCAGCTGCGAATCGCAATAATTTGGCTTCGTGCATTGCCAGCCAAGCCAAGTGGTGAAACGGCTAAGAGCAAGCTCCCTGCTGCGGCTTGAATGAGTTGGCGGCGGCGAGGGTCAAAAATTGGGTCAGACATAGGTGTCCTGCTTTTGTGAGCGCGGTCAGGCAAAGCCGCCGTCCGTGACCTGTCAATATCAGGTGAAGCTCAAGGTCTGCGGCGGGGGTTAAAGGGGCGGCCTTATCCGGCCACTCAATCAAACATAAGCTGTGTTCTGTGACATAGTCATCAAAACCGGCATCGAGCCATTCTCTAGGATCGGCAAAGCGGTAGAGGTCAAAGTGATAGGCCTGATAATGGGCAAATGTGTAGGGTTCAACAAGTGTGTAGGTTGGGCTTTTTACCCGCCCTGCGTGGCCAAGTCCGCGTAGAATTCCTCGGCTCAGTGTGGTTTTGCCTGCACCCAATTCGCCGATGAGGTAAACCGTGAGCCCAGCATGGAGGGTCTTTGCCAAAAGATGCCCTGCCGTGAGGGTGGCAGTTTCATCGGCAAGTTCTATATCCCATTTCTCTGTTACGGTCTGCATGTCTACCATAAATCCAGAAAACCCTAATTATCTAGGATTCTCTCGCCGAGTTAAAGACTTGGCCTCATCCTTTGGTTTTAGCTCAGCAGTGATCAGTTCGACAGTGCTATCTGCACGTGCACAGCATGATTTGCACGATTGGTTGGCGCAAGGCTGCCACGGTGAGATGGCCTATATGGCACGCAACGTCGAGTTGCGCGATGCTCCGGCACAGCTGGTTGAAGGGTGTCTCAGCATTATTTCTGTGCGGATGCCGTATTTAGGTGAGTTGCCGGAGCGCGCGTGGTCGGTGCTCGAAGACGGCAAACAAGCTTACATTTCGCGCTATGCCCTCGGGCGAGATTATCACAAAGTTTTGCGGCAACGGTTGAAAGCGCTTGCTGAGGCGATTGAACAAGAAGTGGGTGTGTTTGGATGGCGAGTTTTTACCGATAGCGCTCCAATTCGCGAGGTTGAATTAGCATCTGGTGCGGGGCTGGGCTGGCGCGGGAAACATACCTTGTTAATTGACCGCCAAGAAGGGTCTTTTTTCTTTTTGGGGGAAATTTTTACGACCTTGCCATTGCCGCCTGACGCGCCTGTTGCTGCGCACTGTGGTCGGTGTACACAATGCATCGATTGCTGCCCAACACAGGCGATTATTGCACCCTATCGCGTGGATGCTCGGCGTTGCATCTCGTATTTGACCATCGAACATTTTGGTTCGATTCCAGAAGCGTTGCGCGCCTCCATCGGTAATCGTATTTATGGTTGCGATGATTGCCAATTGGTGTGCCCGTGGAATCGCTTTGCCAAGCTCTCGGTCGAAAAAGATTTTCAGGTCCGCCATCAGCTAGATCGCGTGTCGTTGGTTGAGCTTTTTGCGTGGAGTGAGCACGACTTCGCTGCCAAAATGGCAGGGAGTCCTATTTTTCGGATTGGTTATGAGCGGTGGTTACGCAATGTCGCTGTAGGCTTGGGGAATGCACCGACCTCTGTCGCTGTCATTCAGGCTTTAAGCGCACATCGGCACCATGCTTCAGCCTTGGTGCGCGAGCATGTCGGGTGGGCGCTGGCGCAACACGGCGTGCTATGATTTCAGGTAATGTCCGGCAACGTCCTGTTGCCGTTTTTATTTGAATGAGCTGAGTAAACATGACAACTCTCGACCGTCGTCCAATCGGTGTTTTTGACTCTGGTATTGGCGGCTTGACTGTGGTGCGGGCGCTGATGGAGCGCCTGCCTTTCGAGGATATTATTTATTTTGGCGATAGCGCTCGTGTGCCCTATGGCGTGAAATCCATCGCGACCATTGAACAATTTACCCGCCAAATTGCTGAGTTTTTATTAAAGCGGGAGGTGAAGGCGCTCATTATTGCGTGCAATACGATGGCTGCGGTGGCTGCAGATGTGGTGAGAGAGGTCGCGGGGGAAATTCCTGTATTGGATGTGATCGAGGCCGGTGCTCAAGCTGCGGTTGCCGAAAGTCAAACCGGCTCGATTGCGGTGATTGCCACACCGACGACGGTGAATAGTAATGCGTATGCACGGGCCATTCATGGCTTAAATGCCGAGGCTCGTGTGTACTCTCAAGCGTGTCCTCTGTTTGTGCCTTTGGTCGAAGAGGGATGGCTTGATCATCCTGTGACGCGTCTGACGGCCGAAGAGTACCTACGCCCGATTTTGGTTGAGGATGTCGACACGCTGGTGTTGGGATGCACGCATTACCCGTTATTGAAACCGCTGCTGCAGGATGTCTGTGGTGGAAAAATGTCAATTGTCGATTCGGCAACGACGACGGCTGAGGCGGCCGCGCAACAGTTGGCTCGGTTGAATTTGCTCAACCCACAGCGTCAGGAGCCTTCGTATCAGTATTACGTCACCGATATTCCGCTACGTTTTCAGACCATTGGTGAGCGCTTTTTAGGGCGTTCTATTCGGCAGTTGGAAATGGTTAAGCTGTAATTCTGGCGAATGGGCAATAAAAAATGCTACCGCCCAAAGGGGCCGGTAGCATTTTTTTGCAGTGCATCATTTTTCGGCAAAAATTATTCGCTCGTGAGCCGTTTAACAAAGTGAAACGAGCTGATTGCGAAGTTCTTGTGGAAGTAAAA
The DNA here is from genome assembly GCA_964635875.1 of uncultured Aquaspirillum sp. Classification (GTDB taxonomy): domain Bacteria; phylum Pseudomonadota; class Gammaproteobacteria; order Burkholderiales; family Aquaspirillaceae; genus CAZWRK01. Next base: position 25,067 of record CAZWRK010000045.1, read on the forward strand.
ACGATGAGCTGCCGAGCGCCAGCTGGCCGAATCGAGCGCAATCCACTCGCAGCCCTGTGTCTGCGCTTCATTTTCACACCATGCCAGCAGAGCCGCTCCGACGCCTTTTGATCGCTGTTGCTCATCGGTGACTAAATCATCAACATACAGGCGATTGTTTTCGTAGGTATTTTCATACACACGATACAAGGCGAGGCCGACAACATGATCCCCAGAAAAAGCGACGATCATCCTCGCGCCGCCCGCAAAAACCCGTCGCATTTTGGCGACATAAGCATCCGGCCGCTCGGGAAGCATCGGGCGTAACTGACGATGAATCGGCGCTGCAGCAAGGAGTTTGTCCGGTTCAATAAGTGCACCTGATGCATCTGTGACCGGTATCAACGTCAGATGGTCCATTTTTAGCCTCGACTTGGAGCAATCACAAGCGCTTCGCCTTCGACAACGACGTTATCTTTGACCAAGCATTGCGTTGCGAATTTGACGCGTTTTTTAGCGGAGTCCATTTCGGTAACTGTGACACGCGCTGTGACAGTTTCGCCAATCCGAACGGGTGCTTTAAATTTGCAGCTATTCGACAGGAAAATGGTGCCTTCACCAGGAAGACGTGTTCCTAAAATTGTCGAAACCAAGCTAGCTGTTAGCATGCCGTGCGCAATACGGCCCTTAAACATGGTTTTTTCTGCATATTCTGCATTGATGTGGACGGGGTTATCGTCACCAGAGACGGCTGCAAACATTAAGATGTCTGCCTCGGTAATGGTTTTCGCGTACTCGGCACTTTGACCCACTTGCAAATCTTCAAAATAGACTGTCATCACACTCTCCTGTTTGTTGCATTGCAAAATAAAGCCCTTGCATTGTGCGTATGCTGTGGAAAAAATGCAATTTACAGACTGATGACAAAGCAAATTTTCCGCAATTTGTAATCAATTGTTGCAAGCTAAACCCATAGACTTGCCATAAGTTGGCTGTGCGGGCAACAATTGAAATCTAGCACGCCGTTTACATTTCCGTGTTTTCGCGGTATAAGTTAAACGCTCGTTTGATTTGCGTGGTGACATCCCCGCAGTCCCCCGTAACCACCGGCGGCGCTGTATGCTAGCCGGTCCAATAACAAACTACTGCTGGAGGCTTATGAAAGTTCTCGTCGCTGTGAAACGCGTTGTCGATTACAACGTCAAGGTCCGTGTGAAGGCGGATGGCTCGGATGTCGATATCGCGAATGCCAAAATGTCCATGAACCCCTTCGATGAAATTGCCGTCGAAGAAGCGGTTCGTTTGAAAGAAGCTGGCAAAGCCACCGAAATTGTGGTGGTCTCGATGGGACCGAAGCAATGCGAAGAAACGCTTCGCACCGCATTGGCGATGGGTGCAGATCGTGCAGTCCACGTCGAAACCGATGGCGTGCTCGAGCCGCTTGCAGTCGCTAAGCTGCTTAAGGCTATCGCAGAGGAAGAGCAAGCCCAATTAATCGTTCTTGGCAAACAAGCCATCGATGATGATTGCAACCAAACTGGCCAAATGCTGGCTGCTTTGATGAATATTGCACAAGGCACGTTTGCTTCTAAAGTCGATTTGGCCGAGGGCACTGTAAATGTGACCCGCGAAATTGATGGCGGTCTAGAAACCGTTTCTTTGAAATTGCCTGCCGTTGTGACAACCGATTTGCGTTTGAACGAGCCGCGCTATGTCAAGCTGCCAAACATCATGGCCGCGAAGAAAAAGCCGTTAGCGAAGAAAACCCCTGCAGATTTTGCTGTGGATATCACGCCTCGCCTAACCACATTGAGCGTTGCTGAGCCGGCTAAGCGTTCCGCAGGGATCAAAGTGGCGTCGGCTGCAGAGCTGGTGGCTAAACTGAAAAACGAAGCAAAGGTGCTGTAAGTCATGGCTATTCTCGTTATTGCTGAACACGATAATGCCTCGATCAAATCGGGCACATTGAACACGGTCACTGCAGCTAAAAAACTGGGTGGCGATATTCATGTTTTAGTTGCTGGTGCGAATGCCGCCGCCGCTGCGGCCGCTGCCGCAAAAATTGACGGTGTAAGCCAAGTGCTGCTAGCCGATGCAGCTGCTTTGGCTCATCCTTTGGCTGAAAATTTGGCACCTGTGATTGTGAGCGTGAGCCAGTCTGGTGCGTATAGCCATGTCTTGGCACCGGCAACCACCACGGGCAAAAACGTGATGCCGCGCGTGGCCGCTTTGCTCGACGTCGCGCAAATTTCCGACATTATCGCAGTTGAATCAGCCGACACTTTTGTGCGCCCGATTTACGCTGGTAATGTTTTGGCGACAGTGAAATCTGCGGATGCCGTTAAAGTCATTACTGTTCGAACCACTGCATTTGAAGCGGCCGGAGAAGGTGCTGATGCGTCGGTGACCGCAGTTACTGTTGGTGCAGATTCTGGCTTGTCGAGCTTCGTCGGTGCGGAGTTGACCAAGTCTGATCGTCCAGAACTGACTGCCGCTAAAGTCATCGTGTCTGGTGGTCGTGCGCTAGGTTCGTCCGAGCAGTTCACCGCCGTGATTGAACCGTTGGCAGACAAAATTGGTGCTGCGGTAGGTGCGTCTCGTGCCGCTGTTGATGCGGGTTATGCCCCGAACGACTACCAAGTGGGTCAAACCGGTAAAGTCGTTGCACCGCAGCTGTATGTGGCGGTTGGTATTTCGGGTGCGATTCAGCACTTGGCAGGGATGAAAGATTCAAAAATCATCGTTGCGATCAACAAAGACGAAGAAGCTCCGATTTTCCAAGTTGCCGATTACGGCATCGTGGGCGATCTGTTTACCGTCGTGCCGGAATTGATGGCAGAGCTGTCTAAGTAAGCCGCACCCGTTATACGGGTCAAGCGGTCTTGATTTGAGACTGAAGAATGCCTTTTTGAATAAAAGGTGAATCTTCTGATTTTCAACGAGGCCGCTTTTTTTGCGCCATCGTATCGAATATAACAAAGTCATAAGGAATAGAGCATGAGCTATCAAGTCCCCCAAAAAGAGATTCGTTTTGTCCTGAATGAGCTGGCCGATTTGTCTGCTGTATGCAGCTTGCCGGGCTACGAAGATTGCAACGTTGAGCTCGTCGATGCGATCACAGAAGAAGCGGCAAAATTTGCAGAAAATGTTTTGGCCCCGATCAACTGGGCAGGCGACAAAGGCAATAAGTGGGAAAACTACACTGTGACCACTGCTGAAGGCTTTAAAGAAGCCTATCAGCAGTTTCAAGAATCTGGCTGGGTAGGATTGCGTGCACCGGCCGAATTTGGCGGTCAAGGCTTGCCCGCATTGGTCGCGATGGCGACGGAAGAAATGTGGTGCGCTTCGAACCTGTCGTTCTCTTTGGCTCCATTGCTGACTTTGGGTGCGATTGAAGCGATTAACCATCACGCTTCTGATGAACTTAAAGCAATTTATCTGCCGAAAATGTGCGAAGGCGTTTGGACTGGCACCATGAATTTGACCGAGCCTCAGGCCGGTTCGGATCTGGCGCAAATTCGTTCCAAAGCCATCCCAAATCCGAATGGCGACGGGTCTTATTTGATCACAGGGCAAAAAATCTTTATCACGTGGGGTGAGCACGATATGGCTGAGAACATCATCCATCTCGTATTGGCCCGTTTGCCGGATGCTCCGGCAGGCGTGAAAGGCATTTCACTGTTTATCGTGCCGAAATATTTGGTGAATGCCGACGGTAGTCTTGGCGCACGTAACGATGCCCGCTGTGTGTCGATTGAGCACAAGCTTGGCATTCACGGTAGCCCCACTGCAGTGATGAGCTTCGGCGATGAAGGCGGCGGTATTGGTTATCTGGTTGGCGAAGCCAATAAAGGCCTTGGCTACATGTTCACCATGATGAATCACGCACGTCTTGGCGTGGGTGTTGAAGGGATGGCGATTTCTGATCGCGCATATCAGCATGCCGTTGCGTATGCGCGTGATCGCGTGCAATCGCGTGAACTGGGCTCTAGTAACCCAGCCGGTGCCGCGATTATCAAACATCCTGACATTCGCCGGATGTTAATGACCATGCGTTCGCAAGTCGAGGCTCAGCGCGCATTGGCGTATTACACCGCCACCGCAATGGATCGTGCCGCTACGCACCCGAATCCAGAGGAAAAAGCGCGTAATCAAGCGCTGGTGAACTTCTTGATTCCGATTGTAAAAGGTTGGAATACCGAACAAGCCAACGAAATCACTTCTTTGGGTGTGCAAGTGCATGGCGGGATGGGCTTTATCGGAGAAACCGGCGCGGCGCAGTACTACCGCGATGCACGGATTACCGCAATCTACGAAGGTACAACCGGTATTCAGGCACTTGATTTGATCGGCCGCAAAACCTTTAGCGAAAACGGCGTGACTATCCGCGCGGTGCTCGAAGATGTGACATCTGTTGCTGCGCAATTGAGCACTTTGGGCGAGCGTTTTGCGCGTTATCAAGCAAACTTGGTGGCTGCGATCGGTCAGGCTTCTGAGTGCGTGGACTACATCTTGGCGAACTTTGGTACTGATCCGCAAAAACCAGCGGCAGGCTCGGTGCCGTTCCTCAAACTGATGGGGATTTTGTTGGGTGGTTGGCAAATGGCGCGTGCGGCCTTGATCGCACAATCTAAATTGGCAGAAGAGGGTGCAGATGCCGACTTCCTGAATGCCAAGCTGATGACTGCACATTTCTATGGTGAGCATTTATTGCCGCAAGTGGGTGGTTTGGCATCGGCAATTTTGGGTGGCGCAGAGTCCGTTCTAGCGATGCCAGAAGAGTTGTTCTAACTTTGACGTGAACGTAAACGGGGCGTAAAAACGCCCCGTTTTTTATGAGGGATCCATTCCATGAGTCACCACTATCCAGAAATTGGACGGGAAAGTATCGTTATGCGTTGGGGCGATATGGACTCGGTCGGGCATCTCAATAACACCTACTATTTTCGCTACCTTGAGCAAATTCGCATTGATTGGCTAGACCGGCTGGGGATGCCGATTGATCCAAAAGGGATTGGCCCCGTGATTGCGCATACGGCGTGCAATTACCGTAAAGAGCTGGTGTACCCCGCGACCGTTGAGATTACGATTGAAGTGGCCAAGATGGGACGGTCGAGTTTAAAGCTTCATCATCGCTTTTTTGTTCAGGGCGACCCGGAGACTGTTTATGCTGATGGTGAGGTGACCTTAGTCTGGGTGGATTATCGGACCGGCAGCAGCGTGCCGATTCCTGATAAAATTCGTCACTTAGTTGAACAGGCGCAATTGCTTGTTTCGTGATTTTTGCTGCAAAGCAAAATAAAAATTATCGATATCCGGACTTTTCGCATTGTCACCAGCCCCATAGGGCGGTTAAAATCGGAAAGTTTGACGAATAACGGGACAGGTGTAATCGCACCTAGTCCCGTTCTTCGTATCTATCTCCCGGATTTGCCATACCTGACAGGAGCTGCTCGTGAGCCTTGTGCCCGCCCTTCTCGCGCTTGCCGATGGCACCCTTTTTAAGGGTGTTTCTATTGGTGCGCCCGGCGTCACCGTTGGTGAGGTGGTTTTTAATACCGCCATCACTGGATATCAGGAAATCCTGACTGACCCGTCCTATACCAAACAAATTGTCACTTTAACCTATCCTCATATTGGCAACGTGGGTGCTAATGATGAAGATAAAGAGTCCAACAGCGTTTTTGCTGCGGGCTTGATTGTGCGTGATTTGCCGTTGCTTCACTCTAACTTCCGCGCAGAAGAATCGCTTTCTGCGTATCTACAACGCCATAACACCGTGGCGATTGCAGATATCGATACCCGCAAATTGACTCGCATCTTGCGGGAAAAAGGCGCGCAACCCGGCTGCATCATGGCTGGGGACATCGACGAACAAAAAGCCATCGAATTGGCGCGTGGTTTTGGCTCGATGGCTGGGCAAGATCTTGCCAAAGTCGTGAGCTGCACAGAGTCTTACCCGTGGGATACCCGCGAATGGAAACTGGGTACAGGTTATACCGCCCAGACCGAAGCGAAATATCACGTGGTCGCCTATGATTTTGGCGTGAAACACAACATCTTGCGGATGTTGGCCGAGCGTGGCTGCCGTTTAACAGTTGTTCCCGCTCAAACACCTGCTGCAGAGGTCTTGGCGCTCAACCCTGACGGCGTATTTTTGTCGAATGGCCCAGGGGATCCCGAGCCGTGCGACTACGCGATTGCGGCAATTCGCGAACTGCTGGCGACTAACTTGCCGATTTTTGGCATTTGCTTGGGACACCAATTACTCGGCTTGGCGAGTGGTGGAAAAACCAGCAAAATGAAGTTTGGCCATCACGGCGCGAACCACCCTGTTCAAGATTTGGACAGTGGTCGTGTCATGATTACCAGCCAAAATCATGGCTTCCAAGTCGATGAGACGAGCCTGCCTGAGAATGTTCGGGTGACACATCGCTCGTTATTTGACCAGACCGTGCAAGGGATTGCGTTGACCGACAAGCCCGCCTTTAGCTTCCAAGGTCACCCTGAAGCGAGCCCAGGTCCGCATGACGTCGCCTATCTGTTCGATCGCTTTACCGGCCTGATGGATGACCGTCAGCGCGGATAAAATCGAGATTTGCCGCGCCTTGTGATCAAAGCGCGGCAATGAAAAGGGGGAGAGAATGTTCGGGGTTACTGATCTAGCGAGCTACATTGTGGGGACGATTCTGATCGTGCTATTGCCTGGTCCGAACTCACTCTATGTGCTCTCTGTTGCCGCGCGCCGAGGTGTAAAAGCCGCGTATGGTGGTGCCTGCGGTATTTTTGTTGGCGATGCCATTTTAATGCTGTTGTCTGCGACGGGGGTCGCGGCAGTGCTCAAGGCCGTACCCGCGCTGTTCTTTGTGTTGAAATACGCAGGCGCAGCCTACTTAGCGTGGATTGGTTTCAACATGCTCCGCGCGGCTTGGCAAAAATGGCGGAGTCCTGCGCTAGCACAATCAGATGATGCGGGTTCTACTGATATTCTGTCTAGCCAAGAAAATCCGTTTCGGAAGGCGCTGGTCATCAGCTTGCTTAACCCCAAAGCCATCCTCTTTTTCGTGTCCTTTTTTATCCAGTTTGTTGACCCCGGTTACCCTTATCCGGCACTGACTTTTCTTGTACTAGGTAGCATTGTGCAACTTTGCAGTTTTACCTACCTTACAACGCTGATTTTAGTGGGCGCAAAGATTGCGACTACGGTGCGCCGTCGTCGTAAGCTCTTGGCGTCTATGAGTGGCGGCGTAGGGGCGATGTTTATTGGCTTTGGCGCCAAACTCGCCAGTGCAAGTCTTAATTGAAAACGAATATTTGAAATCCTGCGAGAAGTGAGTCCATGCCAAAACGCACAGACATCCAGAGCATCCTGATTATTGGTGCCGGCCCTATCGTCATCGGCCAGGCATGTGAATTCGATTACTCTGGCGCACAGGCGTGTAAAGCCTTGCGTGAAGAAGGTTACAAAGTCATCTTGGTCAATTCAAATCCGGCCACGATTATGACTGATCCAAACATGGCGGATGTGACCTACATCGAGCCGATTACTTGGCCGATGGTCGAAAAAATCATTGCCAAAGAGCGGCCTGATGCCATTCTTCCGACCATGGGTGGGCAAACCGCGCTCAATTGCGCGCTTGATTTAGCACGCAATGGCGTTCTGGAAAAATACAATGTCGAGCTGATCGGCGCGACCGAAGATGCGATCGACAAAGCCGAAGACCGTGGCCGCTTCAAAGAAGCTATGGCCAAAATTGGTCTCTCCTGCCCGCTTTCTTTCGTTTGCCACACCATGGAAGAATCGCTGGAAGCCCAGGCCAAGGTCGGCTTTCCAACTCTGATTCGTCCGTCGTTCACGATGGGCGGTTCGGGCGGTGGGATTGCGTA